>JBDRBY010000035.1:0-12265 GCA_043822245.1 Candidatus Omnitrophota bacterium
GCAGCTTTTTGGTCGGCTGGAGCGAATTGATAGATGTTTTTATTTTATGTCTTTCAATATCGTTTCGATCGCGTTTTTTAATGATGGGATTTTATTTTTACACACCTCATAAATAGCTTCGGCGTTAATATCAATATAATGGTGAGTGATAATATCCCTTATCCCTTTTGCTTTTTTCCATTCAATTTGAGGATACTGGCATAAAACTGAATTATCGGTAACTTTATCAAAGTTTTTCAATCCTTCGCCAATTACAATTAGTTGCATACAAATAGAATCTAATTTTTCCATTCCTTTGGGGCTATCTGTAAAATCGTTAATAGTCTCAATTGAGCCGAACCGTTTTAAAATAAGTTCGGTAGCATGGTATATTTGCCGTAAAATTTCTCTGGCAAGTTCTTTGTCATACATAAACAGCCTCCTTATCAATTCGTTTCTTCAAAAATGAATTCATTTTCTCTCTATAACTAACAACATCTACGGAAGATTTTAAACTTTCTTCTAAGCCTTGTTTAATGCCGATAATTTCGAACAAATCCTGTCTTGTCAAAACTACAACAATGTCTATATCACTGTTGTCACTCGCTGTATCTCTAGCAACTGACCCAAAAACCCCAAGGCGTTCTATGTGGTATTTATTATTGTTTTCTTCTTTGAATTTCTTTAAATATTTTATTACTTCTTTACGACTCATTGCCATCCCTCCTGTATATTGGTTAGATGTTTTACCGTTTTTACGCAACTAATATTACCTTATGTTACATAAAACGTCTATACGCCCTCGTTAATTCAATTTTTATATGCATCGTTTTCTGGTAGCGCCATGCGACAATCTATTATAGTCCCTTCTATAATGATATTACATAAATCATTTGTCGAGATATTTGGAGAAATAGATTGATTATTCCATGTAAATAACTCATTCTCATCGGTGAGATTATCTTTGAGAGATAAATTGTCAAAGTAGATACCCCGATGTACAACATCACATCTTATAGCATACAAAAAATCTATGGTCTCATCTATAGTTAAATAATTTTCAGACATAAAGTCAATTTCTGTGATTTGTTTCCTGAATGCTCTTGATAATTTATTTTGATGTTCAGTATTACAAATATTTTTAAAAAATTTCTTCACATAATGTCGACTTTTCCCTTCGCCTCGAAAATTATAAGCTAACTTTGCGACCGCCTCTGCCGCTATAAGAAAAAACAGCACTTGGAGAGAAGGACGCCCTTTTTGATGAATTATTTCTGCCAAATAAATCATCCTTGCTGTTTGGTAGAGAATTATTTTAGAATGACCATTTATTTTTTTAATATGATCGATGAATCCCTTTGCTTTCTCCGTACTTGAGAAGGCAGAACAATAAAACTCTACATGATTTATGCTATTGATAGTCTTATATTTTTTCATCTAACGCCTGAAATAACCGGCAAAACCGCAGGTTTTGTCCGGTTGATTGAATTGTTATACAGTTCTATTTAATTCTATATTACCAATATTATTAGGATTTTCAATATCTTTATCCCATGTTGCAGGATTGGTTTGAATGTATTCACGGATGTTGTTTAATGATTTGTTGTCGCGGATGATGTGGTCGTGAAAGGAACGCTGCCAGATTTTTTTATTGAACGGCGGCCAGTCATTTTTTTTGACGCCATCAATATATTTTTTTGTTGATAATGTTTTAAAACGACGAACAATATCCGATAATGACAAATATGTAGGGCCAGGCCACTGTGCCTGGCCGTTACTACATAATTTATTGTTTTGAATAATGATAATCGCGTGTATATTATTAGGCATGATAACGTGAGTGTCTAATGATAATCCGGGATAAAAATCCGGTATTCCCAACAGGGTCTGTTCAATCATTTTCCCCGCGTCATTTAATTCCATTTGGTCATTTATGATGTTACCAAACCATTCTATATGATTTTCTGTACAGGCGGTGATGAAATAATAATTTGGTTGGGAATAATCGTACCCTTTTAACCGAACGTTTGGTTTTCTGGTTATTAATTTTTGCATTTTCTTATTCTATAACGGCCAGGCACAGTGGCATTGTATCGGCCAGGCACAGGGGCCTGGCCCTACATATTTTGTAATTTATTTTTTATTATTATTTTATTTTTTGGGTATAACAATTAATAGTCGTAATGCCTGGTTTTTGTTATTAGTGTGTTATTTTTAAAAATCTCTATTATTATAGGACCTAAATCATTTCTTTGTCAAGCTAAAATAAGACAAAGGGTTAAGGTGAAAATATGCCTTGACTTAGTTTCTTGAGATCCATATAATATCATAAAAAACGTAGTATTTTAAATTTGATAATGGAGTGAAAAAAATATGGTAAAAAGGTATTTGCCGGAATTTCAGAAATTTCTTATTACTAAGCAATTCGCGCGGGAAGAAACAGCGCCTTTTTATGCTTATTGGGTGAGTGAGTTTTTAAAGTTTGCCAATGATAATAAAAATTTTACATTGGATATAAACAGAGTAACGTTTTTAAAAAATTTACCTGCGCGGGAAAACATTGCTGATTGGCAGGTAAAGCAGGCAGAAAATGCTTTGCGATTGTATTTTGAACAGTTTTTTAAAAAAGAAAATAATCCTGAAGAAACACAGAATGCGAAACCTAATTTTGGAGATTTGGCAGAGTTAATAAAAGAAGCCCGGCAAATATTAAGGCTTAAGCATTATTCGTATCGTACTGAACGTTCTTATATAGACTGGACGCGCAGATTTTATCATTATATAACGGAAACAACGAAAAAAGATATTGGCAAAGAGTGTTTGGACACGCGAGATATCAGGGATTATCTGACATTTTTAGCGGTAAAACGAAATGTTTCGTCGTCGACACAAAAGCAGGCTTTTAACGCGTTATTGTTTTTATTTCGTAATGTTTTTAATGTGGAGGTTTCCGGCTTGGACAAAACTGTCAGGGCAAAGCGTGGTCCGAAACTGCCGGTGGTATTGAGTGAAGCAGAGGTAAAGAAGTTATTAAAATACGCCAAGGGTAAGAAATTATTGATGATGCAGTTGCTATACGGCGCCGGTTTGCGGTTGATGGAATTGCTTCGTCTGCGTGCGCAGGATGTTGATTTTGAAAATAATTTTATTATGGTTCGCGGCGGCAAAGGAGACAAGGATAGAACTACGATTTTACCTCAGGCGGTTAAAGAGAAATTACACGCGCATTTAGAAGAAGTGAAAATATTGCATCAACATGATTTAGAGAAGGGTTACGGAGAAGTGTTTTTGCCCAACGCTCTTGAGCGTAAATATCCTAAAGCCGTTGGTCAATGGCGTTGGCAATATGTTTTTCCGGCGATAAATTTATCTGTTGATCCTCTAAGCGGAAAAGTTCGCAGGCATCATATGGGAGAGAAAACTCTTCAAATTAGTGTGAGAAAAGCGGCCGAAATTGCTAGTATCGATAAACATATAACCGTGCATACATTAAGACATAGTTTTGCCACACATTTACTGATGAACGGGGTTAACATTCGGGAAATTCAGGAACTTTTAGGGCATAAAAACATTGAGACCACTATGATTTATACTCATGTTCTGCGCGATATGTCAAACGCGCCAAAAAGTCCGCTTGATAATTTATACGCGAATCGAAAAAACTGTAATACTCCCCAATTTTTGGACCAATAGTTAAGCGGAAGCGGGGATCCAATTAAAATATAAACTGCCACTTCTAGATAGCCGTGCAGAGGCCTTTTATATCAGGATTATAAGGGTCGTAAGTGGAATAAGAAATATCGAGATAAAAGAAAAATAATAACCCGGCAGTTACAGGATTTTACCTTTCCGAATCCAAGCAAAAAAATGTTAGTCCGGTTCGCGAAAAGACTCATAAGACATCGAGATGAAATCTTCACTTTTTTGTATGTGAAAGATGTGGATTATCACAACAATCACGCGGAACAACAAATAAAGCCGAATGTGTTATTGAGGAAAATAACGTTCGGAAACCGGTCGGGAAAAGGCGCTAAAACCCATGATGTTGTAACGAGTGTTTTATAAACGGCGAAACTGAACGGAAAAGATCCGATAGAAACGCTGAAAAGTATATTACTTCCTTCCAAAAATAATCCCTTTGCTGAAATTCTATCGGCATCTCCTTAAAATCTCATTTGGCTTTAGATCCTTCTTCACTTCGTTCCTCAGGAATGCCGGGGCAGCGGGGCAGTATTAAAAAAAATAGCTTGCAATTTGTGCGGAATTTAGTACAATGTGTAACTATATACTTGTGCGTAACTATGTAAATTTATTAAGTTTATAAGGGGGGTTAGACGTGAAAAAAGGTATACATCCACAGTATAAAGACTGCACTATTGTGTGTGCCTGCGGCAATACTGTACACACGCGGTCTTCTAAAGAAAGCGTTCATGTGGAGATATGTTCCAACTGTCATCCATATTACACTGGAAAGCAGAAATTAGTTGACTCTGCCGGCAGGGTAGAGCGGTTTAACAAGCGTTATAGTAAAAAAAAGGCGTAGAAATTCCCACTCCTCGTTTTAAACTTGCGGGGGCAAGCTTTTCGGAAATGACAGGCGGATATGTTTGAAAGACTTGAGAAAAAAAAAGAGTTATACCAAAAGCTTGAAAAGGAACTTTCGTCGCCTGAGCTTTTATCTTGCCGTGAAAAATATAAAAAAAAGGCGAAAGAATACGCTGATTTAAAAGAGATAGTTGTCTTATATGACAAATACCTTTCCCAGGAAAAAGAATTGGGTTCTTTGAAAAAGCTAATGAAGGAAGAGGGCGAGAAGAGTGAATACGCGCTTCTCGCGGAAAAAGAGGCGGAAGAAGTTCAGTTGGCTATGGATGAAAAAAGGAAAGAGTTGGAAGATCTTCTTTTGTCTGGTGAAAATAACGATTATAAAAGCAACGTCATAATGGAAATACGGGCCGGAACCGGTGGTGTTGAGGCGGGTCTGTTTGCTTCGGATCTTTATAGAATGTATACCAAATATATTGAGGCTAAGGGATGGAAGAGTTCGGTTATTAGTCTTAGTGAGACTGAAAAGCGCGGTATAAAGGAGATTGTTTTTTCCGTAGAAGGCGATAGTGTTTTTAAATATCTTCGTTTTGAAATGGGAACGCACCGTGTACAGCGTGTCCCGGAAACGGAGGCAAGCGGAAGGATTCACACGTCGGCGGCAACCGTCGCGGTTTTACCTGAGAATGAAGAGGTAGAGTTGGAGATAAGGCCGCAGGATTTAAAAATTGATTCTTACCGTTCAAGCGGAGCCGGTGGACAGCACGTAAATGTGACGGATTCCGCGGTGCGTATAACGCATCTGCCGACCGGTGTAGTTGTAAGCTGTCAGGACGAGCGAAGTCAGCATAAGAACAGGATTAAGGCTATGCGGGTGCTTAGAGCCCGTATACTTGAAAAAAAGCAAGAAGCGCATCGGAAAGAAAGATCCGACGTGAGAAAAAGTCAAGTCGGAAGTGGCGATCGTTCTGAAAAAATACGTACTTACAATTTTCCGGAAAACCGGATTACAGATCATAGGATTAACCTGACAATCTACAATTTGGCGAATATTTTAGAAGGTAATCTTGAAGAGGTCATAACCCGGTTACAGGAAGAGGACAGGGCTTTGCGGTTGAGGGCGGACTAATATGAAAATTGAAATACTAACTCCGGATTATGAATCGAATATTCCTGTCCAGTACCAGGAGGGGAAAGCGAATTTTCTGGGTATGGAAATTTCAGTTGATTCAAGAGTTTTGATTCCGCGCCCTGAAACAGAGCTTCTTGTGAAAGTAAGCGCGGATTTATGTAAAAAGAAAGAGTGGCAAGTCCCTTCTGTCCTTGATATCGGCACGGGTAGCGGGGCGGTTTCTCTTGGATTGGCAAAATTGATTAAAAATTGCCGGATAACTGCAGTGGACATTTCTTCTGACGCTTTGGATGCCGCAAGAAAAAATATAACTAAATTTGGTTATGATGATAAAATAGAGCTTGTTCTTTCAGATATGTTTTCAGCTTTTGAAGAGGAGTGCCCTTTGTTTAATTGCATAGTTTCAAACCCACCGTATGTCTCGGATACGGACTACGAAGTGCTTGACGACTGGGTGAAGGCTGAACCTAAGATTGCTTTATCTGCCGGAGGAGAAGGGATGGATTATTTAAAAACCATAATTTCTATGAGCCGGAAGTTTCTTGTGCCGGGCGGATTTACCGCTGTGGAAATAGGCTACGATCAGGCGGAAAAAGTTAAGCGGGAGTTTGTTAAGAACAATTTTAAGGATGTTACCGGTTTTTTTGATTTCAACAATTACGAGCGCGTTATTGCAGGGTGGGTAACCATTTAGCGGATTGAAATATGGATAAACTGGTTTTAGAAAGCGCGGGTCCTCTTTCAGGCGAAATTCGAATAAGTGGCGCAAAAAATGCCGCCCTTCCGATTTTGGCGGCCTCTCTTTTGACGGATGAGCCGTGTTGTATTTGCAATGTGCCTGAACTCAAAGATATTTCCACCATGATGGAAATACTAAAAATGTTAGGCTGTTCGGTTACCAGAAGCGGTGACGCGATAGATGTATCAGCTAACGCGGTAAATAATGTTATCGCGTCATACGAATTAGTCAGTACAATGCGCGCGTCAATTGCTGTTTTGGGTTCTTTGCTGGCAAAGCGCGGTGAGGCAAAAGTATCCTTTCCTGGAGGATGTGTTATCGGGCCAAGGCCCATAGATCTTCATCTGAAAGGATTAAAAGCCCTTGGGGCAGAGATCCATATTGAAGAGGGGTACATAGTTGCCAGTGCCTCGAGGCTGAAAGGCGCGAAGATATATCTTGGGGGGCATTTTGGATCAAGCGTGTTAGCGACAGCCAATACTCTTATGGCAGCGGTATTAGCTGTTGGTGAAACAATCATAGAAAATGCCGCGTGTGAACCCGAGATCTCTGATCTGGCGGGTTTTTTGACAAAAATGGGAGCGGAGATCAAAGGTAAAGGTACTCCCACTCTTGTGATTCAGGGCGTAAAAAAGTTAAGGGGAGTGGAATATTCGGTTATTCCGGACAGAATAGAAACAGGGACTTACATGATAGCCGCGGTATTAACCGGAGGCGAGCTTTTTCTCAAAAACGGAAAAGCAAGCCATAATCTTGCCATTATTGATAAGCTGCGGGAATGCGGCGCTGAGATAAAAGAAAGCTCCCGCGGGATAAACGTGCGCCGTGACGGGGAAAGATTACGGGCTATGGATATTACCACATTAACGTATCCCGGGTTTCCGACGGATTTACAGGCGCAAATGATGAGTCTGGCATCTGTTTGCGAGGGGATAAGTGTAATCACAGAAAAGATATACCCTGAAAGGTTTATTCACATAAGCGAGCTCAACAGAATGGGAGCGAATATTCTATTAGAAGGGTCAACCGCGATAATTAAAGGGGTTGAAAAGCTTAGCGGCGCGAGGGTTATGGCATCAGATTTAAGAGCTTCTGCCGCGTTGGTTCTCGCGGGGTTGGTAGCGAAGGGGCGCACACAGATTTCAAGAGTGTATCATTTGGATCGTGGATATGAAAAGATAGAAGAAAAACTTTCGAGAGTGGGAGCGAAGGTTTGGAGAGAAAAGGAGGAGTAATGGCGGTTGTTATAAGGTTAAAAATGTTTGGCACAAAGAAAAAGCCTTTTTACCGTATAGTCGCGGTGACGAAGTCAAAGAAGCGGGATGGCAAAACTTTGGAAGAGCTTGGAAATTATGATCCGAAGAAAGATAAAAACGAAGTGGCTTTAGACAGGGAAAGAATCGAATACTGGCTGAAAAACGGAGCCAAACCATCAGAGACGGTTAAAAGTATATTAAAAAGAATCGGCGGATGAGTGTCGGATATCGATATAGCATATGGCACATCGTAACACGACATACAATATACGACGACACGACATACGACACACGAAACCATGAAAATAGATATCTTGACGCTTTTTCCCGGGATGTTTCGAGGCGTGTTTGAAGAGTCAATGGTTAAAATCGCGCGTTTCAAAGGCCTCGCGGAAATTAACGCGCATAATCTCAGAACGTGGACGGAAGACCGGCATAGGACTGTTGACGATAAACCTTACGGCGGAGGTCCCGGCATGGTGATGAAGGTTGAGCCGGTAGATAAAGCGTTATCAGAGTTAAAAAAAAGTGCGGCAAAGGGAGTAAACCCGGTGGTGGTGTTACTTACTCCTCAGGGTGAGCCCCTCAGGCAGAAAAGAGTAAAAGGACTTTCGTTAAAAAAACACATAATCTTGATATGCGGGCACTACGAAGGGTTTGATGAAAGAATACGCGCTTTGAGTGATATGGAGATTTCTATAGGTGATTATGTGCTCACCTGTGGAGAATTGCCGGCAATGGTTTTGTGCGATGCTGTAATAAGGCTAATTCCGGGGGTTTTAGGTGACGCGGAATGTTTGATGGATGAATCTTTTGAAAACGGCATTTTAGAATATCCGCAGTATACGCGGCCCGCGGAATATAAAAAAATGAAGGTACCAAAGGTTTTATTGAGCGGAGATCCAAAGAAAATAAAGGAATGGTGCGTTGAGCAGTCAATATTGAGAACAAAAGCAAGAAGGCCGGATTTGTTAAATGATTGCAGTGATTAGAGGATAGTCACAGTGATCTCAATAAAACAGGAGAATAAAATGAAACAGCAGATAAGAGATCTTGAAATGAAATACGAGAAAAAAAGTCTTACGAAATTCGCGGTTGGGGATGTAATAGATGTTCATTTTCGCATAAACGAAGAGAACAAGACGCGTATACAGATTTTTAGCGGCATAGTTATCGGTAAGAAAGGGCAGGGCCTTGGAAAGACATTTACAGTGAGGCATGTTTCATATGGAGAGGGTGTAGAGCGTATTTTTCCTTTTCATTCACCTCTCATTGAGAAGATCGTTGTGAAAAAACACGGAAAAGTGAGAAGAGCCAAACTGTATTATCTGCGTGGTAAAAAAGGCAAAAAAGCAGTTAATGTTAAGGAAAAGATTGTCCAGAGACAAACTGAGTCAAAATAAAGATTTTTTTCTGCATGAGAAAAAGGCGCGAGAGGCCGGTTTCAAGATGATAGCTGGAATTGATGAAGCCGGTCGCGGGCCTTTGGCGGGGCCTGTAGTTGCTTCCGCGGTAATAATTAACAATCCTGGATTTAAAGAGAGAATAGACGATTCAAAAAAACTAACAGCTCGGATGCGCGAGCGCGCCTTTCTAGAGATATTAAATCATTGTGATGTGGGCATAGGTATGGCAAGTGTTGAAGAGATAGATCGGTTCAATATCTACAACGCGACTTTGCTGACTATGAAAAGAGCAGTCGAGGAGCTAAAAAAACAACCTGATTATTTTCTGATAGACGGCAAGATGAACATACCGCTTCCTCAGCCTCGCGCGTATATCATAAGCGGTGACAGCTTGAGCGTATCCATTGCCTGCGCGTCAATTGTTGCTAAGGTTTTCAGGGATACCTTGATGCGGGAACACGATAAACTCTATCCTCAATATGGTTTTCATCAGCATAAGGGTTATGGAACGAGTGAACATATGGAAAGAATCAGAAAGCATGGGCTTTGTCCGATTCATCGCAAAACTTTTGGACCTTTTGGAAAAAAAGGAAAAATGCAAAATTGAAAATTCAAAACCATAATTTCGTGTTTTTAAATTTACATTTCTAACACAGGAGGATTAATGTCGTACAGTTATGATGTCAGAGCAACATCCGGCGTGAAACTGAAAGCTATTGAAGATATCGCGAAGAAGGCGGGCATTCCCGGCAAATATCTTTTGCCGCAGAGTACGTATGCCGCGAAAGTTTCAGTTGATATACTTACTCATTTGAATAAACGAAAAGAGGGGAAGCTGGTCTTAGTAACTTCAATTACTCCCACTCATATGGGTGAAGGCAAGACGGTCAATACGATAGGGCTTGGCATGGCTTTGAATAAACTTGGAGGAAGAGCCATTTCGTGCCTTCGTCAGCCGTCGTTAGGCCCTATTTTTGGGCTTAAAGGTGGTGCCGCCGGTGGCGGATTTTCGCAAGTATTGCCCGCGGATGAAATTAACCTCTATATGTCAGGTGATTCCTGCGCGGCCCAAAACGCGCAGAATTTATGCGCGGCTTTTTTGGATAACAGCCTTTTTTGGGGAAATCCGCATGAATTAGATAAAGACGGCATAACATGGAAGAGAGTAATGGATGTAAGCGACCGGGTCTTTAGAAACATTACAATCGGTGGTGGAGGAAAACTTCATGGTGTTAGCCGGAAGACAAGTGTGGATATAACTCCCGCCGGTGAATGTATGGCAATTCTTTCTTTGGCTGAAAGCCTAAAAGATCTGCGCGCGCGCTTGGGCCGCGTTATAGTCGGTTTTAATAAGCACAAGAAAGCCATTACAGCGGAAGATCTTAAAGTGGCGGGCGCTATGGCTGTGTTGATGAAAGTGGCGTTAAACCCTAATCTGGTGCAAACCTCTGAACATACGCCGTGTTTTGTTCACACAGGGGCTTTTGCTAATGTTTCCCATGGATCCAGTTCTGTTGTCGCGGATAAGATCGCGTTGAAATTGGCTGACTACGTGGTTGTTGAGAGTGGATTTGGGGCTGATTTAGGCGCGGAAAAATTTATAGATATCAAATGCCGCCAGGCGAATCTTCAGCCGTCGGCTGTTGTAATTAACTGTTCCATAAGAGCGCTTAAAGTGCATAGCGGCGATTTTAAATTTAAAGGAACTTTAGTGCCCGCTGAACTTAAGAAGGAAAATCTCTCCGCGGTTGACAGGGGCTGTTCAAATCTTGAGAAACAGGTAGAAAATTTAAAGATGTTCGGCATACCCATAGTCATTTGCATAAACAGATTTGATTCAGACACAAAAAAAGAGATTGACGTGACGTTGAAGCGCGCGCGGGCGCTTGATGTTAACGGTATAGCTATCAGTGAGGCTTATCACACTGGAAGTAAAGGGTGTTTGGATTTAGCAAAAGCTGTTATCTCGGCCTGCAAGGAAAAATCTTCATTGCGTTATCTTTATCCTGTTGATATGGATTTGCAGGGTAAAATTGAACGGATAGCAAAATCCATGTATGGTGCGAGTGAGCTCAGGTATTCTGAACCGGCTTCCATTGCGATTAAACGAATAGAAGCGGCAGGGTTGGATAAGGTGCCGGTTTGCATGGCTAAATCGCATCTTTCTCTTTCAAATAATCCGAGCAAAAAAGGCCGTCCGCGCGGTTTTAAACTTATGATTGATGATGTAGAGATTGCCGCGGGCGCGGGGTACATTGTAGCGAAATGTGAAGGAGTAAATACTATGCCGGGCTTGCCAAAAGTTCCAAGAGGCATTAATTTTGATATTGACGTAAAGACCGGTGAAATAAAAGGGTTACTTTAGAAGAAAACATGGGATTTTATTATGGATGTTTTTTTAAAGAGTTCAATTGAAGAATATTTAAAAAATCTTTCCCGGCGAAGTATGGTTCCCGGAGGGGGAAGCGCCGCCGCTCTTACCGCGGCAATAGGCGCTGGATTGAATTTAATGGTGATTAATTATAGTCTTAGACCGGAATTAACGGAAATGAAAAAGCTACAGGAAGAAAGTTTAAAGCGCCTGTCGTTTCTTATTGATGAAGACTGCCGCGCGTTTCAAAGACTTATGGAAGCTTTATCGTTGAAGCGGAAAGCCCAGGCCGAGTATGTCGCGGCCGCAGGTGTGCCGATTGAAATATGCACTCAGGCGCATGAGTCTATGCGTGTTTCAGAATGTCTTTTAGAGCACGCGAATAAAAATCTTATTACAGATGTTGGATGTGCCGCGTGGATTATCAAAGCGGCCTTTTATTCCGCGGAACTTAACGTAAATATCAATTTAAAACACGTGGAAGATCATTTTTTTGTCAAAAGCTCCCAAAAATTATTAGACACGATGCGGGAAGAAATCGAGCAGGCGCATGAAAAAATATGTAAATATCCGGGTTTAACAGAACAAAACAAAATGTAGAGACGCGATTTATTGAATCTCCAAAAATGTAGAGACGCGATTTATTGAATCTCTTAAAATGTAGAGACGCGATTTATTGAATCTCTTAAAATGTAGAGACGCGATTTATCGAATCTCTTAAAATGTAGAGACGCGATTTATTGAATCTCTTAAAATGTAGAGACGCGATTTATTGAATCTCTTAAAATGTAGAGACGCGATTTATTGAATCTCTTAAAATGTAGAGACGCGATTTAT
>JBDRBY010000036.1:0-4182 GCA_043822245.1 Candidatus Omnitrophota bacterium
GAGGATAGCCGCCATTCCCGAGGTCGTCAAAGCATGTTACCATTGCGAGGGAGCACATTCGCTTCTCAGTGTAAACTCCGCGACCGAAGCAATCTCTCTTTTGGAATTGCTTCGCTTCGACCGCAATGACGGGATAAAGGCTAACCTTTTTTCACGGCTGTTACTATTTTTGTGGAGAATCCGCCGGAGCGAATTGTTAGATGTTTTGCTGTATGCCTTTTAACACCGCTTTGATTGTACTTCTTAATGCCGGTAATTTATCCTCACATATCGCATAAATAGCTTCGGCGTTAATATCGATATAGTGATGCGTGATGATATCTCTCATTCCTTTTACTTTTTTCCATTCGATTCGAGGGTATCGGCATAAAATGGAATTGTCGGTAACTTTATCAAAATTTTTCAGCCCTTCGCCAATTACGATTAACTGCATGCAAACAGAATCTAATTTTTCCATGCCCTCAGGGGTATCTGTAAAATCATTGACAGTTTCAATCGAGTCAAACCGTCCTAAAATAATTTCAATAGCACGGTGTACCTGTTGCAGTATTTCTTCAGCGAGTTCTTTATCATACATAAATAGCTTCCTCATCAATTCGTTTTTTTAGAAATGAATTCATTTTTTCTCTATAACTAACAACATCCACGGGAAGTTTTAGATTTTCTTCCAAGTTTTGTTTAATGCCAATGATTTCAAAAAAATCCTGTTTTGTCAGAGCTACAACAATGTCTATGTCGCTGTTGTCATTCGCCGTGTCTCGGGCAATGGACCCAAAAACTCCAAGACGCTCTATGTGGTACCTATTTTTGTTTTTTTCTTTAAATTTCTTCAGGTATTCTATTATCTCTTTGCGGCGCATTGTCAGATCCTCCTATGTTTATCAGACGCTTGATACATACGGCGGCGCGTTCACTATCGCTCCCCTCGGCTCCGCTCCCCTCGCTTGCGCTCCCCTCGCTTGCGCTCCCCTCGCTTGCGCTCGGGACAGGCGGGACAGGCGGGACAGGCGGGACAGGCTAAATCCTTCCCTTTACGGCGGGGACACATATGATCCGCCTCAGCATGAATCCCACGTGGAAACCCGGACTTCAGCCCGCGGGGAGTTGAAAGGATCCATTGCTTTTTTGGCGACCAAAAAAGATCCTGCCGAATACTGATTAATTATACCATTTTTTTGCTTGTTTGTCGTATAATTTCAGAGCGCCGTCGGTGTCAATAATTCCGGGGACACAATACTTAATTATCGCAGCAAAGGGCGAAAGATTTTTCGCCCCTACGGCTGATGGCGTTTCGCGTCTTGCGTTTTGCCCGCACCGCAAAGAATGTGTAAAATAACGTAACTACTCAGGTGCTTTGAATGGTTGGGAGGAATGGGTTACCACGTTATTGGCTCATATTCCCCTTTCATCAAATCTTCTTCTATCTGCTTCTCTTCTTTGTCAAGTTTATATTTCCCTTTTATATTTCCCTTTTCTTTTCACTTTCATTTTCCCTACCAGTTTATGGGTGTGCCTTTATCGTAAAAATGGTAACTACTCCCTTATCAGGTCCATAGTAAAAAAATATTCTGTAAGCGGCTGGTGTTTTATTTTCAGCATATGCTTCAAATATTTTTTCCTTATTCGGTCCTGTTAAAGTATGGTACTGATGGGTTTGCAAGCTCGGATGACGTGGATTCTTCTGTAGGTTTTTTAAGGCTCCCTTAACAGCCTTATATCTCTTCGCAAGGCTATTGTCTTTTTTTAATTTCCGAAGTTCTTCTTTCGCGGAATCCGTGAACTCAAGTTCAAACATCATAAGTCCTCAAAAAACCCATCAAGATCCTTTACTCTATTAACTTTTCCTTCCTTCGCCTCTTTCAAGCCCTTTTGTAAGCTCTTCATAATTTCAGGGTTTTGATGCACCCATAATTCTCTGCTTGGGATAGTAGCCAATGGAACCAATAAGATATTTCCCTCTCCATTTACAAAAACATTAAAGGAATCAATTTTCATTTTAGACAAAGGCTTTCGTATCATTATTTTGTTCCCTAATGTTACTCTTTTCTTTGAATCTAATGTACTTTTTCCAACTAAGCGAAATTTTCCTTTTATCTTTTTCTCTTTGGTTTTAGTCATTTTGATACCTTCCTTTTTTTCATACATTAGAAGTATACCATATTGTGGGATAATTGTCAAGTGGGATTTCCTATAATTTCATTTAAGAATTAAAATGAGACTGCTTGTTTTTCCATTTCTACAAAAATAGTAGCTGTAGTAATTGTGGGTAGTGTGGGTAAAGTCGGAGGCGAAGCCGAAGACTTATCCAAGCCCTGTGGTAAACGCCGTAGGGCGTTTACCATAGGGCGGCACTATCCACAATTTTAATGTATTACTCTCTTCAAATCCGTGTTTTTTATCTTCTGTATATCCAGCAATTCTTCCTCTCTCCAAAACCTCACCTCATGTCCCAAAAAGTGACTGTCACCGAGTTCGTTAACGCGTAACGCCGGACGCGCAACGCGGGACGAGATGTTGTTTCGCGGTTTGCGTCTCGCGTTCGTCAATACACAACGCGTAACGCGGAACGAGCGCGTTGTAAAGGGCGGCTCGCGAGCCGCCCTTACTATACGATGAAATCCAGATAATTATCGGGGGTGATGGTCATGAAATCAGCCGCGGGATATTTTTGTTTCCAATCTTTCGGAGCGGAGTCTCTTTTTGTTTTGCTCCATTTGCATTCGCGGGCAAACAAAGAACCGCCGCGGTCTTCTATCAAGTCGATCTCCTTCTGGTTGTAATTTCTCCAAAAATACGAAGAACCGTAAATGTTGCTGTAGGAGCGGTTTTTCAGCCTTTCAATAATAATGAAATTTTCCCACAGAGCGCCCAGGTCGTTTCGTGAATCTACCGGATTAAACTGGCTTATTACGGCGTTACGAATACCGTTATCGACGAAATAGTATTTACTTTTATTCGTTATTTCATTTCGAGGGTTCCTGCTGAATCCTCCCAGCCGGGTTATAACAAAAGTTTTTTCAAGTAAATCCAGATACCGGCTGACAGTTTTAATATCTATGTGTAATTGATTCGCGAGCTCATTTAAGGAAACTAAATTACCGACCTGGAACGCGATCAGCTTAAGAAGATCCAGTAAAATTTTAGAACTTTTTATTCTCTCCAAAGCAAGGATATCTTTCAATATGTAGGAATTGGTCAGTTCTGTTAAAAGTTCAATTTTTTCATCGCGGGAATTTGCCGTAATAACCTCGGGGTAAGAACCGAAAACCAGAAAATCATCCAACATTTGTTTTAAATCGAATTTATTGTGATGGTATAAAAGCTCTTTTTGAGCGATCGGGTATAGCGTCAATGTTCGTTTTCTGCCGGTTAAAGGTTCTCCAACCTGATTAGCAAGATCGAAAGAAGAAGAACCGGTCGCGATTATTTTAATTCCGGGGATCTGGTCAACAATAATTTTGAGCCCCATTCCGATATTGGGGATTTGCTGCGCTTCGTCAATGACCAATAATTCGTATCCCCGGGCATATTCTAAAATTTTCGAGAAATCTTGAGAACTTAGCACATTTTGCAGCCGGATATTGTCTCCGGAGTCAAATCTGTACTTAAATTTTTTATCGGATAAAAAAGTCTTTAAAAGAGTAGTTTTCCCTACTTGTCTGGCTCCATAGATGATGAGGCATTTATTTGGGGAAATAAAATCATCCAGAGTATCATAAATTCTTTTGATCATGACACAAGTATGCCATGATTCCATAAAATTGTCAAAAAAATTGGAACATAACTCCATAAAATCTTAAAAGTAGGTTCATCCCCCTGTGTCATGTCGTCTTGCGTCATGCGTTTTGCGGTTCGCGGTGTACGGTTTGCGGCTCGTTATTTAGGGCGCCTCACGAGGCGCCCCTACGTCGCGGCCAAAACGTATTCGGTTATATCAAAAATGGTGAAATGGTAATGAATGATATCGGTAAAATTATTCATGGTTCGTGGTTATGGTTGGCGGATCGATATGATTACGTTGATTTGGATGAATTTATCGTGATGCCGAATCATGTTCATGGAATAATCATGATTGTTGATTCCGCGGTAGGGGCGAATAATTATTCGCCCACGAAATCACAAAGGGCGCAACGTCCGCATGGAACATCAAAAACAATCGGATCAATCATTCGTGGTTTTAAA
>JBDRBY010000037.1:0-25073 GCA_043822245.1 Candidatus Omnitrophota bacterium
TGCGCTTCATCAACGATCACCACTTCAATATCTTTGTGTTTGTTTACAAAATTAGCAATATTCTCCAAGTCGCCAAGGGACCAAACCTCCCATCCTTCTTTTGAAAGGCCAAATTCTTCCACATACTTTTTCCAGCCAGAATTCTTATTCCTATCACCGATAATGCCGGGAGGGCAGATAACAATACCTCGCTTTTTAAGCTCTTTGGCAACCGAACAAGCAACAACTGTCTTACCTAAACCGACAACATCCGCGATAACCACACCGCTATTATTGTCTATAACCGCCAGCGCTTGCTTAACCGCGTCTAACTGGTATTGATAAGGCGTATAGCCGTTTTCTTCCAGTGTCTTAATTAAGGATTCACCAACTTCGCGCTCTTCAAAAGAATCAAGATAGGTTTTTAAAACCAAGACAAATGCCTCAAAGGGGTTAATTTCCTTAATAAGAGTTTCTTTTTCAACTATTTCAATGAGTTTTCTTTTAGCTTCTTCGTATTCAGTTATTTTTACCGCTTCATCCCACAAAGCGTCGAAATAGCTTTCCGCATCTTCAAAGCCGAAATCGCTTATTTCAACATTGAATTCTTCTTGGGTTGTCAAGCCAGCTCTGGTTAAATTACTGCTCCCGGTAATAAATAGGTTTTTCCTGCCGACTTGCCCCTCCTCCAATTTAAACAGGTAAATCTTGGCATGATTGGGTTTATAGGTTTTTCGGAGCAGTAGCTTATCGTCCCGGATTAATTGAATGAAAAATCTTACCTGTTCATAAAATTCTTCTGTGTCAAAATTTTCAGTATTTAAAGACTTCTTTACTGCTTGGAGAAACTTGTAGGTTTTTTCTTCGTCAGAAAGCTGGTCATCTTGGGTGGCTAGCTCAAGCACACCATAATTTGTGGCATCGACATTAAGGCCTACAAGAACTTTTATTTTTTGATCAGGTTTTTCTTTCAACCCTTTATATAATTCCCTAATGCCAGAAAAATAGAAAAAACCAACCAAAAATTTTAGCTCATCGCTTTTTTGAATCAGCTCTATTAAACGTTTTCTTAAATCTCCCCTGACGCTATTGGTAATAAAGTTTTTCATATTTTACCCTTCCAAAAAATACCCCGCTGGTTTCTTAAGCTCTTTCGCCATTTTTATTAAAGTTTCTATCGAGGGCATTGCGAGCCCTGTTTCATATCGAGAAATGCTTTTTTGCTTAGCGCCTATTTTATCGGCAAGTTGAGTTTGATTTAAGTCCAATTCAATCCGGGCAAGTTTTATCTTTTTTCCTAGTTTTTTTGTATACATAGGATCCTTCCTTTTTACAGAGCCTCTCCCCAATCTTTGACCAGTTTTAACTAAAAATAAGATACAGCAGTAGTAGTCCTTTCTTTCTTTGTGGATATTTTGATAACTTTTCCCATAGTATATCATATCCGGGCATTTGTCTCCTAAAGAGCTGTGAGATCTCCGCTCATTGTAATATTCAAAATATTCTTTTAATCCCGCAGCCGCCTCAGGAACAGTTTCATATCCTTTGATGTAAACATTACCATACTTGAGCCGTATGTACGTTATATCAGTGCTCCACACCTGATTAGGTCTAGTTACCGCCACATCTTTCAATAAATACGGATATACTTTATGCTGCTTATTCGGTATGCTCGTTCTGGGCTTGGGATATATGGCTTCCAGCCCCATCAACCTCATTAAGCGCCTTACTCTTTTTGGCCCGCATTTTTTGCCCGTATTTCTCAAATACGCCGTCATGCTCGGAACTCCCATATCCGGATGATCTGTGTACTCCTTATCGATCATATTCATAAGCTCAAGATTATATGCGGCCTCTCCCTTAGGCTCGTAATACAGTCCTGCCCGGCTGATATTTAATAATTCACATTGTTTTCTGAAACTCATGTTTTTCTCCGTACCGTCCAATAACCTTTTTCGGTCATCTACACTTAAAAGGGTAGTTTTTTTAAGCCAGTTGTTTTCTACTTCAATCTGCCCAATGCGTTTGTACAAATCTTCAATCAATTTATCTTTGCCTTTCTCCTCCGGATCTCCTTTGCTCGTAAAGATCCCCGGAATACCATCAGATAATTCCTTTTTCCATTTGGCAATTTGTGTCGCACGCGCACTGAATTCACTGCTCAATTCGGTCATGGTCTTTTCGCCCTTTAATGCTTCAAAGGCTACTTTGGCTTTGAATTCTTTGCTGAATCTCTTCCTCGTTCTCCCCATTTTTAGACCTCCCATAGTTTTGTCCATTATGCACCATTTTACATCTTAACTACTGGTCCAAAAATTGGGGAGTATTACAGTTTGATCCGGAGAGTATAATCGCAGGCTTGCCCAAAGAAAAAAGGGACAGTCCACGCGCTCGCTGTGCTCGCTTGGTACAGTCCCCATTTTCTTTCAAACCTTATTATGTTGCTCATACAAAAATTCGAACCCTTGCGCTATTGGATGAACAACACAAAGATTCGAATTGGTTGCAGTGGCGGAGGAGGTAGGATTCGAACCCACGGTCCCTTGCGGGACAACGGTTTTCAAGACCGCCGCTTTAAACCGCTCAGCCACTCCTCCGGGCTTGTATATTACCGAATTTTCGGCGTGTTTACAAACGTGATTACTTTTTCGTATATCATTTTATATATCTCAGCTGAATTGTCGGCTGATTTTCTTAAAAAATCTATAACTGAAATATCATTGAAAAATGTGGCAAAAACACCTATTACGACTGTTAAGTTTCCTATGAATATGAGAACCATCGAAAAGATAAACCCTGATTTGGCAATATCCGACTGCTGCATCATAAGCGCTTCCCGCGTCATCACAAAATGGAACGCTAATGTAACGCCGGCAAGAAAAATGAAAAAACCGGATAAAATGCCCATATCCTCGCCAATCATGTTCTTCAAAATCAAAAAAACCGGTCCGAGTAGTATGGTATAAAGCGGCACAAAATAGGGGCTGAGTTCTATGAAGACATTGGTCTTTGATGTTACAACATTGCCGCTTCTTGGTGAAATATTGAATGAGACAACACGCCCGCCAAAAAGCCAGGTTGCTAAAACATGAACGAATTCATGGGCAAGCACATATAGATAGACCGGCCTGAAAAAAAGCGTATGCGCTAAAAGATACGTGAGAACTCCTCTTTCAAAAACATGAAACATTCCGCTATGAGCGCCTATATCGGAAAGAAAAATGTAAAACGTCCGGCCAAACGCGATAGCCGCGGGGATAAGGAGTATTCCTAAGAATGTTTTTATGATTCGGGATAACATGGGTTATTTTTTTATAGATCCTCGTTTTCCCCCTTCGGGGACTTTTCGCGGGGATGACATTTGTGTAATCTTTTTCGCGCCAAAGTACGGCCTCAGGGCTTTTGGAAGGGTGATTGAGCCGTTTTTATTCTGGTGAATCTCTAATAGAGCGACAACTAATCTGGCCAACGCTACCCCAGAGCCGTTTAATGTGTGAACATACATCGGTTTTTTTGTTTTATCTAAAGGCTGGTATTTTATATTGGCGCGCCTTGCCTGAAAATCAGAAAAAACAGAACAGCTTGACACTTCCAGCCATTTGTTTGTCCCCGGCGCCCATAATTCGATATCATAGCATTTATGCGCGGCAAAACTCATATCACCAGTGCACAACGTAAGCACGCGGTATGGCAAATCAAGGCGTTTAAGAATATCTTCCGCGTCGCCAAGCAAGCTCTCCAATTCATTCATAGAATCTTCCGGCCGGGTAAATTTAACCATTTCAACTTTATCAAACTGATGCACTCTAATAAGCCCTTTCGTATCTTTCCCGTATGAGCCCGCCTCTTTTCTGAAACAAGCGGTATAGGCCGTATAACGAATGGGCAGGTCCTCTTCTATCAAAACTTCATCAGCGTGCATATTAGTTATAGGCACTTCAGCCGTCGGGATAAGAAAAAAATCTTCGCCTTCGAGTTTATACATGTCTTCTTCAAGTTTTGGCAGTTGCCCGGTTCCACGCATACTTTTTCTATTAACCAGAAAAGGCGGGAATATTTCTTTGTATCCGTGCTTTTTCGTATGAACATCCAGCATAAAATTAAAAAGAGCCCTTTCAAGCCTGGCCCCCGCGCCGACATATAGAGGAAAAGCGGAACCGGTTATTTTCGCGCCTCTTTCAAAATCAAACATATCGTTAATTTGGCCCAGTTCTATATGATCACGCGGTTTGAAGGAAAACTTTGGTATCTTTCCGCTTTTTTTAATTTCCGTATTATTCTGGCTGCCCTTTCCTATCGGAACGCTTACGTGCGGAATATTTGGAATCCTGTCTAAAATCTCCTGGTATTGTTCTTTAACTTCTTTTAGTTCGGCATCTAAAAATGTTATCTTTTCAGAAATCCGGCTGACATCTTGCTTTATGGAGGTAACATCCATCTTCTCTTTTATGAGTTTTCCTATTTTGTTAGAAAACTCATTCTTGCTTTTCTTAAGCTCTTCAACCTCTTGAATAATATTTCTTCGTTTTTGGTCTAATTCCAAAAATTTCTCTATCATTGTCACGTCATCTTGCCGGTTGAGCAAAGACGCTCTGACTATGTCCGGATTTTCTTTTATAAATTTAGGATCAAGCATCTTTCGCTTCCTTTCTATTTTTTGAAATCATGGCGTGATAATACACTATTTGTTTTTATTATATGTTTTCTTATGCCTACACGCAACTAGAACTTAGCAAAACGGGGGCCTATATTACACTATCCTAGAATTTAGCACAGGTCTAAAGCCAATCGGGCCGCAACCCAAATTGGTTTACGGCCCGATTTTTTACCAGTGGTAGGCCGCGTTGGTCTCGAACCAACCACACCCGCCTTAAAAGGGCGGTGCTCTGCCTGATGAGCTAGCGGCCCACAAACTGCGCAATGATTTAACTCTTTATATCCCGCTCTTTCTCAGCTAGAGTAGAATCAATGTTTTTTATATGTTCATCCGTAAGTTTCTGCACTTTTTCTTTTGTCAGGAACTTATCGTCTTCTGTCATAGTTTTTTCTTTTTCACATTTCGCCGCTATTTCATTCGCGTGATGCCGAAAATTACGAATCGACACTCTGCCTTCTTCGGCTATTCTGTGCAGTACTTTAATCAATTCTTCCCGCCTATCCCCTGTAAGCTGTGGCATTGTTAACCTTATAGCTCTGCCGTCATTCGCGGGAGTTATGCCGACATCCGAAGAAAGAATAGCTTTTTCTATCATCGGCATGGAGGCTTTATCCCACGGTTGCACCACAATAAGCCGCGCTTCAGGAGCTGTAATACTCGCCAGCTGCTTAAGTAGCGTTTTCGTGCCGTAATAATCCACTTTAATCCCTTCAACAAGGCTTGGATGCGCCCTGCCGGTTCTTATCGTGGAAAATTGTTTTTTTACGGAGTCAACCGCCGCCTGCATTTTAGCTTCAGCTTCTTTCGTGATTTTATTAACGTCTGCCTGAATCATAAAGACCACCTCTCAATTAATTATTGTCCCTATTTTTTCTCCGCAAACCGCTCGTCTGATATTACCCTTTTTTTTCATATTAAAGACCACTATCGGAAGATTATTGTCCATGCAAAGGCTAATTGCCGTGGCATCCATAACTTTCAGTTTTCTTTTCAGCACTTCCAAATATTCTAGTTTATAAAACTTTTTCGCGTCTTTATTCTTTACGGGGTCTTTGGAATAAACACCGTCAACCTTTGTGGCTTTTAAAAGCAGACTCGCGTTTATCTCTACCGCCCTAAGGGCCGCCGCGGTGTCGGTAGTGAAATACGGGTTCCCCGTGCCGCAAACAAAGATTACAACTCGACCTTTTTCCAGATGTCTTATCGCGCGCCTGCGGATGTAAGGCTCTGCCAACTCGCGTATCTCTATAGCACTTAAAACGCGGGTATCTATTCCTGTTTTTTCTAAAGCATCTTGAAGCGCGAGGCCGTTCAGCATAGTCGCGAGCATCCCCATATAATCCGCTGTAGCCCTGTCCATCCCGGAACTGGCCGCGGTCAGCCCTCGAAAAATATTGCCGCCCCCTATAACTATAGCTATTTCTACTCCGCTTTGATTAACCTGTTTGATTTCTTCGGCGATAGAAAAGCTCACCTCCGGATCAATCCCATACCCAAGGTTGCCCATGAGAGCCTCGCCGCTTATTTTTAAAACCACTCTTCTGTTTTTTTTCTTTGTCATGTGGAATATTTTTTAAAATTCTTCGCCTACTTCAAATCTGACAAACCGCTTGATTTTTATATTTTCTCCCACTTTAGCGATTAACTGCGTAAGGCAATCTTGTATTTTTACCTCCGGATCTTTTATGAAAGGCTGTTCCAGAAGACAAGCTTCTGAAAAATACTTATCCAATTTCCCTTCCACAATCTTCTCTACAACACTATCCGGTTTGCCCTGGATTTGACCACGGAAAATTTCTTTTTCTTTTTCTATAACTTCTTTCGGCACGTCCTCTCTGGAAACATACACAGGGCTTGCCGCGGCTATCTGCATAGCAACTTCTCTTGTAACTGTTCTAAACTCGCCATTCCTGGCGACAAAATCAGTTTCACAATTAACTTCAAGGAGAACGCCAATCCTGCCGCCCGTGTGGATATAGCTCTCTATCGTGCCCTGCCCTGCCACACGTGAAGCTTTTTTCGCGGCCTTGGCCGTGCCTTTTTTTCTCAAAAGCTCAACTGCTTTATCAATATTCCCGCCGGATTCTGTCAAAGCCTGCTTACATTCCATCATGCCGGCAGAAGTTTTAAACCGTAGTTTTTTCACCGCGTCTAATGTGCTCATTCCTAACCCTCCCCTTATCAACCGTTGACTTGTTAGCCGTTGGTTCGTTGACCGTTACTCTTCTCCAAGCTTTATGTCGCCTTCCGCGAAGTCTTCGGCCACGTCAATCTCCGTGGCCTCACCTACGTCTTCTTTTGTTTCTTCCTCGATAGGCGCGGCATCAACCTCTTTGTCAATTTTAACCGCATTTTCCTGCTCTTTTTCTGCTACTTCTGTTTCCGCTTTTATTTTTTCCTTGATAACCCCCGTACGGGTTTTTTCTATAACATCCGCTAAGCTGGAAATAATATACTTTATAGACCTTATCGCGTCGTCATTCCCAGGTATAGGGTATTGAATCACATCCGGGTCGCAATTAGTATCGACAAGAGCGATAACAGGAATTCCAATCTTTCTCGCTTCCTTGATCGCGATACCTTCAGCTTCGGCATCAACGACAATCACACAATCCGGGAGGGCGTTCATCTTCCGTATCCCTTCAAGATTCTTGAGCAGTTTATATTCCTCTTTGTCTATACGAGCTTTTTCTTTTTTCACTAAGGATTTATAAACTTCATTTTTTTTCATTTCCTGGATCTGATTAAGCTTGTCCACACTTTTTCTAATGGTGGCAAAATTAGTAAGACACCCACCCAGCCATCTCTCATTTACAAAAAACATTCCACACCGCTCAGCCTCGTCCCTTATAATCTGCTTCGCCTGCTTTTTTGTGCCCACAAAAAGCGATGTTTTGTCCGTTTTGCTTATCTCGGCAAGAAATTCTTTCGCTTTCGTCAGAGCTTGTTCGGTTTTCTCAAGATCGATGATATATATTCCGCTTTTTTCTCCGAATATATATTTTTCCATCTTCGGATTCCATTTATTGGTCTGATGCCCAAAATGAACACCATTTTCCAACAATTCTTTGATAACTTTTGAATCAATTGACATTTCTTCCTCCTCCCAGCCTGCCTACCCTTCGTTTCAAACGATTAAAAAGCTATTTTGCCCGCTCCTCGTCTGATAATAGACAACAACTGATTAAAACAAACACGCGCCACTTCCGGCTAGACCTTCAACCATGATGGTTTTGCCATGTACCTGAACGGATATTATATAGAAAATACGTGCAATTGCAAGAAAAATAATAGAGTAGAGACGCGATTTCCTCACGTCTCTACTTCTTTAAATGGCGAATTGCATCTCATAAAGTTTTTTGTACAAAGGATTTGTCTCTATAAGTTCCTCATGCGTGCCGCTACCCACGACCCGGCCTTTATCCAGGACCACTATCTTGTTGGCGTATTTAATTGTACTTAATCTGTGCGCGATAACAATAACGGTTCGGCCTTCCATAAGGTTGTGAATTGCTTCCTGGACCAGTTTTTCATTTTCGGTATCCAGCTGAGACGTAGCTTCATCAAAAATAAGAATCGGCGGATTTTTATAAATAGCCCTGGCTATGGCTAAACGCTGTCTTTGCCCGCCTGAGACTTTAAGCCCTCTTTCTCCAATTATCGTGTTGTACCCATCAGGAAAGTCTTTGATAAAATAATGCGCGTTAGCCGCTTCGGCCACGCGGACAAGCTGTGTTGTATCAGCGTCTTCATGTCCATAAGTGATGTTGTTTTTTACCGTGTCATTAAAAAGCAATGTTTCCTGCGTCACCAGCCCTATTTCATCTCTTAATGATTTAATCGAAATATCTTTTAAATTTACGCCGTCAATGTTAATGTCTCCCTGGGTAGGATCATAAAATCTCAGGATAAGATTGATAAGCGTGGTCTTTCCCGCCCCGCTTGGCCCCACCACAGCTACCACTTCTCCTTTTTTGACAGTAAGGTCTATGTTACGCAAAACTGTTTCTTTGTCATATTTGAAGGAAACGTTTTTCAGCTTTATTTGCTTCTGAAAAGACGCTATGTCAATCGCTTCTTTTTTCTCTTTGATGTTAACAGGCTCATCGATGAGGCGGAATATGCGGTCAGTAGCCGCGAGCGCCCGCTGGTTAATGCCATAAACATTACTTAACTTCTTTGCCGGCTTCATCATAGAAAAAATGGCAAAAATAAAAGCACCGAAAACTCCGGCTGATAATTTCCCGCTAATGATACTTTTCCCTGCCATCCACATAATCACCGCGACACATGCCACTCCTATGGCTTCTGTCATCGGGCTTACTATCTTCATCCTTTTAACAGATTTCATGTTTAACTTGTAGAATGTCTGATTATGTTCCTTGAAACGTTTCCATTCATAATCTTCCATGCAAAAAGATTTAACCAGTTTTGCTCCTGATATTGTTTCAAAGAGCATATTGTTTATATCCCCTATTTTTTCCTGTGAACTCCTGCTGATTTTGCGCAGTTTTTTGCTGATTCTGATAACAGGGTACAAAATCAGAGGAAACAGGGTAGCCCCAATGAGTATCAGAGCCCAGGGTACGCCAAAATATATTTTTACCGAGATAAGCACACCCGCGTAAACTACCAATTGAATAGGCTGATAAAATGTATCCGCCAGTCCACTGCTTACCGCGTCGTTAATTACTTCCGCGTCATAAGTAATTCTCGACATCAATTCTCCCGTAGGATTTCGGCTGTAAAAATCCATGGAAAGATCCTGCAATTTCTTGTAGATTGTGTTTCTTATGTCCCGGATAACTCTCTGGCTTACATCACTCATAAGGTATACCTGAAAAAACTCAAAAAGTCCTTTAAGAAGAAAAATAATGACAACCATGATTGTCATTATGTTGAGTAGCTTCAAAGGGGACAGAGCATTCACCGTATCGGCAATATTAAGCAAAAACGCGGGCGGGGTTATCCCCGCGGGGAAAACTATGTTTTTGCCGGTAATAACCTTGTCGATCACGGCTATAATTAAAGCCGCGGGCGACGCGCTGAAAAGAGTTGTCAATATCATACACAAAACAGCGGCAGTAAAAATCCCAATATGCGGAATTATCAGTTTTACAAATCTAATGTACCCTTTCATATCCGTTGATTGTAACACAGTTCTCTCCCACTGTCGAGGTTATCCCGCCGACAGTAGTGTCAATAATTATGGGCACTTTCTAAAATGTCATTCCCGCGAAAGCAGGAATCTATAACGAGTTCTTTGGTATCTTCCCCCATGGGGGAAGACGGCATCCCTTCTGGCTGTTTAACTCTGTCTATGTGTTGAATGATCCCATATACCCAAATCAAAAGCGCTTATTCTGGATCCCTCCACTATCTTGCGTTCGGTCGGGATGACAACCTTGAAAGTGCCCATAATATGTTGCACTATCTCAAAAAAAAGTTCTTTGATTTTAAAACGTTTTCCCTATATAATGGAAAACGATGTTATTTCACAAAACTACCAATGGAAGCGGTTTTAAGGAGGCATACTATGGTTTTGAACATACTGCGCAGTAAGAAGTTTGCCCGAAGGGTAATGCTTGGCCTGCTCATTCTTATAATCCCCGCGTTTGTCCTTTGGGGAGCAGGCGGAATTACCAAAAAAAAAGATCTAGTCGGGATAATAAACAATCATAAAATCTACGAGGAAGATCTGGCAAAAAGCCGTGAAGGAATAAAGGTACAGCTCCTTTTTTCATATTACGGCAATTTTGACGCGATGACCGCGCTTTTTAAAAACCGTCTATTCCTTAATCCTATGGCCTGGGAGCGTCTCATCTTCTTAACCGAAGCGTATCGGGAAAAAATTAAAATTTCGGATAGAGAAACACTGTCGACAATAGCCCCGCATCCGTTATTTCAAAAAGACGGAGTTTTTGACAAATCTGTGTATGCCTACATCTTACGAAATACTTTGCATATGGACGGCCATCAATTCGAAGAATTAGTAAGAGAAAATCTACGGGCAGCGGCTTTTCAGAGGAGTTTAATGAAAGATATAACCGCCTCTTCCGCGGAAGCACTCTCTGAATACAAAAAAACCAATGACAAAGTCGTGCTTTCTTACCTTTTTATCGAGAAAGCGCTCTTTAAAAACCAAGTGGTAATTACCAATGAAGAAGAGAAAGAATATTACGATAAAAACACCGGCCTCTTTTTTGAACCGGCCAAAATAGAAATCGAATACCTTGACGTGCCTTATTTCTCTTCTTCTGAAAAAAATACCGCGCTTCGCAAAATTGAAACTATTCATCCATACCTTTCGGGAGCAGGAAAAGACTTTAAGCTTGTTGCAAAAGATAATTCTTTGCACTGCGCCGCGACCGGAGCCTTTTCGCGCGATGACGTAATCCCAAATGTGCCGTTTTTTAAAGAGTTTTATGAAACATCTTTCCGTCTCAAAAAAGGAGAAGTAAGCGACCCTATCTTTTTCTCTTCAGGAAATGACACCGGGACTATTTACGTGTTACGGAAAAAAGAAGAATTCCCCCAAAAACGTAAAAATTTTAGTGAGGCGCGTGATGAAATAAAAGAAAGCCTTACTGAACAGAAAAGCGTCTTATTGGCTGAAGAAAAAGGCGGGGCCCTTTATCAAAAGATAATTGACGAAAATCTTTCCTTAGAAAAAATCTCGGAAGAAAACAACGAAAAAATAACAAAAACCGACTCGATTACTGTCGAAGATTATATCGAAAACATAGGGCCGGCTGATAAAATAGTCTCTAGCGCTTTAAAAGCCACTCCAGGCGAAATCCTCGCTCCCTTAACCGTTAAAAATGGGGTTTTTATCGCGCGGATAGACGCCATTCTTCCGGCAGATCCGGAGAAATTTGAGAAAGAAAAAGAGACGATTCAGAATAAAATTCTCAAGGGCAAACAAATGAACGCGTTGGGAGAATGGCTTAATAAAAATTCCTTCCGGTTTAAGCTGGCAAAATCTTTGGAAGCACTCTAACCGTTATTCGAGAAATTTTTTGAGCTCTTTCATGAAGTATGACACATCTTTGAACCGGCGGTACACTGACGCGAAGCGGACATAGGCGACTTCATCAAGATCGGACAATTCTTCCATTACCATATTACCTATGGAGGTTGACTTTACCTCTCTCTCGCCTTTTTTCTGTATCTCGCTTTCAATCTTTTCAACAAGCGAATCAATCTGTTCCATACTGATTGGCCTTTTCTCACAGGCTTTCATAATGCCTGTTTTTATCTTTTCCCTGTCAAATCTTTTTCGCGCCCCGTCTCTTTTTACTACCATCAAAGGCGCTTTTTCCACGTACTCATACGTGGTAAACCTCTTTCCGCATTTAAGGCATTCTCTCCTGCGCCTAATGCTGCACCCTTCGCCGTTCATGCGGGAGTCCATTACTTTATCATCTACATTATCACAAAATGGGCATTTCATAATTTTAATATATTCAACCGATTAGAGGATCGGAACACATGCCACTTTCCCCCTTTTTCAAAGAGGAATTTCATCTCTCCTTTAATTTTCTAAATGATTTCTATTTTCTTCCCTGTTTATCACAAAAATTTCAATGCCGGCTTCTTCTAAAAATTTGAGCGCGAATTCGTCAGGGTAGGACCCTTCTATAACGACTTTTTCTATCCCTACATTGATTATCATTTTAGCGCATATGCTACACGGCTGAATTGTGCTATAGAGTGTCGCGCCATCTAAATTCGCGCCATGCCTGGCCGCTTGGAGAAAGGCGTTTTGTTCGGCATGTAACGCGCGGCATAACTCATGCCTCTGGCCTGAAGGTATTGCCAGCCTTTCTCTAAGGCATCCTTCCTCATCACAGTGCGTAATCCCGGTCGGCGCGCCATTGTACCCGGTCGCGAGTATCTGTTTGTTTTTAACAACAACCGCCCCTACTTGCCGGCGCAAACAAGTAGACCGAGTCGCGACCAATTTGGATATATTCAAAAAATATTCATCCCAGCTCGGCCTTTTTATTTTCATGTTTTTCTTGTTTTCTTTTGTCATTTTTCTATTTTTTTTTACGCTGTCATTTCTTCAATTAATTCCTTGTATAAAGGAAACGCTTTTAAAAATTCTCTTACGTCTTCTCTTACGTTCTTAAGTTTACGGTCATCTTCCCGTGCCTTTAACGCGTTATCTATGGATTCCGCTATCTTTCCCATTTGGGGCTCCATCATCCCTCTCGTTGTCACGGCAGGCGTCCCCAATCGTATCCCGCTGGCCACAAAAGGGCTCTTTTTATCAAAAGGTATAAGGTTTTTGTTAACCGTTATTCCTGCTTTATCCAAACAAACTTCCGCCTCTTTTCCTGTAATCCCTTTATCTGAAAGATCCATTAACAAAAGATGATTGTCCGTTCCTCCCGAAACCAGCCTGTACCCTCTCTTTTTAAGTTCTTCCGAAAAACACTTCGCGTTTTTAATGATATTCTTCTGGTACTCCTTAAATTCAGGCCGTAAGGCTTCTTTAAAAGCGACCGCTTTGCCCGCTATAATATGCATAAGCGGCCCGCCTTGTATTCCCGGAAATATTTCCGAATCAATTTTTTTCGCGAAATCTTTTTTGCACATAATCATCCCCCCGCGGGGGCCTCTCAATGTCTTATGCGTTGTTGTTGTCACAAATTCCGCGACCGGCACAGGCGACTCATGAAACCCCGCGGCTATCAGCCCTGCTATATGAGCTATGTCAACCATAAACACCGCGCCGATTTCATCGCAAATCTCTTTAAATTTTGAAAAATCTATGGCCCTGGGATACGCGGACGCGCCTGCTATTATCATTTTCGGCTTATGTTCTAACGCTTTAGTCCTAATTTCACTAAAATCTATTTTTTCTGTCTCTCTATCCACTCCATAAAACACCATGTTAAAATACTTTCCTGAAAAATTCTTGCGATGCCCGTGAGTTAAATGCCCGCCGCAAGCCAAATCCATAGCCATAACAGTGTCTCCGATATTAAGCGCCGCGAAGTAGACAGCCATATTGGCCTGCGATCCGGAATGGGGCTGGACATTCACGTGTTCCGCTCCAAAAAGTTTCTTTGCCCTCGCGATAGCTATGTCTTCGGCCACATCCGCGAACTCACAGCCTCCATAGTATCTGGCATGAGCGTAGCCTTCCGCGTATTTGTTTGTCAGGCTGGATGACACCGCTTCCATAACAGCTCTTGAAGTAAAATTTTCACTTGCTATAAGTTCAATCCCTTCATTCTGCCTTTTTGTCTCATTTAAGATTGCCTGAAATATCTCATTGTCGGTATTCTTTAGGTGTCTCATGTAAAAATCCTTTCTTATTACATCGTTCAAATCGACTTTTTATAAAAAGTTTATCCTCGATTTCTTCAATCTGCTTCACTCGCCTGGAGTGCCGGCCCTTTAACGCGCTTGTTTTTAACCAAACTTTCATAATCTTTATCGCTTTAGCCGCGGACATCTTCGCCGCGGCTAACACCAAAACATTAGCGTCGTTGTGCTGGCGTGAAGAAACCGCTTCTTTCTCCGAACCGCACACAGCAGCCCTCACTCCAGGAAGCTTATTTGCCACAATCGCCATTCCTACGCCTGTTTTGCAAATAACAACACCTCGGCAAGATTTTTTCTCGGAAACTTCTTTTGCCGCTTCAAATCCGTACTTCGGATAATCGCAAGCTTCCGCGGAAAAAGTACCCGCGTCAGACACGCGCCACATCATCTTTTTTAATTCATCTTTTATTTTTTCTTTAAGCACGAATCCGCCATGATCCGCGCCTAAAACTATGCCTCTTTTAGCCATAAAATCAGCTCCTCCACCGCTTTTTTGATTGAACTCAATGTCTCTCTGTAAAAATCCATGGATTGACCTATTGGATCCACGATTGTCTGCTCTTCTCTCTCCCTATCAAAATCCGCGAGAAACTTTACCTTGTTTTTTGCTTCAGAGGCCATAAAAAAAATTTTATTTTTGTGCATCGGCTCCATTACCAAAATTATATCTGCCCAAATTATAAGCTCTTCCGTAAGGACTTTTGACATATACCCAAAAGCGTCTATCCCTTGTTCTCTAAGAGCCATTATCGTTTCAAGGGTAGGAGACATCCCGTCGAGCCCCATTGTACCCGCGGATTTAACTTCTACGTCGAGATTGTCCGCTTGAAGCCGTTTTTTCAGGTACGCTTCCGCCATTATACTTCGGCAACTGTTTCCGGTACACACAAATAAGATATGTTTTATGTCTCTCATAGCCGTATTTTCCGGTTCTTTGCTTCAATCCTGCGCGCAAGCTCTTTTTTATGTTCTTGTAATTTTTTTGAAACCGAAACGGAACTTACCCCTATTATCTGTACCGCAAGAATCGCCGCGTTAACGGCTCCCGCTTTACCTATCGCGACAGTGGCTACCGGTACTCCCGAGGGCATCTGAACGGTTGAAAGAAGAGAGTCTATACCGTCCAGCTTTGTCTGCATTGGAACACCTACAACCGGAAGGATGGTGTGAGAGGCGATAACCCCTGCCAAATGCGCGGCTCCGCCAGCCCCGGCTATGATAACTTTTATCCCTCTTTTCCTGGCGGACTTAGCAAACGTCGCCGTTTTATCAGGGGACCGGTGTGCTGAAAAAATTTTCACCTCATAACAAATATCAAACGCTTTCAACACACACACGGCCTCCGCCATAACCGGCAAATCTGAATCACTTCCCATAACTATGCTTACCATCGGTTTTTTTTTCATTTGTTGGCTCCCTTTTAGGTTGTATCGGCAAAGGCATGCCTTTGCCCTACGCGTTTTATTTGTTCAACGCTCTTTGACCTATATCTTTCCTATAATGCATACCTTCAAACTGAATTTTACTAACCGCCCTGTAAGTATTTGCAATCGCGTGTTCTATGCTCCCGCCCATCCCAACTACGTTTAAAACCCGCCCTCCGGAAGTAACACATTTTTCGTTTTCTTCAAGGGTACCGGCATGAAAAATCAAAGCGCCTTCTTTTTTCGCCTCGTTTAAGCCGGTTATTTCTTTTCCCATTTCATATCGGCCCGGATATCCACCTGAAGCTAAAACTACACACGCGCAATCCCTCCTGTCCCATTCAAGCACTTCTCCGGAAAGATCTCCTTCTGCGGCGGCCATTAAAAGCTTCGCCAAATCTGATTTTAACCGCGGAAGAATCACCTGCGTTTCAGGATCGCCAAACCGCGCGTTGTATTCAAGCACGCTTAATCCTCTCTTCGTTATCATCAATCCGCAATACAAAACTCCCTTGTACTCTATCCCTTCAGACTTGAGTCCTTTAACTGTTGGATAAATAATTTTCTCTAAAATCTCTTCAAACAGTCCTTCATCCACAACGGGAGCCGGCGAATACGCGCCCATTCCTCCGGTATTCGGCCCTTTATCCCCCTCAAAAACTCGTTTGTGATCCTGGCTTGATGCCAATGGAATAATATTTTCTCCGTCCGTCAAAACAAGAATTGAAGCTTCTTCTCCGTCTAAATAATCTTCGACTATAATCTTTTCTCCGGCAGGCCCAAAAACCTTTTTAACCAGCATATCCCCTGCCGCGTCAATCGCTTCTTGCCTCGAACCGGCGACTATAACGCCTTTACCGGCGGCTAATCCATCCGCTTTTATAACTATCGGAAAATCTTTAGACTTTATATTTTCCACAGCCTTCCCGTAATCAGAAAAAACCTGAAAATCAGCTGTGGGAACATTATACTTTAGCATTAACTCTTTCGCGAAGACTTTACTGGACTCCATCCGCGCGGCCGCGCGTGACGGGCCGAACACCTTTATCCGCGCTTTTTCCAAATCATCGCTAATGCCCCCCGCAAGCGGCACCTCAGGCCCGACAACCACTAAATCCACTTTATTTTTTTGGCAAAAATCTATTACTTCTGAATGCTCCCTGACAGGAATATCCACATTAACCACGTCTTTTGACGTGCCGCCATTCCCTGGAGCGCAATAAATCTTCCGCGCTAACGGGCTCTCTTTTAATTTCCAGCATAGCGCGTGTTCTCTGCCTCCTTGGCCTATAACCAGTATGTTCATTCTCTCACTTCCGCGCTTCGTCGTCCTTTTACTATTTCCCCGATCACCCAGCTTTTTAGTTTGAATTTCTCATGAAGCATTTTTTCAGCCTTATCCGCGTCTTTTTTTGAGAGAGCTAAGACCATTCCGATTCCCATATTAAAAGTCCGGTAAAGTTCTTCTTCTTTTACATTTTCTTCCTCTCGTATCTTCTTAAATACTCTGGGCTCCTCCCAAGACTTTTTGTAAACAATCGCTTTCACATTAGAGGGAAGCATTCTCGGCACATTATCGTAAAATCCCCCTCCCGTGATATTCGCGGCGCCCTTTATTGTTACCAAATCAGCTACTTCAAAAAAAGGTTTCACATAAATGATAGTAGGCTTTAAGAAAATCTCATAGTCTTTTTTAATTCGCTCGTCGTTAAAAATCCGGCGCAGAAGCGAATATCCGTTGGAATGCAGGCCGCTGGAAGAAAGGCCTAATAAAACATCCCCCGGTTTTATTTTTTTGCCGTCTATGGCCCTTTTTCTATCGACAGAGCCAACGCTAAACCCTGCTAAATCATATTCTCCTTTGCCGTACATCCCCGGCATCTCGGCAGTTTCCCCGCCCAAAAGCGCGCATCCCGCCTCGCGGCACCCTTTGACGATACCCTTTATCACTTCTTTCCAAATCTTTTCATCCAGTTTTCCCGAAGCGAAATAATCGAGAAAAAACATCGGCCTCGCGCCTGAACAAAGAACATCATTCACACACATAGCAACAAGATCTATGCCTATTGTATCGTGCTTACCCGCGATTCGCGCTATTTTAAGTTTAGTTCCAACCCCGTCAGTCGAGGCGACAAGCAAAGGGTTTTTACTTCCGTTTTTAGCCGGGTCAAAAAAACCGCCAAACCCTCCTATTGAATCCATGCTTCCACGAACCCTGGTAGTATCAATAAGTTTTTTTACGTCCCGGATAAGCCTATTAGCCTTCTCAATATCAACTCCAGCTTGTTTATATGTCAGACTTTTCATGTTTTCCTCGAGTCCCTGCTATAGGCCTATGTTCTTGAAAATCGTGTCAATGTGCCTTAAATGATAATCCAAATTGAAACAATCCTTAATTTCATCGGAAGAAAGATATTTTTTTAACTCTTCACTGGCGTTAGCAAGTTCTTCAAATCCTTTACCGCCTTTATAAGTTTCAAGGGCCAATCCTTGCACTATCTCGTACGCTTCCATACGCGTGGCGCCTTTTTTGATAAGTTCCAACATCATTCTTTGAGAATAAATCAGCCCTCCGGTTGCTCCGATATTTTCAAGCATCTTTTTTTCATTCACCACCAGTTTAGCAATTAGGCCTTCCGCCTTATTAAGCATATAATCTAAAAGGAGGGTAGAATCCGGAATTATTATTCTCTCCACAGATGAATGTGAAATATCACGCTCATGCCATAACGCCACATTCTCAAGAGCCGCGCTCGCGTTAGCCCTTAAAACTCTCGCGAGACCCGTTATGCGTTCGCATATTATGGGATTTTGCTTGTGCGGCATACTGGATGAGCCGGTTTGTCCTGCAGCAAAAAATTCCTGCACTTCGCCTATCTCCGTCTTTTGAAGCCCTCGAATTTCTACCGCTATCTTTTCCAACGTCGCGCCGACAATAGCGATGGAGCCCAGATACTCCGCGTGGCGGTCTCTCTGTAAAACCTGGCTGGAAATACCGGCCGGTTTTAGTTTTAGCTTCCCGCAGACGTACTCCTCCACAAACGGGCTTACATTCGCGAACGTTCCCACCGACCCTGATACCTTGCCAACACTTATAGTATCTTTGGCTTTTTCGAGCCTTCCCAGATTTCTTTGCATCTCTTTGTAAAAAAGCGCCATTTTAAGGCCAAAAGAAATCGGTTCCGCGTGCACTCCGTGAGAGCGGCCTATCATCGGGGTTTTTTTGTATTTTAAGGCTTTTGCTTTTAAAACAGCCATAACTTTTTTTACGTCTTTGATTAAGATGTCCATGGCCTCGGTCATCATAACCGAACGCGCCGTGTCTAACACATCGCTGGAAGTTAATCCGAAATGAAGATATTTCGCTTCGTCACCTATGTTTTCTGAAATATTTTTGATAAACGCGACTACATCGTGGTGGGTTTTACTCTCAATTTCAAGGATTCTTTCAGTGTTGAACCTCGCCTTTTCTTTTATAACTTTCACCGCTTTTTTAGGGATTAATCCCTCACACGCAAAAGCTTCACACGCGAGTATCTCAACATCCAGCATCTTGCGAAATTTATTTTCATCCGTCCATATCTTCGACATTTCAGGGCGAGTATACCGCTGTATCATATTTTCTCCTTCTAGTAACCATTTGGCGGATTGGAACCAACATCAGTTTCTCCCTTTGAAAAAGGGAGATTAAGGGGATTTTATTTTTGTTCCGCTTTGCTAAATGATTACTCCTTTTATAACCAAGCAAAGATGCCGTAACCTGTCCTGAGGCTGTCAACAGCCCAGAAGAACAGCTCGTTTAGACTATTTTTTATAGCATATATGATACTCTTATGTCAATTGATTCGTTTTGAAAGGGAAGAGAGTCGCCAAATGACCTGATTTTTGGTTGCGGGGGAAGGAATCGAACCTTCGACCTTGAGGTTATGAGCCTCACGAGCTACCTCTGCTCCACCCCGCGACAAATTTAATACCCTAATGAAATGTGATTGTACCAAATAAAGCCTCTCATGACAAGCGATTTATTGTCTAATGAAAGTCAGCATAGTTATTGACACTATGTCTACTTTTTATAACTGAATTGTTATTGCCTCTTTGTGGTATAATTTGTTTATGCGGAAGGGGATTATTTGTTGCGGGAATGTTGCTTTTGATCTTATCGCGGGGAAAGACACCCCGGGGGGGATGGTTTTTCATGCCCGGCCGGGAGGGTCTGTTCTTAATACCGCTTTACAACTCAGGCGTTTAGGACTTCCCGTTTCGATTCTTTCTAAAACGGGAAATGATTTTTTCGCGGACGCTCTTTTAAAAATCGTTAAAGCCGCGCGAGTCCGCGCGGACTTTGTTATCCGCGACAAAAAACAAAAAACCGGCCTGGCTTTCGCCCTGATAAACAAAAAAGGGGATTCTTCTTACCTTTTCTACAAACCCGAAGGGGAAAAAACCGCGTTTACATCCGAACAATTGTCCCCGCGCTTGTTTGAGAATGCCGCCGTTTTTCATACGGCTTCTAATTTTTCTTATGGTGATTTTACTTTTGAAAATACGCTCACTCTCATGGCACAGGCCAAAAAGCAAAACGTGTTTATATCCTATGACCCTAATTGGCGGGAATCGCAAATAAAGAATAAACAGAACGCGCGGAAAAGAATTAAAAAATTGTTTGAATTTGCCGGCCTTCTAAAACTCAGTCACCATGACGCCGTGGGAATTACCGACACGAAAACTTTATCCTCCGCCCTTTGCCATCTGCCTTCCAACATCTTTGTTACTCTCGGGAAAAAAGGTTCTTTTTTTTGGGATGGGAAGAAAAAGATATTTCAGCCGGCTTTTAAAGTTGCTACGGCTGATACCATAGGCGCCGGCGACGCCTTTACCAGCGCCCTTATATACAAGTTCTGCCTGGAAGGGAAACAACTGTTTTGGGAAAAGAAAAAAGAAAATCTCAAGTTTGCTTCAGCCGTATCCGCTTTAGTCTGCACAGGCAAAGGCGCGATTGAGGGCCTGAAAAACGTTCAGCAGGTAGAAAAGTTTTTGAACGTTTAGCGAGTCGGCAAAAGCATGCCTTTGCCCTACGGTGCGTAGGTACGATGCGGGGCTATGCTTTTCGATAGATGATTTCGCCTTTTTTAACAATGCCTAATTTTTCTCTCGCTTTTTTTTCCAGGTAAAGAGGGTCGCGTTCAACCTTGCCTACTTCTTCTTCCAATTCTTTATTACTCTTTTCGAGCAACAGAATCTGCTTCTGTTGCTCGACGTTTCTTTCTTTAACCTTTTGGAGTTCAGAATATCCAGGCAAAAACACTACCACAAGCGCTATTATTAACAATACCGCGTAAATTGTTATCCTCTTTTTTCCCATATTGTACTACCATAAACCGCGTTAGGGCCAAGCTCCTCTTCTATGCGCAAAAGCTCGTTGTACTTACAAATACGGTCTGTTCTGCAAGTAGACCCGGTTTTTATTTGTCCGACACCGGTCGCGACTGCGAGATGCGCGATGGTCGTATCTTCAGTCTCTCCCGACCTGTGAGATATCACGGCCGTGTATCCCGCTTTTTTCGCCATAAGAATCGCGGCTAACGTCTCCGTGAGAGTGCCAATCTGATTTACTTTTATAAGAATCGAATTCGCGATATTCTTTTCAATGCCTTGAGAAAGCCTCTGCGTGTTAGTAACAAAAAGGTCATCTCCCACAAGTTGGACTTTCGCGCCTATCTTTTCCGTCAAGGCTTTCCATCCATCCCAATCATCCTCAGCAAGGCCGTCCTCAATTGAAACTATGGGGTATTTCTCAATCCAATCAGAGTAAAACTCCACCATTTGAAGAGAGGATTTTTTTACATCCGATTCCGCTTTTAGAAAATACTGACCTTCTTTAAAAAATTCACTTGAAGCAGGGTCAAGCGCTATGCTGATATCCTCGCCGGGTTTATATCCGGCGGCTTTAATGGCTTCCAGAATAATTTCTACCGCTTCCTGGTTAGACCTCAAATTCGGGGCAAACCCGCCTTCATCACCAACCGCGGTAGAAAGACCCCTCTTTGATAAGATTTTTTTCAAATTATGAAAAACCTCTGTTCCCATCCTTAAAGCTTCTTTAAAAGACTTTGCTCCAAGTGGCATTATCATAAACTCTTGCAAATCGACATTATTATCAGCGTGACTTCCGCCATTTATGATATTCATCATAGGAACGGGCAATATATTGGCTTTCTCCCCTCCAATATATTTAAACAGAGGCAGATTTTTCGCGAGCGCGGCCGCTTTTGCCGCGGCCATTGAAACTCCAAGTATGGCGTTAGCGCCTAGCCTTCCTTTATTGGGGGTTCCGTCAAGCGCTATGAGGGTTTTGTCCAAAGTCGCCTGTTCTGCCGCGTCCATGCTCGTAACTTTGGCGGCTATTTCGCCGTTAACGTTCCCCACCGCTTTTAAAACACCTTTACCCATATATCTGGTTTTCTCGCCATCTCTTAATTCAACCGCCTCATGTTCTCCTGTAGACGCGCCGCTTGGAACAGCGGCTCTGCCCAGTGTACCATTTTCTAAAATTACATCCACTTCAACCGTTGGATTCCCCCTTGAATCCAAAATCTCCCGCCCTATTACCTTTTTGATGATTGTACTCATGCTCTTCTCCTTTTTTTAGTGGGTAGGAGACGTCCCGGTGGGGCGTCTCTACGGTGCTATTTCAATATCCGGACTTTTCGCCCTTCGATTTTAAGCCGGCCTTGCGCGAAAAGACTGAGGGCTTTCGGATATAACCTATGCTCTACTTTGTGCACTCTCTCTTCTAAACTCTCTAAAGTATCATCTTCCTTTATTTCAACACTTTCCTGCAGAATTACAGGACCCGCGTCCATTTCTTTGTCTACAAAATGCACCGTTACTCCGGTTGTCTTTACCCCATATTCAAAAGCATCCCTTATGCCATGGATTCCTTTGAAAGAGGGCAGGAGCGCCGGATGGATATTAAGTATCCGTCCTTTGTACGCTTCTATAAAGATTCCCCCAAGAATTCTCATAAACCCGGCAAGAACTATGCTTTCAATTTTCTCTTTTTGTAATTGTTCTATTATTTTTTTGTCGTAGTCTTCTCTTGACTTAAACCCTTTCGCTTCGAGAACAAAAGTTTTTATTCCCGCTTTCTTCGCGCGTTCTACCGCGAAAGCCTTCGGCTGATCGCTTACAACCAAAACTATCTTTACCTCGGCCAACAAGCCCGCGGTTCGCGCGTTGATCAGCGCCTGCAAGTTACTTCCGTTTCCTGATACAAATACCGCTATATTCATGTTTTTTTAATCACCTTTTTGGGACATTTGGCTGATAGTGCTTCCACTTCTTCCTGATTATCCTGCTTAGGATAATCAGGGTATGCCAAATTATCTTTAACTTTAAAAAAACCTTCCTTCGAAAGCTTTTCACATATCCCGCACCCAATACAGCCTGCTTTACATATCTCTCTTACTCTCAAAGCTGTATCATGAGACTTGCACGCCACATAAAAAAGGTTTTCATATTTTTTTTCCTGAAGGCTGATAACATCCCTCGGACAGGCCTTAACGCAATTGCCGCAGGCTGTGCATTTATTTATATCGACCACAGGAAGGGCGTTTTTCATGATTATCGCGTCAAAAGGACAAACTTCCACGCAATCGCCAAACCCCATACATCCGTATTCACACTGCATCGAGCCGCCTAAAACCAAATTTGCCGCGCCGCAAGTTTTTCTTCCAATGTATACGGCCCGCGGCTGTTTATCGTCCGTTCCCGCCGCGCAATGCACAACCGCTATTTTTCGGACGGTCTCTTTTACGTCTTTACCAGAGAGCTCGAACAGTTCCTTTCTTGCCTCTTCGTCAAGTACCCGGCATTTACCCGGATCAGCGTCATCCTTTACTATATGCTCCGCGAAATCATGACAGCTCAGGTACCCACAGGCCCCGCAATTTACTCCGGGAAGGATATGATTGATTTTATCCACTCTGGGGTCGTCCTGAACTTTTAGTTTACGGTCAGCAAAAGAAAGAATTGAAGCAAAAAAAACAGCCAGTGCCGCCATACTTAATAATGATGTTAAAAATAGGTTTTCCATTTTTATCTCTCAAGTTAACCTGTCAAATTGGAACACCGTGAATCCCTCTTCGTAACATGGGGACAAAGCGAGAAATTGATGTTTGTTCCAATCCGCCAAACGATCGCGCTTATCCGCTGATAATGCCGCTAAATCCCATAAAGGACAGGGCAAGCATACCCGCTATGATAAGAGTTATCCCTGCGCCTTTCAAACTCTGAGGAATTTCCGCGAAAATCAACTCTTCCCGTATCCCGGCCATAATCACAAGCGCGAGAGTAAACCCCACGCCGGCCCCAAAAGCGAAAATCACTGCTTCAATAAAAGAATAGTTCCTCAGAATCATAAAAAGTGTAAGCCCAAGAATCGCGCAGTTTGTGGTGATAAGCGGCAAGAATATTCCCAGCGCTTTGTAAAGCGCTGGAGCTGTTTTGCGAATAAACATTTCCACAAACTGAACAAAACTGGCGATAACAATAATAAAAGTTACATACTGCAAAAATATTAGATTAAACGGCACCAAAATATAGTGATACACTATCCAGGTAAATGCCGCGGCCATAGTCATAACAAAAGTTGTTGCCAACCCCAGGCCTACGGCGCTTTCTATCTTTTGCGACACACCGATAAAAGGACATATCCCCAAGAAATAGGCAAGCACAAAATTATTTGTGATACTCGCGGCTATGAATATGAGTATAAGTTTTTCCATATTATAGATTTCCGCCCGCGCCCGTCAGGGCGCTTTCTCCCTTCGGAGCCTTCGCTCGAGAAAGAAAGCGGGTATTTACCAAATTAAACAGTCCTACCAAAAGGCCTAATGTTATAAACGCTCCGGCCGGCAAAACCATGACTATCCAGCTCGTAAACCCTTCCCCAAATAGAGAATATCCGAAAAGAGAACCCGAGCCTAATACTTCACGCGCAGATCCCAGAACAATCAACGCGACCGTAAACCCGAGCCCCATACCCACGGCGTCAACAAAAGACCTCAATACTCCGCGCTTCGACGCGAAGGCTTCCGCTCTGCCGAGAATAATACAATTTACCACAATAAGGGGCACATAAGGCCCCAGGGCTTTACTTATTTGATAAAAATTAGCTTTTAAAAAATAGTCCGCGGCCGTGACAAAGGTCGCTATAATAACCGTAAAGATGGGAATCCTAACCTGCTCAGGGACAAACTTTCGTATCATGGAAATTACCACACTTGAAGACACGACAACAAAGGTCGTCGCCATGCCCATAGAAAAACCGAAAATCGCTTTCGTAGTAACAGCGAGAGTCGGGCACATGCCCAAAACTTGCACAAATACCGGGTTTTCTTTCCATAATCCTTTTAAAAAATCTTTTTTCATTCTTCTCTCTTTGTCAAAATCCCGGTATTGTCAAAAGTTTGTATCCAAATTTTTCTTAATCCTTTGCATTTAAAGCAGTTCTCTATGATTAACTTCCCTCCCCCTTAAAATTCCCCCTTTGGAAAAGGGGGTTAGGGGGATTTTGTCATTTCTCTCCACAATCGATATGCATTTGATTTTAGATTCATTTTACAGTTCATCTTGTATCAAATCCCCCTGGCCCCCTTTTTCAAAGGGGGGAA
>JBDRBY010000038.1:0-9977 GCA_043822245.1 Candidatus Omnitrophota bacterium
TAATGATATCGCCCCTCTGCGGGTCACCAAAAAAATATGATATTTTACCAACGAAAAGTCTTTGTCCGTCAACTATAGAAGGTAGCATTGAGGTTTGCTGGACGACATATTGGCTAATGATAGCCTGGAAACCTAAGTAAACCACCAGTGCCGTCAGCAGGGGAATAAGGATTTCTTTAGACAGTGTCTTCATAGCACTCTAGCTTTGATTGTATCGCCAACGCCGGCATGTTTACAAATATTTTACCTACTGCACGACATTGAAGAATATTTTGAGGCCGTCTCGGTATTACTTAGCTCCAAAGCGGATCCAGCGGGGGTACTTGCCCCCACGGAAATATATTACACTTACTACGGAGAGCACTAATGCTTCCCATCAGGTCTATGTCCACACAAGATCGATTTGCTGTTTATGGGAAGTAATGTATGCTCGGCATAATAACTGACTTACGTCCAGTCTGGTGTCAACTAACGATAACTAATGTCGGAGCCAGGTGATATCCTGAAGTTGTAATATATTATTTCCCCGACTAACACTCAGCCCACTTTTACTGATCGTCGATTTTTCCCATCTTACCTCAGGTGACAGTGATGGACGACTATTCCCGTTTCATCCTGGCCTGTAAGTTGCAGAAAGACATGTCGGCTAACTCCCTGACCGAGGTGGTTCAGGCAGCAGTTGACGCTACGGATAGAACCGATGTGCTTGTCGAGGACTGCACCAAGCTCCTCTCAGATAACGGCACTGGCTACGTCTCCAGGGCCTTCCAGGCCTATCTGCACCTCGTTGGCATTCGGCATATCCTGGCCGCGCCCTTCCATCCCCAGACTAACGGCAAGGTGGAGCGCTATCAGCACACATTCTATGTGACAGGAATATTTTGAAATAAGCCGGCTGTCACCGCCGGTAGCGACAACTTTTATTTTTTTCCCTTTTCCTTTTTCCTTTTTATTAATCAACCCAATAATGCCGTCACACATGGCCGCGTAGCCTAAAACAACGCCCCTATTCATGCTTGAATAGGTATCTTTGCCAATTACCCCGCCGGGTTTTCTTATCGTTATCTCCGGCAATAGCGCCGTATTTTCATGAAGCGCCTCAAGTCCTAAGCGAAGGCCCGGGAATATCAATCCGCCTTCATATTCACCTTTTTTATTTACAAAATCAAACGTGACAGCTGTGCCGAAATCCACGGTTATAATGGGCGCGCCGTATAGCCATGCCGCGGCAAAAGTAACCACTAACCGGTCCTGCCCCACTTGTTCAGGATCTTTGTATTTTACTTTGATTGGAACCTTTATGTCACTTCCAACCATTCGGACTAACATCCCAGGAGATATTGTTCGCAAACTCTTCTCTATCACAGCACAAAATTTTGGCACAACACTCACAATAATTGCCGTATCAATCTTACACAAATTCTCACCCAAAAGCCGTTTTAAAGAAGCGGCACTAATTCTTTTTTTCTCAGTATGAATAAAATACCGCTTCTTTATTCTTCGCCCCTGGGCCAAAGCCATCGAGGTATTAGTATTCCCAATATCAATCAATAGTTTCATAAGCAACATCCGTATACTTTCGTAAAGAGGGCTGTGGTAGCCTTGAGTGGGAGGATCCACACCGGGCGGAGGGGCCCAATCAAGGCTCCCACAGCCCTCTTTATGTATTTACCTAAACATAACATCTCCGCTGAAAATATGCCTCAGCGCCCCATCGTCAGTTTTAACCACCATCGCACCTCTTTCGTCTATATCAACTACCACACCCTCAGTTAAACGCGCGTGATCTTTTATCACAACTTGTTTTTTTATCACACAGGATAAAGCCTTACATTCATCCCTGAGAGAAACAAACCCCTGTTTTAAAAACTGATAATAAACCTTCTCTATTTCTTTTAGCGCGCATTGAACCAGCCTTATCCTGTCCGCCTGCAAACTAGTACTTGTTTTGGGAAGTTTTTTTAAATCCACGTTGACGTTTATTCCAATACCAAGAATCAAAAAATCTATTTTATCGGATTCGGCTTTAATCTCAGTCAATATCCCGCATACTTTTTTACCTTCAATCAGTATATCATTAGGCCATTTTATTCCACACCCTACGGCGCGTACATCTTGAATCGCTCTGGCAATAGCAAGCGCCGAAACAAGCGTAATCGCGCCTATTCCAGAGGGCTCGGATCGCGGCCGCAAAACAATAGACATATAAATCCCGCCGCTGGGAGATATCCAAGCTCTGCCCATTCTGCCTTTTCCTCGAGACTGGGTTTCGGCAAACACGACAGTGCCTTCCTCCGCGCCTTTGTCCGCTAACTCATAAGCTTTAGCATTTGTCGAATCTATGTCTTCATAATGGTAAATCGATTTCTTCCCAATCACGCGCGTATCCAAATCTGAGCTTACAATGTGGCCATACAACTTATCCGGCAGTAATTTTAGACAGTACCCGCGCCGGGGAAGAGCTTCTATCCGAAATCCGCCTTCTCGCAATTTTTTTATGTATTTCCACACAGCGGCTCTGGAAACTCCTAAAACAGAGCTTATCTTTTCACCGGAAATAAACCGATTATTACTTTTTTGAAGAAGGCTTATTATGTTTTGTTCAATAGATTCCCGCCCCACGCTTAAAACGCGCGGGGACAAGTTTCGCTGTAGTGACAATTTTAACATCATTCTGTTTTTAGCTTTCCTGAAAAGTTACTGTAATCTGCCACTTTGTTTTTAGAATCAAAGACTACCATATCAGTATCATAAAACCATACGTTTCCGACTATGCTGGTTGCTATTCCCTGCACATCTTCAACACGTTCAGATGTGTCACCGACGGTAAAGGTTGAGAGTTCTTTCTTTTTATAGATTCCCGCTTCCGCGGGAATGACAAGTGGGGCGGGGTAGATTACCTGGACATCCTTCGCCCCGCTTTTTTCGAAGTATTTGGCGGTTTCTTCTGACAAGGTATTGGCAAACTCGGGCGGAACTTTTAGAAAATCTACCACAGTTTCATAACCATAAATATCAATAAGCGCTATGTAAGCCTCCTTTAGGGGGCATTTTTTAAAAACATTTTCAAGCGCCTCGTCATATTCTTTGCCCGACACGCAAGATTCAGTAACACGTCTGGCGTATTCCTCGCCGATATGCTCGAGAGATACCACGTAATAAGCGGTTTCTTCATCATACACCCGCTCAACCGTTCTCATCCAAAAACCTTCTTTTTCATAATTTAAAAGAGCGTATTCCTTCACCACATACCAATTGCATGCAGTCCCCGTAACAGGCCCTGCATGCAAAAAGGTACACGAAAAAGTAAGTATTATTGATATGATTATGGCCGGTGCTATTCTTTTCATTCCAAACAAAGATAAACACAACTTGCCATACTTAGTCCAACTCTTGAAGATACTTATAGTAAGCGCTGTCGGTAGACAATATTACCGTTGTGTTTCCGTCAATTGTGTCGCTGTATGTTTCTAAAGTTTTCAAAAACGCGTAAAATTCAGCATCTTTTCCGTATTCCGCCGCGTAAATAGCAACCGCTTCCGCGTCCGCCTGGCCCTGGATTATCTGAGCTTTACGGTACGCTTCCGACGTTATCGATTTCAATTCTTTTTCCATTTCGCCCTGGATTTCAGCGCTTTTGCCGCGACCTTCAGACCTGTATCTTTCGGCGGCGCGTTTACGTTCAGCTATCATCCTCTCATAGACCTTTTTTCTAACTTCCTCCACATAATTTATGCGTTTAATACGAACATCTACCAACTCTATACCGTATTGAGGAACAATTTCTTCAGCCCTGTCGCGCACTTCTTTTTCAAGCTCATGCCGCCCTGCTTTTATCCTTTCCAAAGCTTCTTCCGCGATAGCCTCGGTCTCTTCTATCTCTCCCGAGTCAAGTATGCGGTTGGAATCTCTTATGGTCTCAACCAACAAATGGCTTGTAATCACGTCTCTTGTGGCTGAGTTAATCATATCATCCAACCGCGCGTGAGCTCCACGTTCCGCGCCTACTGATTCCAAAAATTTCAAAGCGTCAACAATTTTCCATCTCGCGGTTGTATCAACCCAAATGTATTTTTTATCCCTCGTAGGAATTTGATTCGGGTCACCATCCCATTCAAGAAGCCGTTTATCAAAATAGTGCCCCTGCTGGATAAAAGGCAATTTAATATGAAACCCGGCATTTGTAACAGTCTTCCCCACCGGTTTTCCAAATTGGGTTATAACAACTTGTTCTGTTTCTGAAACAAGATATACCGCCCCAACAAGAAAGCCCATAGCAACAATTGTGATTAAGGATAAGATAATATTAAGAATCTTTTTCATTAGTTTTTCTCACCTCCTTGTCCAAGCTTTAAAAGCGGCAATATAGACGGCTGTTTGGGATCTATCACGTATTTCTTTTCCGCTTTGGGCAGGACTTCCGACATTGTTTCCAAATACATCCTTGTTTTTGTTATTGTCGGAGCTTTTTTGTATTCCTGCCAAGTAGCGAAAAACCTTTCCGCTTCTCCTTTAGCACGGTTCACCTTATCCAGGCCGTATCCTTCCGCCTGGCTTATAGTTCTAATGGCTTCTCCTTTAGCGCGAGGGATGGCCTTGTTGTACGCTTCCCATGCCTCATTTATCATTCTTTCGCGCTCCTGTTTGGCCTCATTTACTTCATTAAACGCGGGTTTAACTTCATCCGGCGGATTAACATCTAAAAGTTTTACTGTGACAACAGCAATTCCTGTTTCATATTTATCTAAAAGCTCTTGCAGTCCACTCTCCGCTCGTAACGCGACCTCTTGACGTTTTGTCGTGAGGACTTCATCAACCGTATAGTCTCCGCATAAACGCCTCATGACAACTTCAGACATCGCCCTCACGTTATTAACCGGATCTCTCGTCTTAAACAAAAGACTAACCGGATCTTTTACTTTGAATTGAACAATCCACCTGACGTCAAGAATATTCAAGTCACCGGTAAGCATCAGCGACTCTTCATTATACTGACGCGCGGCATACACGCTTCTTATTCCAGGAGAAGAAGTTCTAAATCCAAACTCCTCCTTAAATATCTTCTTTACCTTAATAGGCGTCACTTTTTCCAAGCCAAAAGGAATCTTAGCGTGGAGCCCTGGTTCTGTGGTACGAACAAATTTGCCAAAACGCTGGATCACTCCAACTTCATCCGGGCCTACAGAATATATGGCCCCTTGCAGGCCGAAAATTATCATTAGCAAGACAAAGACTATCGGCAGATACTTACCGTAATCCCTCCCAAATTGCTTTACCTTTTCCGTTTCATTTTTGAAAAGGTCTTCCGGAGAACGAAAATCATCCATACTTTAACCTCCCATTTAGTTTGCGGTTCAACCTGAACCGCAAACTGTAAATTACATTATGCCTTAACGGCCTATTATTATCAAGGCTATTCCAGTTCGCGTAGAGACGAGGCAGTGCCTCGTCTCTACCTCTGGCCAAGGTTACCAGCGCGTCATACCTGTTTGACAAATACTGGACTTTAACTTATAATTAATGCTCTCGTAACGGCGGGGTAGCTCAGCTGGTTAGAGCGCACGGCTCATACCCGTGTTGTCGACGGTTCGAATCCGTCCCCCGCTATTGGTTTGTCGTTCGTTATTTGTCGCTTATCGTTCGTCTCGCATGTTTCGCGTGGCGTTATTCTGACGTTTCTATCCACGCGCCGGCAACAACAACTTCACCGTCATAGAAAACCGCGGCTTGTCCGGGCGCGGGCGCAAATTGCGGTTCTCTGAATTCTACAACAGCCTTCTCTTTTGATAGTGGAGACACAAGCGCGTGTTTTTTTTCGCTGTTATACCGTATCCTTACCTCAAATTCCATCGGCTTATCAAGTTCGTTTACGGCTAGCCAATTAAACCATGTCACTTGTATTTTTTTGTGTAAACAATGCTCCCTTATGCCGATTGTTATTGTGTTAGCCACGGGGTCTATCCGAGAAACATACAGAGGCTCTTTAGAAAAAATACCAAGCCCCTGCCTCTGTCCGATGGTATACGCGGCTATGCCTTTGTGTTTTCCAATAACTTTACCTGAAATATCCAATATCGCGCCGGGTAAAAACACGGTTCTGCCAAGTTTTTCCAAATATCCGCGGTATCCGTCCTCGTCTGAGGCAAAACATATATCCTGGCTTGGGGAATAGCCGGCTGAAGTAAAATTTTGTTTTACCGCGATATCCCTTACCTCTTTTTTCGTTAACTCTCCTATCGGAAACTCAATAAATTTCAGTTTTTCTCCCGGTATGCCGCAAAGAAAATACGATTGGTCGTATTTTTTATCCCTTGCCTCTTTTAGAAAATATTTATCGCCTTCATTGGAAACCAGCGCATAATGCCCTGTAGCCAACTTTTCAGCGCCCAGTTCTTTTACTTTTTCGAAAAAAATACCGAATTTGATTTCACGATTACAATAAATACACGGGTTCGGAGTCCTGCCTTGGTTATATTCTTCCACAAAATATTTTTTTACTTTACTGTCAAACTCCTTCGAAAGATCGATTACATGACACGAAATTCCCAAATTTTTAGCGGCCTCGCGCGCGCGCGCAGCGTCAGAACAGGTCATCATTGTAAGTCCGATAACCTCATGCCCCTTTTTCTTTAGCTCATAAGCCGCGACCGTTGAATCGGCCCCACCTGAGAGCGCTACAATAATACGCATAATTTTCTCTTCTTTAGAACATATACTTTTTCGCGTTTTTGGAAAAGCTTATTTTTTCGTGCTTCCCTGTTCCCTCTACCGCTATAATGTCTATATCAATTAAAACGTCAGAAAGTTCTATCGCTTTTTCTATTCCCATTGCCATCATGCCGGTTGCCAAAGCGTCTGCCTCAGTGCAACTTGGCGCGATTACAGTAATGCTGGAAAAGGTTTCTCGCTTCGCGCCGCTCTCAGACGGCACAATGATATGAGAAAGCCGGCCACTTGTCTTGTCTACAACAACATTTTCATAATCACCGCTTGTCGCAACCGCCCGGTTTTTCATGCTCAAAGTAAGCAGGATTTCTTCTGATGAAGGCCTTTGTATCCCAATCAGCCACGCGCTGTTATTTTGTTTCTCGCCGCAGTAAATATCCCCCCCGGCATTAATCAAAAAAGTATTCACGCCGTTATGTTTTAAAACTTTCGACATCTCGTCAACGATATTACCCTTCGCGATCCCTGACACGTCCAGGCTCGTTTTTTTACCTAAACTAATTTTATTCTTTCCCTCCGGATCCAATTTGATGTTTTTCCAACCCACTCCGTCAAATGTGTCAGGGATAGATTCAATGATTTTATCCGGCATATATTCATAAAAACCATTCGCTTTGAGGATAGGAGCAACCGTTATATCAAACGCGCCATTTGTTATGCCGCTTATCCGGCACGCTTCCTCGACTAATTTAAACAACTCCGCGGAAACTTCTTTTGACCCGGTTTGATTAAGGCTATTAATCTCGCTGTCAGCGTCAAAAATACTAAATATCTTTTCAAGTTGCCGCGCTTTTTGCATAGCTTTCTCGTAAACCCCGTCTTTCCCAACCCACGAGAGAGCCTCTGAATCAATTTTTACCTGCACAAAAGTCCCCATAAGAGGAACTGTTTTAGAATATGCCTCCGAATTGTCTGACCGCGCGCGCCCGAGGAGAAGACAAACAAGAAAAAGAGTATGAGTAAAATATAACATTCTATCCTCTAACCCATCCCCTTCATTACCTGCTCCATATCAACGTAGTTTTTTACCATCTCAATCGCCAGCTTTACTTTTTTCTCATCCCTGGATTTTAATTTTACCGTAAGGCCGTGTACCATAGAGGCCACATTATACGTGTTAAACCTGGTCATAAGCGTGGGAATATCCGTCCGCTTAAGTATGGAATATATGCGCCTTTCCGGCGCGAGGCCACCGGAAAAGATAAGGCCCGCGATTCTTTTAGAAGTTCGAAAACGACCTTTATGTATTTTTATTAAAAGCGAAATTAAATCCGATCTGTTACCCGGAGTTATTACTATACAGTCATCCTCAATATACCTCGGCGCTTCTTTCACGCTCATATCTCCAACTAAAATTTTTCTCATCTGCCTTTCTAAAAAATCACCGCCGCACAAAACATGCATACCCAGTTCTTCCCTGATATCTCTCATTGTCGGGGTATCCAGCATTTTCATGTAGGGGATAACACCTAAAACGGGAATACCTAACCTGTCCAAGCCTGCCCGCACATACTTATTAATCTTGTCATATTTGTTCGGCAGGACTTTGTTAACTACAACACCTACCACCTTTACTCCCTGATTATCAAATACCGATTTATTCAGCATAATTTCGTCAATAGCATTGCCAATCCCGCCGGGGGAAACCAATATAACTTTTGTATCCAACATTTTTGCTACCGCGGCATTTGACAAGTCAAAAACCGACCCTACACCCGCGTGACCCGTGCCTTCAATTATAACCACGTCTTTATTTTCCGCGATATGTTTAAACGCTTGTTTTATTTCAGCCGCTGTATTTTGTGAGGTCTTTCCGTCAAGAAATTTTTCAGTATATCCTTTTTCCACGGCAATCGGGGACATATCATGCAGTGAAAACTTAAAATTGAAAATATGGTCAATAAGGACAGAATCTTCATCTATCTTATGTCCGCCTTCCATCAGATAACGCTGGCCAACAGGTTTAATAAACCCAATATTTTCAAAATGCTTTGAAAGCCCAGAAATAAGGCCTAAAGAAACTGTGGTCTTGCCTACATTTTGGCGGGTAGCGGCAACGAATATCCGTCTGGCCTTCTTTATCCCGAAAATCTTTTCCCAAGTTTCAACATATGATCGCATGTCTCGTTGCTCGTCGTTCGTCTCTCGTCGCTGGTCTCTCGTCTCTCGTATTTATCTACGCGCGACGAGCAACGAGCGACTAAAAAGAGTGTTCGTCTGAAGGAAACGCGCCTGAATCTACTTCCTTTTTAAAAGTTTTCACCGCGTTTTGTATGGTGTTACTTATTTTCGCGTATTGTTTTACGAATTTTGGCACAAACTTATCAAAGCGTCCAATAATATCATCAGTAACCAACACCTGGCCGTTACAATATCTACCCGCGCCTATTCCTATTGTCGGGATGCTAAGCTGCTCTGTGATCCGCCGAGCCAGAGTACTTGGCACGCATTCAAGAACAAGAGCAAAACATCCTGACTCTTCGAGTTTGACGGCATCCCGCGTCAGCCGCTCCGCTTCGTCGGGCTCGTTGCCTTGGACTCTATAACCGCCCAATTTATTTAAGCTTTGCGGAATAAGGCCAATATGGCCTAAAACAGGTATGCCGGAATTGACTATCGCCATTACCCTGGAACAAATCTCGCTTCCACCTTCAATTTTTACTGCCTGGCATCCGGCTTCTTTGATAAATCTGCCCGCGTTTCTCGCGGCATCTTCATCACTTGCCTGATAGGACATAAAAGGCATATCCCCAATCAAAAAAGCTCTGGCCACACCTCTACGCACAGCCTTGGAATGATGAATCATCTCATCCATGGTAACACCAATGGTAGAATCATATCCAAGTGCCGTCATGCCTAAAGAATCGCCCACCAGCACGGCATCAACGCCTGACTCGTCAATAACACGCGCCATAAGATAATCATAGGCGGTAAGCATGCTTATCTTTTGACCAGCCTCTTTTTTCTTTTTAAAATCTAATACGGTAATTTTTTTGTCCATGGTTATGTTGAGTACGATTTTTTTTAAATCCCCCTAGCCCCCTTTTTCAAAGGGGGGAACGGTTCCTTTCCTTTTTTCAAAAGGGGGGAACGGTTCCTTTCCTTTTTTCAAAAAGGGGGAACGGTTCCTTTCCTTTTTTCAAAAAGGGGGAACGGTTCCTTTCCTTTTTTCAAAAAGGGGGAACGGTTCCTTTCCTTTTTTCAAAAAGGGGGAACGGTTCCTTTCCTTTTTTCAAAAAGGGGGAACGGTT
>JBDRBY010000039.1:0-6430 GCA_043822245.1 Candidatus Omnitrophota bacterium
GGCACAGGTTTGGAGCACGAAAAAGTATCCTTTTATGAGGTACTTTTTAGGGGATGTAAGGGATAGGGATCGTTTGATGAGGGCGCTTTCCGGGGTTGATTATGTTATCCATGCCGCGGCGCTAAAACAGGTTCCGGCGGCGGAATACAATCCGACTGAATGTATAAAAACGAATATATACGGCGCGATTAACCTCATTGACGCCGCGATAGCGAATAATGTTAAAAAAGTAATAGCTTTGTCCACGGATAAAGCGTGTAATCCGATCAACTTATACGGTGCGACAAAGTTGTGTTCAGACAAGTTGTTTGTCGCGGCTAACGCGTACAAGGGCACGCGGGATACAGGTTTTAGTGTTGTAAGATACGGAAATGTCTTGGGAAGCAGAGGTTCGGTAGTGCCGTTTTTTAAAGAGCGGAAAAAAACAGGTGTTTTGCCTATCACAAACCTTGAGATGACGAGGTTTTGGATTACACTGGACCAGGCGGCTCATTTTGTTTTGTTTTCGCTCTCTCACATGCAAGGCGGCGAGATATTTGTTCCGAAGATTCCATCGATGAAAATAACTGATTTGGCAAAAGCGGTTGGCCCGGATTGCGAACATGAAGTTGTCGGAGTTCGGCCAGGAGAAAAAATACACGAAGTTCTTATTAGCCCGGACGATGCTCGCAGCACATTGGAGTTTAAGAATTTTTACATAATCAAATCTGCCACACAGTACCAAGACGCTCCGGTAAGTTACGAGAGCGAGGGAAAAGTTTGCTCTGAGACATTCAGTTACAGCTCAGGAGAAAACGTCAACTGGCTTTCGGTTGAAGAATTGAGAGAAACAATCGAGCGAATTTCGGATGACTACACAATAGAAAATTCACGCTGGGCAATGGAAGGCGTGCCGGAGTAACACTGTCATCCCGGAAAATTGCGAAGCAATTTATCCGGGATCTATAAATTATGAAAAAGAAAATGCTGATTACAGGTGTAAGCGGATTATTAGGCAATAATCTTGCTTATTACTTTAAAGACATCCACGATGTTTCAGGTTGGTACTCATCTCATGAAGTAGACATAAAAGGCGCGGCAACACGGAAACTTAATATCAGTTATGAAGATTCTTTAGAAGACGTTATATCCGGATATAATCCTGATGTTCTCATCCATTGCGCGTCGCTTACTGATGTTGATTTTTGTGAAAAACACAAAGAACTTACAAATCTCGTCAATATTGTTGATACAAGGCGGATGATTCAAGCGTGCTTGAATCCAAAAACAAAATTTGTTTACATATCAACTGATTCGGTTTATGACGGTGAAAAAGGAAATTTTAAGGAAACAGATTCCATAGACCCGTGCAATCATTATGGGATAAGCAAATACGAAGGCGAAAGGGCGGTCATTGAAAGAGAAAATTCTTTGGTTTTGCGCACAAATATCTTTGGCTGGAACATCCAGGAGAAATGCAGTATCGCGGAATGGGTTTTGCGTAACTTATCGCAAAAGCGTCCAATACAGGGTTTTAAAGACGTATATTTTTCTTCAATTTATACCTTCAAATTCGCGCGAGTATTAGAAACAATCTTAAAGAAAGATTTAAAAGGGGTTTATAACTGCGCGAGCGGTACATCGTTATCAAAATACGAGTTTGCCTGTTCAGTCGCGGAAAGGCTTGGTCTGGATAAGAACTTAATAAAACCCATTAGTATAGATGACTCCAATCTTACGGCTAAGCGGGGTAAGAACCTTAGTTTAAATGTCGATAAACTCTCCGGGGAGCTGGGGGAAAATCTTCCTTCTCTGGAAGAGTCTTTAGACGCCTTTTGCCAAGATTATAAAGATGGAGAGTTCCCTGTCCGGGACTGTCGCTCTTTGACTGTCCCTGACTGGGAACTCAGCGGATGGTATCCTAAAACTTCTAAACTTATCCCTTACGGCAGACAAAGTATAGACGTTGAAGATATAAACGCCGTGATTGATGTTTTAAAGTCTCCGATGCTGACGCAAGGCGATAATGTTTCTCAATTTGAAAAAGCTCTTTGCGAATATGTTGACAGCCGATTTGCCGTGCTTTTTAATTCCGGAACATCCGCGCTTCATGCCGCTTGTTTAGCTCTTGGGGTACAGTCCGGAGATGAGGTAATAACCAGTCCCAACACTTTTGTCGCTTCCGCTAACGCGGCCGCGTATTGCGGCGCGAAGCCTGTTTTCGCGGATATAGACGCTAAAACTTACAATATTGATCCCGTCGGGATAGAGGGAAAAATCACATTCTGCACAAAGGCTGTTATCCCTGTTCATTTTGCCGGACAAAGCTGTGAAATGGAGACTATAAAACAAATTGTTCAGCAAAAAGAAAAGCGATACAAAAAGAAAATTTACATTATTGAAGATGCCTGCCACGCGTTGGGGTCATATTACAAAGGACATAAGGTTGGTTCCGGCAAGTATTCTGATATGACGGTTATGAGTTTTCATCCCGTTAAACATATAACAACAGGCGAGGGCGGAGTTGTGTTTACAAATTCTGAAGAGCTTTTTAAAAAACTAAAGCTTTTCAGATCTCATGGGATTACAAATACTTCGGAAGATTTGATATACAAAGACCGGGCATTTACGCGTGATGGATTATTAAATTTGGGATACTATGAACAACAGTTGTTAGGATTTAATTACCGGATTACGGATGTGCAGTGCGCGCTTGGGCTGTCACAGCTGAAAAAATTACCGTTTTTTATAAAAAGAAGAAAAGAAATAATGGATTTTTATAACAGATCTTTTAAGGATAATGAGTTTATTCAAATCCCATATGAATCGCCAAACTGTGCGAGCAATTGGCACTTATACGTGTTAAACCTTGACTTTGAAAAAATAGGGATAAGCAGAACTCAATTCGCGAAAAATCTACGAGAAAAAGGCATCCAAACGCAAGTGCATTACATCCCCGTGCACACACAGCCTTTTTATATGAAAAATTTTAACACTAATTGGGGTGACTGCCCGACAGCGGAAGCCTATTACAAAAAATGCCTCTCAATCCCCCTTTTCCCCGCGATGATGGATGAAGAAGCAACAAAAGTAGTAGCCGAAATAACAGCATCTTTCCCCCCTTTGAAAAAGGGGGTTAGGGGGATTTGAAGAGAAAAACACCAGTTGGCGATTAGTTGGCGATAAATTGGCGATTAGTTCAGAAAGGAAAGATTTTATTATGAAAAAGAAAATGATAAAGAAGAAAACATCAAAGGTAGATATTCTCGATAAAACAGATGGCATAATTGATGAAATCCGTTCTCTTATTGAATCAGCGCGTAACAGAGTTGCCTCATTTGCAAATGCGCAACTGACGATGCTTTATTGGCGTATAGTGGAGAGAATTTACAAAGAAATTCTCCATAAAGAGCGTGCGAAATATGGTGGTGAGATTTTGCCGACACTGTCGGCAGAATTGATGCTCGTATCACTGATACGACAATTAGCCTGAACATGTTTATAAACCATGAACAACAAACTTACAAAAAAAATCTGTCTTGGAACTGTTCAGTTCGGCATGGATTACGGTATTGCTAATAAAACGGGCAAGGTTTCCAAAGAGGAAGTGTTTAAAATATTGGATTTTGCGAAAACTAATGGAATTGAAACTTTGGATACCGCGCATGCTTATGGGGTTAGTGAGAAAGTTCTAGGTGAATTTATCAAAGACCGCGGCGCGGCTTTTGATATTGTTTCAAAGATATCAGACAAAGGCCAACTTAGAGAATCCCTTTCGCTATTAGGGGCGGAAAACATACATGGATGCCTTATACATAATTTCAAAGACCACACAGAGAACACGGATCTTTGGAAAACAATAGAAAACGCCAAAAAAGACTTGTTTGTCAAAAAAATAGGGTTTTCTCTCTACAAAACACAGGAATTGGAAACTGTGTTAGAACAGAATCTAAAATTTGATATTATCCAGGTGCCCTACAGTATTTTTGATAGAAGATTTGAGCCCTATTTTAGGCCTTTAAAAGACAGGGGAGTTGAAATACACACGCGTTCAGCATTCCTCCAGGGGCTATTTTTTATGAACCCAGGCACTCTTCCTGAAAAAGTGATGGGAGCTAAAAAGCATTTAGAAATGCTAAGAAAGTTGGCGAAAGAAAACAACATTTCAATTAGCAGTTTATGTCTAAACTTTGTTTTAGACAATCCGTGTATTGATAAAGTAGTTATAGGGGTAGATTCGTTGAGTCAGCTGAAACAGAATATCCATGAGATTTTCGCTTTCACGGGAATGACAAAAGAAAACTTGAGAATAACGCCTTTATTTTGTCATTCCCGCGAAAGCGGGAATCCAAACCAACTACAACTCGATGACGAAAAAATACTGCTTCCATTTAACTGGGGCAAAATTGAGGCTTGACTTTTTGTCACTAATAGTGTATAAAATATAGCGTAGCATACTGTATTACTTACACAAAAGGTTGATGGTATGAACAATATGAAGACATTAGGTAAAGTTAGCGCTAATTTAATCAGCCGGCTTTATGACGAAGATAAGACTATTTTTGAGATTAGCGACGTTCAGCGAATTTTAGCAAAAAACTATAACCAGACTACAGATCTATTGAGTAGGTTGGTTAAAAGAAAAGTAATTACCCGTTTAAAAGCGGGTAAATTTTTGATTATTCCTCAGCAGTTAGGCAGCGCTGAGCTTTATGTGGGTAATTGGTATGTAGCCACCAGAGAAGTAGTTAATTCTCCTTTATATTATGTCGCCTTTTATGGCGCTATGCATTATTGGGGGATGTTAACTCAGCCTTTGATTAAAATTTTTACGGCTACCCCCAAGAGGCAGACTGTGCCTCTTGGTATGCGAGATAAATTGATTTTTGTTTTTGTAAAGAAAAAATCCATCTGGGGTGTTAATGAAGAATGGGTAACGAAGACTGAAAAGGTGAGGATTTCTGATTTAGAAAAGACAATTATTGATGCTGTGGCTCATCCTCAGTATTGCGGCGGAATTACGGAAATCGCGAAAGGAATTTGGATAGTGAAAGAAAAAATAGATTATGAACGTTTAAAAGATTATGTTGATAGATGCGGCAAGAATGTTGCGGCTAAGCGATTAGGTTATATTTTAGATATATTAAAAATTAGACAACCGGTGTTATTGGGACAGTGTAAAAAGTATATTAGAAAAAGATATGACTTATTTGATCCTACTTTGCCTGTGGGAAAAGTCGATAAAAATAATTGGCATCTTATCGATAACGTGGGTCAAAAACAAATTTTCGATTTAATAGGGCATTAATACTTATGATAAGTTATATCAAATCCAAAAAATAATGTCCCAAATTGTCATCCCGGAATCTTGATGAAATCAAGATATCCGGGATCTGTTATGTGTAATTATTTTTTGTAATTGGTATTATTCTCAGGTTCAAAGACTAGCGGCCAAACAAGCCATTCCCGAGGAAACGATAGAAAAAGATTATTTTATCGAACTGAAGTAAAAGTGCAAAACATATTACTACCGTACAAATGGGGGGAAAAAGATAATGAATAGCGGAGTAGCCTTATGGAATAAAGCCAAAACATTGATTCCCGGGGGAAATCAATTATTATCAAAACGGGCAGAGATGTTCTTGCCCGGTCAGTGGCCGGCGTATTACAAAAAAGCGAAGGGATGCGAAATCTGGGATCTTGATGATAATCATTATTATGACCTTAGTATTATGGGGATAGGCTCTTGTGTGTTAGGTTACGCTGATGATGATGTCAACCGCGCGGTAAAGACGGCAATTGATGATGGAAGCATGGCGACACTTAATTGTTATGAGGAGGTAGCCCTCGCGGAAAAACTTATTGAACTTCATCCCTGGGCGGGTATGGTACGTTACGCGCGGACCGGCGGCGAAGCTTGCGCGGTGGCGGTTCGTATCGCGCGCGCCCATTCGGGGAAAGAAAAAATAGCTTTTTGCGGCTATCACGGGTGGCATGACTGGTATCTGTCTTCTAACTTGTCGTCCGCGGATAATCTTAACAGCCAATTACTACCGGGGCTCAACCCTGCCGGCGTTCCAAAAGGCCTCATTAATAGCGCGTTGCCTTTTCGTTACGGCGACGTTGAAGCGTTTAAAAAAATAGTAAATGAAACTAAAGGAAATCTGGGCGTTATAATAATGGAAGTGGAACGCCACGAAAAAGTAAATATTGCTTTTTTAAACATGATAAAAGAGACAGCCAAGGATATAGGCGCTGTACTGATATTTGATGAAGTTTCTTCAGGGTTTAGGGCCAGAGTAGGAGGCCTGCATATGTTACACGGTGTTACTCCAGATATGATGGTTCTTGGTAAAGCTATGGGTAACGGATTTCCGATATCCGCGGTTATAGGGAAACGCGCGATTATGCAGGCGGCGCAGGATACTTTTATAAGCAGTACATACTGGAC
>JBDRBY010000040.1:0-39849 GCA_043822245.1 Candidatus Omnitrophota bacterium
TTTCAAAGGGGGGAAAAGAACTTTTTCCATTTTTCAAAGGGGGGAAAAGAACTTTTTCCATTTTTCAAAGGGGGGAAAAGAACTTTTTCCATTTTTCAAAGGGGGGAAAAGAACTTTTTCCATTTTTCAAAGGGGGCCAGGGGGATTTCCACCCTAACTAAAACCCATGACTCACGCTAAAATAAAACTGCCCCTCTTTTTTCTCGTCTTCATTCGCCGTAAGAGGATAACCATAATCCAGATTCACCGGGCCTATAGGGGTTTTTACTCTCACTCCCACACCTGTACCCATTTTATAATCTGTGGCTTCAAAAATCTCCTCCGCTTTTTCCATAACACTTCCCGCATCGTAAAAAACAGCGCCCTTTATCAAGCTCTTAAATAGGGGGAAAGTAACTTCCGCGTTACCTATAACCATCGCATTGCCTCCAACCACGACATTCGAATCCCGCGCGTCCCTGGGCCCGATTCCTCTTTGGCTATATCCGCGTATGGTAGACGCGCCGCCGGCAAAATATCTTTCATAAATCGGCACTTTGTCAGAATCACCGTAACTTTCAATTGTGCCGCTACGCCCCTTCAATTCCAAAACAACTTCTTTCCACAGGCTGTGATACCAACTTGTGTACAGGTAAAGTTTGACAAAATCCTTATCACCCGCTAAAAAACCTCCCGCGTTTTCCAGCGACATCCCTGAAACCGATCCTTTTCTAGGAGAATATCTGTTATCTCTGGTGTCATACTTCACGTTCCAGGTAAGCCGGCTCAAAGAATTTTCGCCTTCCTCGTTTTGGAGATCTATACTGGCGTCTTCAGGAATATCGGATATTTTTACTTCCTCCAGGTTATACACAACTCCCGTACTTAATTGATCTGTCAAATCCTTGCCCAGCTTAAGAGACATTCCTGTCCGCCTTTCGTCATAATCGTACCCTGAAGTGCCATATTTGCTTTGTTCTTCCCGATAAAGATCAAACCCAAAAAGTACCGGATAATCACATATCCAAGGGTCTGTCCATGACAGGAAATAATTTGTCCTGGCGCTTCCCGCCTCGGCCCTTATTGTGAGGTCTTGCCCGCTACCTGTAAAAAAGGGGAAATTCATGATATCAAAATTTCTCTGCCGTATCTGAACAAACCCGATAAATGCGTCCACGGAACTATATCCTCCGCCAAAAGACAATTCACCGGTTTTTGTTTCTTTCACCGTGACATTTAAATCCTTAACATCCTTTTGCCCTGCCGCGACGGTGTCAAAATACACATCCTCAAAAAAACCCATGTTATAGATCCGTTCTTTACTATTCTTGAGTTTTTTTCCGTCATATTTATCTCCCGGATACAATCGAAGTTCACGGCGGATAACTTTGTCCTTCGTTTTGGTGTTGCCCACTATGTTAATCTTTCCCACGGATATTTCCTCATGAGACTGCACATCATAGGTTATATCCATCTTGCCGGTGCCTGGATTATAAATGTGTTTTATGTTAACCTCCGCGTCCATATAACCTTTGTTATAGTAAAACTCCCGAAGGGCTTCCATGTCTTCTTTCACCTTTTGATAATCAAAGCTGTCACCAGAACGCAGGCCAAGAACATCCCGAAGTTCTTTCTCCGGAAAAGTCAAATTGCCACTGATAGATGTCTCCCCTACCAAGTACTCCTTTCCTTCCTCCACAGTAATGGTCAATAAGATTTTTTTTTCTGTTCCCAAGAATTCTTTTTTTGAAGTAATCTTCGCGTCCAAAAAACCTTTACTTCTGTAAACTGTGCGTATCCTCTCCAAATCTTCTTGAAGTTTTCCTTCATCAAACGCCCCTTTTTGAATAAACAACCACATGGGTTTGGTTGACATATATTTTTTGATCTGCCCATCTGATAATTTTCTGTTGCCTTCTATCCTTATAGATTTGATCTTAAGGACTTCCCCTTCGTTTATCTCGAAAATTACAACCGCCCCTCCCGTTCCCGGGTCTGTCTCAATCTTGTACTCTACTTCCGCCAGGCTGTACCCTTCATCCGTGTAAAGATTCTTCAGTTCAGCAACATCTTGCGCGAGGATATGAAAATCCAAGAGCGTTTCCTCCTTAGCGGATATTTTACTCGTTAAACGCGCGTCTTTTAAACGCGCGTTTCCTTTAAACTTTATTTTTTTTATAATCGGTTTTTCAACAACGGAAAAAATAACCGTTATCCCTTCGGGTAAATCTAGAGTTTCAACAAACACATCGGCAAAATATCCCGTAGCGTAAAGCCTCTTCAGTTCTTTGTTAAGCGCGATTTCTTCAAATTGGTCACCGGGCTTCATTTTAAGCTTGCTTAGAATGGTGGCGGTATTGATGGAACTATTTCCTTTTACGCGGATGTCGCTCACGCGTTTGTTTCCCTCTAAAGATTCCTGGCTATACCCGAGAAAACTCAACGTCACGCTGACAAGCAAGACAAAAGCAACTGAAAAAAATTTTCTTTTCATTAAAATCCTTCTTCCTCCTCGTTTATCCGGGACAAATTACTAAACTTCATGTACTCCGGCAAAAAGGCTAACTTAACCGTGCCTACCGGCCCATGTCTTTGCTTCGCCACAATTATTTCCGCGATTCCCTTGTTTTCCTCCGTTGGATTATAATATTCCTCTCTGAGAAGAAGCATAACAACATCCGCGTCTTGTTCTATCGCCCCGGATTCTCTGAGATCTGAAAGTTGCGGCCGATGATCGGAACGCTGTTCCACCGCTCTGGAAAGCTGGCTTATCCCTATGATCGGAATATTCAGCTCCCTTGCTAACGCCTTGATTGACCGGGATATTTCTGATATTTCCTGTTGTCTATTTTCAAGCCTCGACCCGCCTCTCATAAGCTGAAGATAATCAACAATTAACAATTCTATGTTGTATCTCGCTTTCAGCCGCCGCGCTTTCGCTCTTAACTCCATGGCTGAAATCCCCGGCGTATCGTCAATAAAAATAGGCGACTCTGAAAGCTCTCCCGCCGCTTTTACAAGTTTGGGCCAGTCTGTCTGTGAAAAAAAACCGGTTCTCACTTTGTGCGCGTTCACCCCCGCTATCGAACAAAGCATTCTTTGCGCGAGTTGGTCTCGTGACATTTCTAAACTGAAATACGCGCACGGGATTTTCCCAACTACCCCCGCGCGTTCAAGGATTGAACCCGCTAAAGCGCTTTTCCCCATAGACGGACGGCCAGCGAGAATAAGTAAATCTGATTTCTGAAGGCCTGCCGTCATTATGTCTAAATCGTAAAATCCGGTAGGAATACCGGTAATGTTTTCCTTACGCTGATATAAGCGGTCAATAGTCTCAATACTTTCTTTCACAATATCTTTCATGGTGAAAGTTGACGCTTCGCGTTTTTGATTGGAAGTAATGTCAAAAATCCGTTTTTCCGCTCTATCCAGGATCTCGTCTACATCAGTGGAAGGTTCAAAGCTCTCTGTCACAATACGCGTGGCTGTAGAAATAAGCGCCCGCAAAAGAGCCTTTTCTCGCACTATTCTGGTATAGTGGTCTATATTCGCGGCGGTTGGGATGCTGTTAGCCAGGTCTGTGATATACGCGGGGCCGCCGACCGCCTCGAGTACTTCCTGCTTTTTCATTTCTTCAATGAGGGTAACCATATCAACCGCTTCATTACTATCGTAAAGCTTTACTATTGATTGATATATCTTTCTATTCGCTTCTGAATAAAAAGAATCCGCGTCAAGGCATTCTATCGCTTTTGCTACAGCTTCAGGGTCAAGCAACATAGACCCTAAAACAGCTGTTTCAGCCTCTTCACTGTGCGGAGGCACTTTTTCGATAAGAGCATTTGGCGTTGTTTTAAATTTTACGGAAGGCATGGCCAAAAATCCTTATGCTGTTATTACTTCTTAACAACCCAAACTCTCACCTGGCATTTAACTTCAGGATGCAGGCGAATCTCAATATTGTGAACACCAAGAGTTTTTATGGGCTCGTCAAGAATTATTCTTTTTCTATCTATCTCGATATCTTCCGCGCGCAGGGTTTCGGCAATCATTTCTGAGGTAACCGCTCCGAAAAGTTTATCCTCCTCTCCCGCGTCTACCGAAATAGTACATGAAGAAGCCGCTATCTTGGCGGCGAGCTGTTCGCACTCTTTTTTAATTTTTTGTTCTTTGCGGACTTTCACCATTTTTTTCTGTTCCAGCATGCGTAGTGCTCCAGGTGTAACCTGTATGGCAGATTTATTTGGAATCAGGTAATTCCGGGCATAGCCGTCCTTTACCTCGATTTCATCCCCAAGCCTACCAAGTTTTTCGATGTCTTTTATCAGAATTACTTTCACGATGTTCTCCTTGGCCTTTTTCGCGGCAAGCCTTCTTTTAGTTTTATGAAAGGCAAAAGCGCCGCTAAACGCGCCCTTTTGATGCCATTGGCAACCATGCGTTGATGTTTAGAACAATTGCCTGTGATCCGGGACGTAATTATTCTTCCTCTGTCAGAAACGAACTTATTTAACAGCCCTACGTCCCTATAATCCACGGACTTTACCTTATCTCTACACAAACGGCACGGTTTTTTCTTGAATATCCTTCCGATTTTTTTTTCTATTTTCTTTTTGCTCATTGCCTCCGCCTTTTTAACAGCGTTCAGTGTTCAGCTAACAGCGGCTGGGCCTGCCTAAACGCTATTAACTATCCACTACTCGCTAAAATGGGATATCTTCATCCCCCATAATTTCCTGATCCACATCTATTGACTGTATTTTATCCGTCACTTTTTCAAAATTTTTATTTCCCCCGGAATTCTGCGGGCCGAGTACCCCTTCTTTTTTTTCTCGCGCGCCAAGAAACTGAACACTGGTAGCGATAACATCCAACGCGCTGCGTTTTTGTCCGTCCGGGGCTTCCCAAGCACTCGATTTTAACCTGCCTTCTACCAAAACAGACTTTCCTTTCACGAGATATTCACCACATACTTCCGCCATCCTACCCCAAACAACCACACGTATGAACGACGCTTCTTCTTTCTTTTCTCCGCTGTGGTCTTTGTATATCCGATTAACGGCTACTGTAAAATTAGCAACAGCTGTCCCGCTTGGGACATATCGCAATTCCGGATCCCTTGTTAAATTCCCCATTAGAAAGACTTTGTTTAAACTCGCCGCCATACCCCGCTCCTTTTTTTGCTACCCCGCCTACACCCTGTCTATCAACGTCCTAAGGATATCCGTGTTAATCCTGAAAAGCCGCGTCATTTTTGACACATCCCGCGGCAACGCGCTAAATGTAACTTCATAGTATATGCCGCTAGTCTGCTTTTTAACAGAAGACGCTAACATCTTTTTCTTGGTTATGCTCTCTTTAAGAACTTTCCCTGAATTTTCACTGATAATGGCATTAATTTTATTTTTTGCCTCATCTACCGTGTCCTGCTTTTCGGGCGTGATAATAAACAGGCCCAAATACTCTCTCGTGTCTTCCTTTTTCATTTCCATAATTTTTCACCGTCTCTTTTTTTTAAAATGATAACACATCCCCTTGACATACGCAAGGATTATCCCCTAGGCGGTTAGCCAGTTCTCTATACTTTCCACCGCCCGCTCTAACACATCTTTTAAAAGAATTTTTTCTTTTCGCGAAAAAGAAGCCAACACATAACCCGCCAGATCACTTATCTCTTCAGTCGATCCAATCCCTATTCGTAGCCTGGCGAAATCAGAGCCTAAAGCGTCTATTATGGATTGAAGCCCATTATGCCCGCCCGACGAACCTTTTTCTCTCCGCCTTATTTCTCCCAAAGGCAGGCTGACATCATCACTGATTACCAACAAATCTTCTTTATCCAATAGTTTCGAAGAAACAAGCTGCTTTATTGCCCCCCCCGAAAGGTTCATATATGTTAAGGGTTGAAAAAGCACCACCTCTTGTTTTTTCGCCTGCCCTACCCCATACCTTCCTTGAAAGGCCCGTTTCTTGATTTTTATACGATATCTTTTCGCGAAAACATCTATCACTAAAAAACCCGTATTGTGCCTGGTATTTCTGTACCTTATCCCTGGATTCCCCAACCCTACTATGAGTTTCATCGTTAGTTGTACAGGAACGGTCTTGACCGTTCCCTACGGTTTTCAATTCCACATTGTACTCTCGTCACTTTATTCCTGAATCACAAGATAGCAAAAGTGAAATCGTCATTGCGAATTTTTTTGCTTTTTATATTAGATTTCAGTATTCAGAATTTAAGATTTTTCCTCTTTTTTAGAAGACGGCTCCGCTTCCTCAGAGTCTTCTTCATCTTTCTTGCCCTTCTTTATAACTTCCGGTTCTCCCGTGTCTACTTCAGAAACAGAGTCTTCCTTTTCTTCCTCTGCTTTCGGCAAACTTGCTGTCACCACAACCTGTTCCCCGTCAACAAGAACTTTTACATCCGCTGGAAATTTTATATCTTTGACCTGAATCACATCTCCAACGCGAAGTTTGTCAATCATCACGTTAATATGCTCTGGAATTCCCGTAGGCAGACACTCCACCTCTATTTCCCACATTATCTGGGTCAAAACACCTTCATCCTTTTTAACTTCTAAAGCTTCACCTTTTAGCACAACAGGAACTTTGACCTTTAATTTGTCTGTTAAAGAAATTTCGTGAAAATCAATATGCACGATGTTATCTTCAACCGGATCTGTTTGTATTGCTTGTACTATCACGTTCCTTTTAAAATGTTTCTCGCCCGCGCGAATGTCCATAGAAATTATGGCATTGTGCCCCGCTTCCGTATGCAAAGCTTTCCATAATTCCTTCTGATCGATTTGAACATTCAAGCCCGCTTTCCCCCCCTTGTAAATAACCGCGGGGATTTGCCCTTGACTCCGCAACTGTTTAGATCCGGTTTTCCCAACACACACTCTCTCTTTCGCGTTTAGCAGTACTTTTTCCATTTTCATCTCCTCTAATAATTAGCGTTTAGGCCTACCCGCTAAATGCTCTGCGTTACACACTATTCAAACAACGCGCTCACGGATTCTTCGTTGTGAATCCGCCTTATTGCCTCTCCTAGTAACGGCGCCACAGATAACTGTTTGATATTGTTCGCCTCGAGGCCTTTCTCAACAGGTATTGTGTCTGTCACTACAAGTTCTTTTATTTCCGATTTTCTTATTCTTTCTATCGCTGGCCCGCATAACACCGGGTGACTGATAGCCGCGTAAATATCTTTGCATCCATTTTTCTTTAGCGCGCCAACCGCCTCCACGAGACTTCCCGCGGTCGCCACTATATCATCCACAATAATAACATTTTTGCCTTTTACCTCTCCCATAATATGCATAACCTCAGCCTCAACATCGCTGATACGCCTTTTGTCAACAATAGCTAACCCTCCGCCGAATCTTTTAGAATACGCCCTGGCCATTTTAATGCCCCCGACATCCGGAGAGACGATAACTATGTCTTCTATCTTCTTTTTTTTGAAATATTCCTCAAAAACACTCACCGCGTACAAATGATCCAATGGAATATCAAAAAAACCCTGCACTTGGCCCGCGTGCATATCTACGGTGATTATCCTGTTGGCTCCGGCGCGGGTCAAAAGATTAGCAACTAGTTTCGCGGTAATCGGCACCCGAGGCTGATCTTTCCTATCCTGACGCGCGTATCCAAAATAAGGTAACACCGCGGTTATGCGGCGCGCGGACGCCCTTTTGACCGCGTCCAGTATTACCAATAACTCCATAAGGTTTTCATTCGCGGGCGAGGATGTAGACTGTACCACAAAAACATCTTTACCTCTTACGTTTTGATTTATCTTGACGCGGGTTTCTCCATCCCTGAACCGATCTACTTTCATATCTCCTAAAGAAACACCAAGGCTTCCGCATATGTCCAGCGCGAGTTTTGGATTAGCGTTACCCGAAAAAATCGTCAATTTATCCATCTTTTCCCCCCACATTACTAATTTGGTATTGTCAAAAGTTTGTATCCAAATTTTTCTTAATCCTTTGCATTTAAAGCAGTTATCTAAGATTAACTTCCCTCCACCTTAAAATTCCCCCTTTGGAAAAGGGGGTTAGGGGGATTTTGTCATTTCTCTCCACAATCGATATGCATTTGATTTTAGATTCATTTTACAGTTCATCTTGTATCAAATCCCCCTGGCCCCCTTTTTCAAAGGGGGGAAATTTCTGACGATTTTTCAAAGAAGAAAAGTTCTGACGCTTTTTCCAAAGGGGGGAAATTTCTGACGCTTTTTCAAAGAAGAAAAGTTCTGACGCTTTTTCCAAAGGGGGGAAAAGATCTGCCATTTTTTCAAAAAAGAGAAGGGAAACTACTTCACTCTTTCTTTCATAATTCTTTCATGTTATTTTTGACACTATCTTCAAACAAATCCCCGCCCTTCTTTCACCCAAGATAAAAAGGAAAAGGACATCAAGGTACCCCCATGTCCTTTTCCCTCTAAAAAAATAGGGCCGGATTTTCCTCCAGCCCTACACCATCAAGCCGTGTGGAACAAAAGAATTGATAGCCTGGTATTCCAGGTGGGCGCCATCCTGACAACCCCTAAGGACCGCCAAAGTTAAGCTCCCGGGTATTAAATGTTGGCACAATTCTTCTATCCCATTTCACGAACTCAACAGAAACTCACTTCGTATACCACAATTATATCATTACCCCTCTTCCTTCGCAATAATTATCTAAATGAAATGTTAAGTTTTGCTGCGAGGGTTTCTTTGATCTTTGAATGAACGGCTTCCACTTCTTCATCAGTTAAAGTGCGGCTACCGGCACCGTATTTTATGCTATAACTTAAACTTTTCTTATCCTCGGGGATTTGATCACCTTGATACACATCTGCTAGTTCAGATGATAACACTATTGCTCCTCCAGTCTCAAAGATAACCTTTGAGACATCCTCCGCGTTAAGAAACTGATCGCACAAAAGAGAAATGTCTCTTGTGGAAGCGGGGAAGCGGGGGATAGGATAGAATTTCCGGCCCAATTTCGCGTGGCTAAAAACTTTATCAAGCAAGACCTGACAAACATAAACTTGCTGAGAAATAGAATATTCTTTTAACAACCTCTCTTCTATCATGCCTAAAAACCCGATTTGTCCGCCTTTGATTTTTATTTCCGCGCAGTTATTTAAGCTTTCAATCTTAACCGGGCAAAATTGAGGCAGAATCTTCAGTTTATGAAAAAGATTTTCAACCGTCCCTTTTAAATCATAAAAATCCGCGTCCCGGGCGCCTTCTTTCCAGTTTTTTCTAAACACTCCCGTTAAACCGATGCATAACATCGGTTTTTCAGTAACACCCTTTTCCCGCGAAGCTCTGCTATAACCATTTCCTACCTCAAAAAAGGCAAGGCCTTGATTCTTTCTGTTTAAGTTCCATGAAATCGTACGCAGCATCCCGTCTAAAAGATGCGGCGTTAGAACTTTTTGTTCTTCTGAAAGAGGATTTTGGAGAGAAGCGATTAATCTCTCCCCTCCAGCCGGCAGGGCGCTGATGTCAGAGAACCTTTTAGCCGCGCCTTCACTGATCAGGCTGTACGTCATAATTTCGTTCAGGCCTAAAGAAGAAAGTGCCATTTTGGCCTTTTCGATAATTTCGCGTGAGAGTTGTTTCCTTCGTGTCTGAGGAACAAACCTTGCCACGGTTTCAGGAATATTGCCATACCCATATATCCGCGCGGCTTCTTCAATTAAATCTACTTCTTGTTTAAGATCTTCCCTAAAACTCGGGATAGTAACTACAAGATTTTGTCCTTTGCTCTTTTTAATTTTCAGGCCCAGCCTATAAAAAAATTTTTCTATTTTTTCCTTTTTCAAAGGAATGCCCAATACTTTTTCCGCTTTTTCAAGACGAAAAATTATACGCGTCGGATTATACGCAAGCTTGCCCGCTTCATAAAATCCACATATCATGCCACCTGTTTCTTCCGCGATAAGCCGCGCAGCCCTGTCTCTCGCTTTACTTATTAACCCCTTATCCACTCCCCTCTCGAACCTATAACTGGAATCACTCGATATGCCCAACAAACGGCTCGCTCGCCTTATCGAAGCCGGCTCAAAATAGGCGCTTTCTAAAAGTATGTTTCTTGTCGTTTCCGTAACTTCAGTGCCTTTCGCGCCCATTACACCGGCAATGGCAATCGGCCCCGCCTCATCCGCGATAACCAGCATCCCCTCCGGAAGAGAACGTTTAACGTCATCAAGAGTGGTTATAACTTCACCTTTTTTTGATTCTCGAACAATAACCTTTCCGCCCTTTATTTTATCCAAATCAAACACGTGCAAAGGCTGCCCGTTTTCTAAAAGACAGAAATTTGTCACATCAACGGCATTATTAACAGGCCGCAGGCCGAAAGAAAGAAGCCTTTTTCTTATTTTTTCTCCAACAGGCTTAATCTTAACGCCTTTAATAACACGGCACGTGTAATAGGGACATAGTTTTTCCTTTTTTATGAAACACTTAATTCCCGGCCCTTTTTTCGCGAGCAAACTTTTCGGGATATCCATATCCGGCAGATGAAGATCTTTATCGAAAATAGTTGATACCTCTCTGGCTAAACCTATAATGCTAAGACAGTCGGGCCTATTGGAAGTTATCTCTAATTCCGCGATCTTATCTCCGCCAAAGTTTTCTACCGCGCCAACCTCTGACCCTGACATAGTTAATCCTTCCGTGATCTTATCCACAGGAAGATCGCATTTAACATATTCTTTTAGCCATTCGTAGCTTAGTTTCATAATAATCAAATGAATTGTTTTAAAAATCGTATATCATTTTCATAAAAAAGGCGGATGTCCTCTATCCCATAGAGAAGCATCGCGATTCTTTCGACACCCATACCAAACGCGAAAGCCGTATATTTTTCAGGATCATACCCAACTGCCTCAAAAACCTTGGGGTTTACCATTCCCGCACCCATTATTTCCAGCCATCCGCTCTTTTTACAAACTCTACAGCCTTTGCCCCTGCATATAACGCAAGAGATATCCACTTCCACACTTGGTTCTGTAAAAGGGAAAAAATGAGGGCGCACCCGCGTCTTGATATCTTTTCCAAACATGCTTCCGCAAAAACCGGAAAGAACTCCTTTTAAATCGGAAAATTTCACGTCCTCCTCAACCATCAGCCCTTCCACCTGATGAAACATAAAAGAATGGGACGCGTCCACCGCGTCAGGGCGATAAACTCTTCCCGGCATAATAACCTGTATGGGGGGCTCGCAAGATTCCATCACGTGAATCTGGACATTAGAGGTATGGCTTCTAAGCACATATTTCCCTCCTTCAAGATAAAAAGTATCAAACGCGTCGCGAGACGGATGGTCCCTCGGGATGTTTAACGCCTCAAAGTTATAAAATTCAGACTCTATTTCCTGACCCTCTTCTATGCTAAACCCCATGGACAGAAAAATTTCATTTATCCGCGCCATAACCTGGGTTAAAGGGTGTAACGATCCCTGCCGAGCTGATCTCCCCGGAAGAGTAACATCCGTTTTTTGAGTTTGTTCTTTATTTTTATCTTTCTCAAATTTCTTCTTCTCTTCACTGAGTTTTTGATTAAATTCGTTCTTTAAATGGTTCGTCCGTATCCCTGTTTCTTTTTTTTCGCCGTCAGGCAAACTTGACAGAGAACGTAAATGGCCGGTTAGTTCTCCGTTACGCCCAAGATATTTTATCCGCATTTTCTCCACGTCCTGGGCGCTTTGACACAATCCGAGCTCGTTTTTAAACCTTTCTTTCATAAGTTTAAGGTCATCTAAAATAGCCATAATTAAGGTTCTTCTCTCCGTTCAGAATAACATAATCACGAATTTTTAAGTTTTTCTATTTTGTCATTTTCTCCAAAAACAATAAGGATATCATCTTTGGTTACAATGTCATCCGCTTGAGGCGTAACATTTATTATCTCTTCTATCTTTTCTTGTCCACCCTCTTCAATCTTATTTTTTCTCTTTATGGCAATAACATTAACTCCATACTTTACCCTGATTTCCAGATCCCTGAGACTCCTGCCAATAAACTCTTTTGGCGCGACTAATTCTATAATGCTGGAATTCGCGGACAATCCTATATGATCCAGCACCGTATCAGACAAAGAAAATAAGGTATGGGCGATTCTTTCGCCTGAATCCTTTTCCGGCAGAATCACTTTTGTAGCCCCAATTTTTTCAAGCACTTTTTTATGCGCAAGGCTCGTAGCCTTGCATACTATTACGGGGACACCAAGATCTTTCAGCAAAAGAGTAATCAAAATGCTGGATTCAACATCAGTTCCGATACCGCAAACCGCGGCATCAACTTTATGCAATCCCACGGCTCTCGCCGCTTTTTCATCCATACAGTCCAAACATACCGCCTTGGTAACACTATCCATTATGTCATGTACTAAATCTTCGCTCTTATCTATCGCTATTACTTGCTGTCCCATTTCCGCGAGAGTTCTGGCCACACTCGCCCCGAACCGGCCAAGTCCAATCACCGCGTATTGTTTCATGCTTTCCTCCTAATGTTTACCACTCGTAATATTGTCATTCGTTTTTATTTCGCACTCCAGCGCGTTGTGTTAAATCCCCCTCTCCCCCTTTTTCAAAGGGGGGAAACAAAACTGACTCCTTTTTCGAAAAGGGGGGAACCAAAACTGGTCCATTTTTCGAAAAGGGAAACAAAACTGACTCCTTTTTCGAAAAAAAAATAAGACTGCTCCTTTTTTTTCAAAAATCTAACCCCCCCTTTGAAAAAGGGGGTTAGGGGAATTTATCCCACCATAATGTTTTCCTCAGGAAAGGTATACTTATCTTCTCTTTCCCTAAACGCCACAGCTAACGCCAAGGTTAAGGGCCCCACCCTGCCGGCAAACATTGTCACTATTATGCATAATTTGCTGAGGCTATTTAAGGTGCTTGTTACTCCCGTTGAGAGGCCCACTGTTCCAAAAGCTGATACAACCTCAAACAAAGCCCTGATAAAAGAAATGTCTCTTTGAAAAAACGCTATCAAGAGGGTAAAAATAAAAATCCAGGTAATAGCAAGAAAAAATATAACTAAAGCCTCTCTTATCACCTGCCGGGGGATAGAGCGTTTGAAACAAACAACTCGTTTTTTGTTTTTTACCATCGCAAAAATAGCAGCTATAAGCACGGCAAAGGTACATGTCTTTATCCCGCCTCCTGTTGACCCAGGGGAAGCTCCTATGAACATCAAAAACATCATAACCATCATCGAAGGCGCGGATAACTGGCCAATCGACAGGGTATTAAACCCCGCTGTCCTGGCTGTAATTGATTGAAAAAAAGAATTCCATATTTTTTGAGGAGCGCTCATCATGCTCATCAATTTATCTTTTTCAAAGAAAAACAAAAAAAACGCGCCCAATATTACCAGACAAAAAGAGACGCTGAGAGCGACTTTGGACTGAAGGCTGATTCTTCTTTCTACCCCCCGTTTATAAAACAACCCGATTACATCCATGATCACAATAAACCCTATGCCTCCAAGAAAAATAAGCGTCATCATGATAAAACTGACATATGGATCCTCTTTAAACTGAGAAAGGCTGGCCGTAAAAAGAGAAAAACCGGCGTTACAAAACGCTGAAACCGAATGGAAAACCGCTTTTTCTATTGTTTCAAACATCCCCCAACCCATCGTTGTTTTCCATCGCAGAAACAGAGAAAACGCTCCTAATGTCTCACACGTTAAAGTAATCGCGAGGATGTAAAATATTAACTTTTTTAATCCAACAATGTTACGTTTATCCAGAGTAGAGCTGATTACATCCGTTTCGTAAAACCCAATTTTCCTGCCAAGCATAACCGCGAAAAGAGTAGAAAACGTCATTATCCCTAACCCGCCCATTTGGAATAAAACAAAAATCACCCATCTCCCAAATGGAGAAAAACTTAACGCTGTGTCTTTCACAGTTAATCCCGTGACACATACCGCGCTGGTTGAAGTAAAAAGACTATCTATGAGAGAAATCCCGCGAGGGTCCCGCGACGCCATCGGCAGGGACAGCATTACCGTCCCTGCAATTATGGCACACAAAAAACTCAAGATCAGCATTTGCGGGGGGGTTAGTTTTTTCATGCGATGTAATATAAACAATAACCGAGTTACGCTTTTACTTTATTTACAAGCGTTTTAAAAGCGTGCGTATCGTTAGCCGCGATATCCGCTAACATTTTACGGTTCAACTCTATATTGAATTTCTTGAGTCCGGCGATAAATTTGCTGTAAGAAATCCCTTCCTGCCTGCATGCCGCGGTAATTCGCGAGATCCATAAAGAACGAAAAGTACTTTTTTTCTTTTTCCTATCGATATAGCTCGATATTAAGCTGGCTCTTACAGCCTCTTTCGCTATTCGAAATAGTTTTGATCTCGAGCCGCGCTGGCCCTTCGCGGCTTTAAGTGTTTTTTTACGCCTTCTAAGCGAACTTGGTGCGTGCTTTACTTTTGTCATTGCTACTCCTTAATGGGAAGCTTCCCCCTAATTTTACATTTTACATTTTTCATTATCCTCATCCATACGGCAAAAGATTTCTTATTTTCTTTTCAAACGTTTTATCAACCAGCACGGATTTTGACAATGACCTCTTCCGTTTTCTACTTTTCTTTGTTAGGATATGCCTTTTATTCGCCTGCGCCCTTTTTATTTTCTTGTTTTTAGTAAGCTTGAAGCGCTTCCTAACACCTTTTTTAGTCTTTAGTTTCGGCATTGCATCTTCTCCTTTTATTATTCGTTTTCACTCCCGCGGCATCAGCCGCTTTTTGGAGTCAACGTCATTGCCATAGTCTTGCCCATAGCCTTTGGCCTGGATTCCATCTCGCCTAAAGCCGCGACATCAACCGCTATTCTGTTTAAAAGTTCTATCCCTAGCTCTCTATGCGCGTTTTCCCTGCCCCTAAACCTCAATAAAATACGAACTTTGTCCTTATTTTGTAAAAATTCTTTTATATGCTTCAACTTTACTTGGTAATCATGTTCTTCAATCTTAGGCTTAAATCTTACTTCTTTCATGTGCGTTACATGTTGTTTTTTCTTAGCCAGCTTTTGTCTTTTTTTCTGTTCATACTTGTACTTGCTAAAATCCATAATACGGCAGACCGGAGGATTCACATTCGAAGCTACTTCTACAAGATCTAATCCTTTTCCCATAGCCATTTCAATGCCCTCACGGATATCAACCACTCCCAGCTGATTACTTTCTTCATCTATCAACCGTATTTTTAACGCTCGTATTCGACTGTTTACCCTAACGTTATCAAACTCGTTTCGTGGTTTTCTGTTAAATGCTGGTTTGTTTAAAATGTTTACCCCTCCTTTAACGGGCCGAGCTCATTCTTCAACCGCTTGAGAGCCTCTTCCCTTGGCATTATCCCGCCATTTCCTTCTTTCCTGCTTCTCAGCGAGACTGCGCCTTCTTCCATCTCTTTTTTTCCGACAATAACCATATATGGAATTTTTGCTAATTCCGCTTCTCTTATTTTTCTCTGCATCTTTTCGTTTTTCGCGTCCAGTTCCACGCGAAAACCCTGTTCCCTAAACTGCTTTTCAACTTCTTTAGCGTATTCAACACAATCGCCTGTAATAGGTATCACTTTTAACTGAACCGGAGCCAGCCACAAAGGAAAAGCTCCGCCATAATGCTCTATCAACGCTCCGATAAAACGTTCCAAACTGCCTAGAATTACGCGGTGCAGAACAACCGGCCTTTTTTCCTTGCCATTCTGATCCGTATACTTTAGATCAAACCTCTCGGGCAAAGCAAAATCACACTGTATTGTAGCACATTGCCACGCCCTAGCCAAGGCATCCTTTAATTTTATATCAATTTTAGGGCCGTAAAAAGCGCCGTCCCCTTCATTTATTTCATATTTAAAACCTTTTGTATCTAACGCGTTTTTCAAAGCGTTTACCGCCGCTTCCCAATCCTCATCACTTCCTATGGAGTCTGCCGGCCGCGTGCTTAGCTCTACTTCAAATTCGTAAAATCCAAAAACCTTCAAAACCTCTTCCACAAAATCCAGAACCCGGACAATTTCATTCTCTACCTGTTCTCTTAAGCAAAAGATATGAGCATCATCCTGAGTAAAACCCCTAACTCTCAAAAGCCCGTGAAGAACTCCTGATTTTTCATGCCGATACACACTGCCCAGTTCAAAATACCTTATGGGTAAATCCTTGTAACTCCTTAACTCTGAAGAATACACAAGTATGTGCCCCGGACAATTCATGGGTTTAACCGCGAATTCTTTTTCATCGCTTTTAAAAATATACATGTTTTCTTTGTAATAATCATAATGCCCTGACTTTATCCAGATATCGCTTCTTAAAATGTGCGGGCTTGAAATTAAGGAATATCCCTTTTCAATGTGTTTTTTCGTAATATAGTCCACTATTATCTGCCTCAGCATCGCTCCTTTTGGATGATACAAAACTAATCCGGCTCCAACCAAATCATTAAAACTAAAAAGCCCCAATTCCTTGCCCAGTTTTCTATGATCCCTCTTTTGAGCTTCTTCTCTCCGTGTTAAAAAAATTTCCAAAGACTTTTCATCTTCAAACGCGGCCCCGTATACGCGCTGTAACATGGGGTTCTTTTCTTCGCCTCTCCAATACGCGCCGGCTATAGATAAAAGCTTAAAAACCTTTACCTGACCCGTGGACGCAAGATGCGGCCCCTTGCATAAATCAACAAAATCACCATGCATGTATAGGCTAATCTTTTCTTCTTTGATTCCCTCCACTAGTTCATTTTTGTACGGTTCTTTGGATTTTGTAAATATTTCCTGTGCCTCCAGCTTTGTTATGTCTTTCTTCACGAAAGAAAGGTTCCTCTTTATTATTTTCGCCATTTCCTTCTCTATGGCCGGGAGATTTTCCGGCACAAGATATTGCCCTCCGAAATCGAAATCATAATAAAACCCGTCTTCGATTGCCGGGCCCATCCCAAGTTTAACCTCAGGATACAACCTTTTAACCGCGTCCGCTAGAATATGCGCGGCGCTGTGCCGCAATTTTTGAAGATTTTCATCCATGTTTTTTCCTCGTGTATCAGCTTCCCTCTTTCTCTGACTTCTGACTTCCAACCTCTGTTTACTGTTAACTGGTCACGGATCCCTGATCAATGGGCGATACTGGGATCGAACCAGTGACCTCCACGATGTCAACGTGGCGCTCTAACCAATCTGAGCTAATCGCCCCTTGTATCGTACGTCGCAGATCGTATGTAGCATGTAATATCTCGTATGTCGTAATTTCGACGATATACTACATACCACACACGCTCTACGACGTAGTGGGCGAGGAGGGAATCGAACCCTCACGGTTTATTAAACCGAAGGATTTTAAGTCCTTTGCGTCTGCCTGTTCCGCCACTCGCCCTTTTCAGTGATCAGTGAACAGTTTACAGTGATCAGTTAACAGCGATCAGTTACCAGTTATCAATGACTAACATCCGTTCACTGGTTACCGGTAACTGATCACTGTTCACTGGTTACTGTTCACTGATAAAGAGGCGCGGACCGGAATCGCACCGGTGTACGCGGTTTTGCAGACCGCTGCCTATCTCCTCGGCCACCGCGCCATGGATTTTTACGCTATACACCACACAATAACCGCCTTAAATTATCATACCCCCTAAAAAATGTCAAATTCTCTTTATTCCTGCCGTCCGACCGCGCCGTTAACATAAAGTACGTTTTTCACTCCAGAGGAATGATTGTTTTCTTTGTCACAAACAAGGTATTTCGGTACAGAATCTTTAACTGTCAATCCCGTGGTATACACATAATCTGAATTTTCCGGGGTTCCAATTCTTTTTGTAGCCGGACAATCCATTAATTCTTTCTCAGCTAAATACTGCTCCTCATAAAGAATCATTAGTGTGGGCGGGAACTTTCCATTGTGTTCCCGGGCGTATATATAGAGAGCCAAACCTATTTCTCTTAAATTGTTTGAGCAGGTAACATTCTCTAGTTTTGTTGTATTGTATTTAACCAGAGGGAACAGTAACCCCGCCAGAATCATCACGAGGACAAACACCGTCAACAATTCGCTTATTGTAAGTCCCTTGTTTAAACAAAAAAACCTTTTCATCGCATTAACTCCTTGGCCTCCATAACAATTTTCTTTGCCATTTGTTTCTTTTCTATGGCCTCTATCTTTTGGACTTTGTTTTTGTTGTCTATTATGTAAAAATCCTTTTTGCCCGGCCCAAACGGATTTTTACTTGACGTTTTTGAATTCACAACTATTAGGTTAAGCCCTTTTCTTTCCATTTTAATCTTAGCATTTCTAAGAACATTTTCCGTTTCAAGAGCGAATCCTATTTTTATTAATCCATCTCTTTTTTCTATTTGTTCCAAAATATCCGGATTCCTAACAAGCGTTATCGTCCCCTCACACACCTCGCCAGGCAGAGTATTTTTTTTAATCTTTTGTTTTTTTATTTCACTCGGACGGAAATCACAAACCGCGGCGGCCATGATTATACAATCGCATTTTCCTACCCTGCTCTGCACTTCCCGCGCCATTTCTAACGCGGTTGTTACTCTTACCACCCGCACACCTTTCGGCTCGGTGATTCGCACGGGCCCGCTCACAAGACACACTGAAAAACCCATATCGCGGGCTTCTTTGGCAATCGCGTATCCTATCTCCCCTGTCGAATAATTTGAAATATACCTCACCGGATCCAACGGCTCTATGGTAGGCCCCGCGGTTACGAGAACTTTGAATGGAGATTTGTTTTTCTTTTTTGTTTTTGAGCGGACTTTCACTTCAAACACTTCTCTGTTTCGCGAACTATTTCTTCTAATGGAGCCAAATGCCCCTTTGCCTCGCGGCCACACACAAGTTCGCCTCTTACGGGATATATAAACTGATATCCTTTTTCCTTGAGATATTTTATATTGTCCTTCACAATAGGATTGTTGTACATTTTATCATTCATCGCCGGCGCGAAAATTACGGGACAGGAAGAGGCGCATATGGCGGCGGTCAAAATATCGTCGCAAAGCCCCGCGGCTACCCTCGCTATTATGTCCGCGGTAGCAGGTGCCACCAGGATAACATCCGCTTCTTCAGCCAGCGAAATATGCGCGGGTTCCCGGTCCTGCGGCAAAGCAAACATATCTTTTGCCGCCTTATTCCCCGTAAGAGTTTCTAAAGTCAATTGGGTCACGAACCATTCCGCACCGCGCGACATCGCGCATCGCACAAAATACCCTTTCTTCTGAAAAAGCCTGATAAGCTCGCAGGATTTGTACGCGGCAATGCTCCCTGTTATTCCCAAAAGAATATTCTTTTTCATCCCGGAACTCCGGCCAGCCAAACCATTCCCGCGGCAATTTCCCTAATAGCCACAGTCGTAATTTTTTCATTAGGGTGCGAATCTACTAACTTTTTCATCCCTGAATTAAGCTCTATCGCTCTCATCGCCGCTAAATTACACAGCTTATAAATACTCCCAGTTCTTTTCAATAACTGCCCTCTTGTAACCTGTTTCATGTTTCCCCCTGTTATCTTACTTTTTAGAGTCCCTGTTTTTTCTTTCTTCGTTAATAACGGCCTCTAACTCTCCCACGGCTTCTTCTAAATCTTCGTTCACTATCAAATAGTCATATTCATCCGCGGCCTCTATCTCTACCTGTGATTCTTTAAGCCTTAAAGAGACTTCGTCTTTTCGGTCTGTATTCCTCTTTTTTAGTCTCGCGGCCAGTTCCTCCGCTGACGGAGGCATTATAAAGATACTCACACTTTCAGGAAAAATCTGTTTAATTTTCCGCGCGCCTTTCACGTCTATGCTCAGGACGAGATCGTCTCCCTCTTCTACCGCGTCCTGAAAATCATCTTTAGGCGTTCCATAATAGTTCCCGAAATTTTCTTCCCATTCCAAGAATCCACCCGCGTTTTTTTTCTCTACGAATTCCTGTTTAGAAACAAAGATATAATCTTCTTCATCCTTTTCGCCTTCCCTCGGAAGCCTTGTTGTGTAAGACACGGACCGGCGTAACCGCGGCATTTTTTCCAATAACCCGCTTATAAGAGTCGTTTTCCCGCTGCCCGAAGGCGCGGAAACTATTATTATTAGAGGTTTTCTTCCGTTATTCATAAAAAACTTGATACCGGTTAGCCGGGAGGTTACTCTATGTTTTTGACCTGCTCTCGAATCTTTTCTATTTCACTCTTTATGTTTATTACCGCTTTAGATATTCTAAAATCGCTTGCTTTCGCTCCTATGGTGTTTGCCTCTCTTTGCATCTCCTGCGCGATAAAATCCATCTTTTTGCCGGCGTCTGTCCCAATATTATCTATTTCCTTTTTGTATTCCCGCAAATGCCCCGTTAACCGCGTAATCTCCTCCGCTATATCACAGTTTCTGGCAAACACCGCGACTTCGGTCTCTATTCTGCCTCTATCCGGTTCTATTTTTTTCGAGGCCTCTTTCACGGAAGAAATCAGTTTTTTCCTGTATTTATCCACACTTTGCACATCGTACTTTTTAATCTTATCAAGGTCTGCTTGTATTTTTCGCAGGCGGCTATTAAAATCCCGGCTTAACCGGATCCCTTCGCTTTTTCTATAACTCACCGTCTTCACAAGAGCTTTTTCCATCGCCTTCCGTATGTACGGCCACAAAATGTCCTCTTTTTGTTCCGCTTCACACTTTAAAACACCCGGCAAATCTATTAACCACTGAATCTCAACTTCACCCGCGAGGCCTAACTCCTTTTGAAGAGATTTAATTTTTTTAATGTATTCTGCCGCGAGCTGTTTGTTCACCTCTATCTTTTGAGACATCTTTTGCTTTGCCATGTCTTCTCTGGATATTTTAATAAAGGTTTTTCCCCGGACAATTTCCTTCTCCAGAACCTTCGTTATCTTCTCTTCCATCAAAAAAAAGCCGTCGAATGAAGTACAAAGAATGCTTAAACTTTTATGGTTCAACGTCTTTATCTCCACAATTATCCTACCATACGGGCTTTTTTCTGAAGCCTTTCCAAACCCCGTCATTGACCTTATCACGCCCACCTCCGCTTTCGTGTCTTTTCCGTTTCCTCAACTGTCGGATATATGTCTTCTATCATTTCTTCCGGATTAAACCAAAGTTTTATTTCTCTTTCCGCTTCTTCTTTTGAAGCCGACGCGTGAATCACATTTTCATACACACCCGATGTTGTAATCCTGCCGTAAGCCCCTCTAATAGAAACTGAATCCGCTTCCTCCGGATTTGTTTTGCCGCATATGTCCCTTACCTTTCCAATAGCCCCCTCACCCCAATACACCAAAGCCATTACCTTTTTTTTATGATATTCTCCCATAAGGTAACGAATGAGTTCTCCAAAAAAAGGTTTGTCTTTTAACTCCCTGTAATGCTCCTCCGCGATCTCCCTAGAAACTCTCACTATCTTAGCTCCTATAATATCAAGTTTAGTCTCAGACAACCGAGTCAAGATATTCCCCGTAAGAGATTTTTTCAATCCATCCGGTTTTATCAGTATAAGCGTTTGTTCTAACATTTTCCCCTCACTTTTTCCTTTTTATCGAAATTCCATAAATACTACGAAAGTACAGTAACCAAACATACTTCGGCGTTATCATTTTAACAATTGTCAGCAAAAAGTCAATTTGTATTTGCGGAACGTACCCATTTAGCCGTTTAAAATAAACCTGTCTCTCCCCTGTCATCCCGGAATTTCGCGAAGCGAAATATCCGGGAGCTATACTACAGAAATAGTACAAATCTCTCCCTTTGTAGGGGCGGGGGAACCCCGCCCCTACTAGAAGGTAATTACAAATTCACCGCGGGGTTTGATTTTGGTGAAATGCTCCAATTGAAGGCTGGCTTTTTCTCTCCTGACTTCTTCGAATTTTTTGGTTAGCTCTCTTGCTATAACAATTTCGCGGTCACCCATAATGTTTATAAAATCTTCAAGAAATCTTATTATCCTGTGCGGGGATTCGTAGATTATAACCGTTCTTTTTTCCTGCTTCAGCTCTTCAAGCTGTTTAGAGCGGCGGCCGGACTTATTTGAAAGAAACCCTTCAAAAACAAATTTATGCGCGCTCTTGCCGGATAATACCAAAGCATCTAAAAACGCCGCGGGTCCGGGAATGGAGGTAAGAGGGATATCGTTTCTTATGGCTTCACTTATTAAAACACTTCCGGGATCAGAAATAGCGGGCGTCCCTGAATCAGAGATTAAACCTACATCTTTGCCCTGGAGTAAGGTTTCTATAAGAAACTCTGTCTTTTTTTCCAGGTTATACGAATGGTAACTGGTTACATCGTTAGATATGTTATGCGCCTGCAGTAAAACCTTCGCCCGGCGGGTATCCTCCACGGCGACTAAATCCACTTCCTTCAGCACCCGCAAGGCCCTCAAAGTTATATCCTCCAAATTGCCTATCGGCGTGCTTATTATATAAAGCGTCCCTTTTTTCACAACATATCTCCCGTATATTTATCCGTTCCATGTTTTCCCACAATCCCAAGCTAAAACAATCATACCGAGAATCCCGCTAAATTGCAAGGTTTTTTGTCTTCATAATATCAAAAAATTGTGTTTGCCCCTACTTTTTCACATAAAATAGCAGTTTTAGGCCTGATTTTTCTCATTTTTCAGTAATTTTCAAGTTTTTATCTGTTTTTTGGGGTTTTATGTCTGACGTCAATTATTTTTCCCTTTCAACGACAATTATAATTCCCTTTTTTTAAATTGAAATACGAAGACGGATAAAAGTGCAGGGATATTTTAAGAATCCCAGAAGTGTGGATTATTGGGTATATGGGATCATTCAACACATAGACAGAGTTAAACAGCCAGAAGGGATGCTCTCTTCCCCCATGGGGGAAGAGAGCAAAGAACTTATTACAGATTCCCGTTTGCGCGGGAATGACATTTTAGAAAGTGCCCATAATTCTTGACACTACTCTTTTTGATGAAAAAGATTGACACTTGATGTTTTTATGCTACATTATAAGACTAGCTGGATAGATTTCTAAACTGAAAAGGATGACGGGAAATAAGGGAAAATGTGTTTGAAGCGGCGTTTAGTTATCAACAGGAGGGAAAAAGATGAGAAGAACGGCGATTTTGTTTTTAGCGGGATTGTTGTTGTCTTCTCTTCTGCCTTTAGGTTCTTTTGTTTGTAAGGCGGAAGAAGGAGCGGAAGCCTCGAGCGCTTTCGGAGAAGTGGTTAGCGTGTCTTCTGAGAGTGTCACGGTAAAGGAATATGATTACGAGCTTGAAACAGAGGTGGAGATGACTTACGAGATTAACGCGAGTACAGTGATGGAAAATGTTGAGGGTATAAAAGATATTGAGCAGGCAGATGAGATCAGCATAGACTACACGGAAGAGGCGGGGAAGAAAACAGCCGTTAATATCTATCTCTACGAAGAATAACGAAAAGAAAAAAGGTGGAGGAGAAATGTCAAAAAACGCTAAAACCAGATGCCCCGTATGTGGAGGGGCGGTTGAGGTAGGGGTGTACACAGAGATTGGAGACTTGATTACGTGTTATGACTGTGACGCGGAACTGGAAATTGTAAAAATTGAACCTCTGAAAGTAAGGATAGCCAGAAATAATTATTCGGAAGAGAATGAAATGTTGAACGAGGTTGAAGATAATGATGAAGTAAGCTGGGATGAATAGAAAAATGGACACAAAAAAAGAGCCCGAATCGTTTGCATTGCGATTTGGGTTCTTTTTTTGGTACAATGCTCAAGAAAAAGCAGGATGGCTGAAATCTTATGGAAAAGAAAAAATTTCTCTTCGTTTCACTTGATGGACTGATTGGTGACATTGCGTGGCAGGTAATAAAGGAGGGCCACGAGGCGCAGTATTACATCGCGAATGAAGATAATCAGGATATAGCGGATGGATTTGTTCCCAAAGCGGAAAAGTGGCGGAATGAAATAGATTGGGCGGATGTCATAGTCTTTGATGATGTTTTAGGGCAGGGCAAGCTTGCCGAAGAATTGCGCAAAAAAGGGAAAGCGGTTGTGGGGGGGACAGAGTATACCGACCGGTTGGAAGATGACAGAACTTTTGGACAAGAAGAACTAAAGAGAGCGGGAATAAACATTTTAAAATACGGAGAATTCACTTCCTTCGATGACGCGATAGAATATGTGAAGGAAAATCCCAATAGATATGTTTTGAAACCAAGCGGCGAAGCGCAGAACATAAAAAGAATGTTGTTTGTGGGCGAAGAGGAAGACGGACGGGATGTGGTCCAGGTGCTGGAAGCGTATAAAAAAGTTTCTTCGGATGACATAAAAGTTTTTCAGCTTCAAAAAAAGGTTTCAGGGGTTGAAGTAGCGGTAGGAGCGTTTTTTAACGGTTCAAGTTTTGTGTATCCCATAAACATAAATTTTGAACACAAAAAGCTTTTCCCCGGACAGATAGGCCCGGCAACGGGTGAGATGGGAACCTCTATGTACTGGAGCGGGTCTAATAAAATTTTTACTTCAACATTGTTTAAACTGGAAAATCGTTTGAAGGAAGAGGGGTATGTCGGGTACATTGATGTGAATTGTATCGTAAACTCAGCGGGGATATACCCGTTGGAATTTACGGCCCGTTTCGGGTATCCGACAATATTTATCCAGCAGGAAGGCATACAGACTCCAATGAGTGAATTTTTGTTTAATCTCGCGAACGGGTCTTTGAAAGAATTTAAGACGAAAAAAGGGTTTCAGGTTGGAGTGAGGATAGTCGTGCCTCCGTACCCTTTTGAAGATCAGGATACCTTCGAGAGATATTCAAACAATGCCGCGATCTTTTTTAAAAAGAATAACCAGGATGGGATACATATCGAGGATGTAAAAAATATAAACGGGCAATGGGTTGTCGCAGGAACTTCAGGAGTTGTGATGGTTGCGGTGGGGACCGGCCTGACAATGAAACAGGCTCAGAACCAGGCATACAGCAGAGTAAAAAATATCTTGATTCCAAATATGTACTACAGAACTGATATTGGAGACAGATGGTTTGAAGATTGCGATAAATTGCATACGTGGGGATATCTTCGGGAGGCTTGATGGAGAAATACAACATTGCTTTAAGCTGGGAAAAAAACAAATGTTTTTTTACGGATACGCTTATTTCCATATCAAAAAAGAAAAATCTTTCTTTTCTATGGGTTGATGAAAACAATGTCGAGGATGTAATAAAAAAACTGCAAAAAAACCAGTTGCGTATAGACGTTATGGTCGACACTGAAGCTACTTACGACATCCCGGGAGATCTTTACTCAAGGCTTAATTTCGCGGTAAAAGATTCAGGCGGAGTAGTTATAACCGATCCTGACAGAACTCGCATGTATGTTGATAAAACAGTTATGTATTACGAAATCCTTGACTCGAAAATAGTGACTCCTTATACCGTGGTGGTCCGCAATTGGGAGCCGCGCTCTTTCCGGGTGTCAGAAGATGAGAAGCGGGAACTAGGCGGTCCCTTCATAATAAAGCCCGGATGCGGATGGGGACATAGAGGTGTTGTTTACAACGCGAAAGGAACAATGAGAGAAATAGCTAAGGCGCGGGATTTTGACAGGGGAGACAACTTTCTGCTTCAAGAAAAAATTATTCCTGTTGATTTAGACGGCAAAAGAGCGTGGTTCCGAGTTTTTCACGTGTTTGACACGATTATCCTCTGCTGGTGGGATGATAGAGTTTCTCACTATGAGCATGTAACCGTAGAAGAGTTTCATAAACACAAATTATCGCCTTTTGTTGAAATAATAGCGAAGATTGGGAAATTGACAAGAATGACATGGTTCTCTACCGAGATCGCGATTGATATCAAAAACGGAAAAAGAAGGATTGTAACTATTGATTATGTAAATGACCAGTGTGATATGGAAGCCGCCACTGAAAGCAAAGACGGAGTTCCCAACGAAATTGTGAATTTTACGGCAAATTCGATTATTAACGCGGCGGAGAGAGTGATAAAAAAAAGAAAAGGGAAAAGCAAAAAAGAATACACAATTTTGTTCCACAAGAATCGTAAGTTAAAAATGGAAGGGTTAGGTTCCCCGCCGGAATTGCTGGGACAAGGATGAAACATGTGTAGAGACGGCCCACTGGGACGTTTCCGCGCGGAAAGGAAATTTTATGGATTGGGGAATAACGAATAGGTTAAGCGGGCTTTTTCAGAAGGATGGAAATTGTTTTTTTCTGCCGATTGATCATGGATATTTTCAGGGGCCCACGCGCTCTTTAGAAAAACCCGGCGAAACCATAAAACAGCTTCTTCCCTATTGTGACGCGCTTTTTGTCACACGTGGTGTTTTGCGCTCCGCGATTGATCCGATTGGAAGTAAACCCATTATTTTGAGAGTATCCGGCGGAACCAGCGTGGTTGGCAAAGATTTGGCAAATGAAAGTATTACCACGTCTATCGAAGAGGTTCTTCGGCTTAACGCGTCTGCCGTCGGTGTTTCGATATTTGTGGGCAGTGATTATGAACGCCAGACCCTTATGAATCTCGCGGAACTTGTCAATAAATGCGAAGAGTACGGTATCCCCGTTATGGCAGTTACGGCTGTGGGTAAAGAAATGGAAAAATGCGAAGCTCGGTATCTCGCGTTATCCTGCCGCGTCGCGGCTGAACTGGGAGCGCGCGTTGTAAAAACCTATTGGTGCGATAAAGATTTTGATAAAGTTGTGGCAGGCTGTCCCGTCCCGGTGGTTATGGCCGGCGGGCCGAAATGCGAGACGGAAAAAGGTGTAATGGAATTTGTGTATGACGGTATGCAAAAAGGCGCTCGGGGCATAAATTTAGGCAGGAATGTGTGGCAAAGCGAGCATCCGGTCGCGATGGCAAAAGCGCTTTACGCTATTATCCACAAAAAAGCGGCAGTTAAAGAAGCCTGTGAAATTTTTAATGAAACCAAGAAAAAAGAAAAAGAGGTTAAAAATCCATCATAATTCCCCATTTTACAAAGGGAAAAGAAGAATCCCCCTTTGAAAAAGGGGGTTAGGGGGATTTAAGATCATAAGGAAAAGTGATGCGCGTAGGAATGTACTACAACAATAACGATGTCCGCGTGGAAGAAATGCCCGTGCCAAAGATAGCCCCGGGAGAACTCTTAGTAAAAGTAGCCTCTTCAGGCATCTGCGGCAGTGATGTCATGGAATGGTACCGTATTAAAAAAGCGCCTTTGGTACTAGGGCATGAAATCGCGGGAGAAATTGTAGAAATCGGCGAAGGCGTAACAAAATATAAAAAGGGCGAGAGAGTATTTGTTTCGCACCATATCCCTTGCAACACTTGCCGGTATTGTTTAAACGGGCATCATACGGTTTGCGAGACCTTACGCGCGACAAATTACGACCCCGGCGGGTTTTCCGAATATATTCGCATTCCGGCTCTCAATGTTGACAGAGGCACTTTTCTTTTACCCGATACGATGTCCTTTGACCAGGCTGTGTTTATTGAACCTGTGGCATGCGCGGTTCGCGCGCAAAGGATAGCGGGGCTAAAACAGGGGCAAAGCGTCCTTGTTTTAGGAAGCGGGATTTCGGGCGTCATACACATAGCGTTGGCAAAAGGCTTAGGCGCTGGTAAAATCGTTGCCACGGATGTTAACGAATACAGGCTAAAAGCGGCTCGCGGGTTCGGCGCGGATGAAGCCCTAAACGCGAAAGAAAGATTGAACGGGCTCTATGATTTGGTTATTGTCTGTACCAGCGCGTTGTCCGCGTTTTATCAGGCGCTCGAGGCTGTAGATTCAGGCGGAACTGTTTTGTTTTTCGCGCCCACCGAGCCGGAAATTGAACTAACAATCCCGGTCAATGATTTCTGGAAAAAATGCGTAACCTTAGTCCCGTCATACGGCAACAGCCCACGAGACGCTCAAATAGCGATAAACCTCATAAATTCCGGCCGTATAAATGTGAACGATATGATAACCCACCGCCTACCCCTTTCCCAACTCGCCCAAGGTTTCACCCTAGTCTCCGAAGCCAAAAATTCAATAAAAGTAATCATCCACATTTAAATAGGGACGTCACCCATTTACCTGCGCCTGCAAAAGCCGTAGGGCAAAGGCATGCCTTTGCCGATATCCGTCCCCCGCCGCGCTTCTCAATCCCTCTTAGAAAGTGCCCATAATTCTTGACACTACTGTCCAAACAACATCACTTGACATCTATTGTCCGCTGTATTATAACTGTTGCTATGCTCTATAAAAGAGTATTCCTTATCACTCTTATTTTCTTGATTGCCTTGACTGTTATCCCTTTTAATTTGCCGGCGGAAGAAAGTCCCCGCGTCGGAACTTGGGTAACGGTTTTCTCTCCCGAAAAACCGTTCGATTCCCGCGCGAACTCTGACCGTTTAATCGAAACGTGCAAAAAATGCGGGATACAGGACATATACCTTCAGTTATACAGAGCGGATAAAGCGTATTATGATTCCGATTTAACCGAACGTGGGCTTCCAAAAGAAATACAGCAGGATACGCTTACGTACTTGATCAATACAGCAAAAGACAACAATCTCAAAATTCATGCCTGGATAAATCTGTTAAGCATAGCTCAGAATGAAAATTCGAATATCGTTAAAAAATTCGGTGAAGAAGTTCTTACAATGGATCAATATGGAAAATCTTCGATGAAAGGGACCAATACAATTGATAAGTATTATATCCGTGAACCCCAAATTTTCCTTGAACCGGGCGACCCTCGTGTAAGAAAATATTTTGCTGACATAGCGGAAGAAATTATCAAAAAATATCCTTCTCTTTCCGGGCTCCATCTCGATTACATCAGATACCCTTTCATCGTTCCGTTTCTCCCGGGAAGCCGGTTTAGCTCTCACGGAATAAGTTATGGTTATGGAAAAAGTAATATTGAAAGGTTCGAAAAAGATACCGGCCTGAATGTTAATACTATGCAAAAAACCCGGGAAAACTTTCAAGCCTGGGATGACTGGCGAAGAAAGCAGGTAACTCTCTTGGTCGGCGCGATTTCTCAGCGCGTGCGCGCTTTATCCCCACAAATTGAAATATCATGCGCGATTAACCCCACCATTGACAGAGCCTACCTTTCGTCTTTTCAAGATTGGCCCGAATGGCTGGATAAAGGCTTTGCTGACCATGTTGTGGCAATGAATTATACGGATGATTCCCGCTTAATGGAATTGAACTCAAGGTCTTTATCGGCTATAAGACCCGGCAAAAAAGTTCACATTGGGATTACCGCGTATCTTTTGAAAGATAATATAGAAGAATTTAAAAATCAGTTTGCGTCTCTTCAAAAACTATCCTGCCCGGGTATCGTCCTGTTTTCCTACGATACCATCGCGGAAAGCGAAGAAATTCAGGAACTTCTTAAAAACGAACTCGGGAGAAAATAATCGTATTTAGGATGGATGCGGTAAAGACGCGATTAATCGCGTCTTTACGCTACAGGGCCCGCGGCTTTTCTAAGACGGTTCATTACGGCACAGCCTAACCCTTTTTCTTGTATACTCTCAACGATTATAACTTCAGTTTCTTCGGAATCAAATTCTCTCAGTATAGAAAAAAGCCTGGCGGCGCATATTCTCGCGTCATTTTCCGGCCCTAGAACCTTAACTTTAAAACCCTTGTATTCATTCTCATGCTCCTGCTTTACCATTATACCAACTTTACGGCCTTGAGAACTCATTTCCCGGGCCTTTGATAAAACTCTTTCTTTTTGAAAAGAATTATCCTCCATTAGAACAACCTCAGCTTTTGGAGAATAATGCCGCGGATATTTCCCCGGCGCCTTTTCTGTTTGTTCGGTATCAGAAACTAACATAACCTCTCCCGAAATAAGCTGTAACTCTTCAAGGCTAATACCTCCGGGCCTTAATATGATAATTTTCCCCCGGTCAAATTCCACGACAGTAGATTCAATCCCTATTTCAGTACTGCCGCCGTCAAGCACGATATCAATCCTTCCGTTAAGGTCGTCAATAACATGCCGCGCGGTTGTAGGTGAAGGCCGGCCAAACAAATTTGCTGACGGCGCGGCAATCGGAACCCCCGCGATAGATATAAATTTTTTCGCGATCGTGTTAGACGGCATACGTACCGCCACAGTATCCAGCCCTGTAGTAACAATTTCGGGAATCAACTCGCTTTTTTTTAATATGATTGTTAAGGGGCCAGGCCAAAACCGGTTTATAAGTTTTTCAGCTTCAGGCGGGACTTCAGCGGTTATCTTATAAAGATCTTTAATTTCCGAGATATGAACTATAAGCGGGTCATCCAGCGGCCTGTCCTTTGCCTTAAAGATTCCCGCGACCGCCTTGGAGTCAAGCGCGTTAGCCCCGAGACCATAGACGGTTTCAGTAGGGAAAGCCACAAGAGCACGGTTATGCAACGCCTCCACGGCCCGCTTTATTAACTCCATATCAATGTTACACGGATCAATTTTAAAAACACACGGCTTCATCATTCACCATCCACCATTCACTATCCCCTATTCACTATTAAAGCGTTTTGTTGGTTAGAATTTTATATGCTTCGAGATATTTTTCTTTTGTTTTAGAGATAATTCCATCAGGCAGGACCGGGCCGGGGGGGGTTTTATCCCACTCTAGGCCGCTGAGATAGTCTCTTACAAATTGTTTATCAAAACTTTTCTGCGAACGGCCGCTTTGGTAATCCGACTTAGGCCAAAATCTTGAAGAATCAGGAGTAAGCACTTCATCCATGAGAATTATTCTTCCGCCGGCTTTGCCGAATTCAAACTTAGTATCCGCTATGATAATGCCTTTTGTTTCCGCGTAATCACTTGCCTTCTTATAAAGCGCGAGACTTTTTTCTTTTAAAAACTCAAACACTTCAGGGCCTACCTGTTCTTTCAATTCCGCCTGGGAAATATTAATATCATGGCCCACGTCCGCTTTAGTGGACGGGGTAAATATGGGTTCCGGAAGTTTGTCTGATTCTTTAAGCCCTTTGGGCAATTTTATTCCGCATATGGCTGTGCCTTTCAGATAGTCCTTCCATCCGGATCCGGAAAGATACCCTCTAACCACACATTCAGCAAGAATGGGTTCCGCCTTTTTTACCAGCATAGACCTGCCCTTAAGTATATCGCGATAAGGCGCAAGCTGTATTACCCGGTCTATTATGAAGTCAATATCCACACTGATCATGTGGTTTTCCATCAAATCAGCCATAAAATTAAACCAGAAAGCTGAAATCATATTTAAAACGCGACCCTTTGCCGGAATTCCGTTAGGCATTACCACATCAAACGCGGATATTCTGTCACTGGCCACAAAAAGAAGTTTATCTCCCAAATCGTACACTTCCCGAACCTTGCCGCTTTTAAGCAAAGGAATTCCCGACAAATCTAAGGACAATAAAGCTTTTTCCATTTTTACAACCATCCCCCTTTTTCCAAAATAAACGCGGATACGTAATCCCCGCATTTTTCTCTACACTTCTCAAGCCTATTTTTTTGGTCATCAAGGGCTTTTAATAACACATGCGGCGTGTCAAAAACTTTTGTATGGTAAATTTCATTTATTCTTTTTATCTTCGCGATTTTTTCCGGAATACGCAATTTAAATTGTTCCTCATAATTTTCCTTTGTGTAGTCCTTGTTCAGCACCTCACGGAACAAATCAACTAGATCTTTATATTTAGGAATAAATCCGGTCGGCGTTTTTATAGCGTCACAATCTCCATTAACTCTAAGTTCCATCCATTTAATCCAAACATGTTTATCTTTTATCCCGTTAAGGTATCTGCCGTCCTTACCTTTCAAAAAATAGTTTACATGAAAGATAAGCGGTACTTTTGTAATGTTTTCCGCAAAATCCAAATTATTCTGGATATATCTTCCTATCGGTATGGATAAAAAATCCAGATTAGCCATCAGGTTGAATTTTCTCACGCCTTCCTGCCCCAGTGTCGCGGCGGTAGTCTCCGACTCAATGGCAGAGCCCTGCAGAAGAATGCCGTGCGCCCAGTCAAAAGACTCCTCAACCGGCACGCTTGTATCTGAGTCCCTCCCGCCGTAGATAATCCCGCCTACTTCAACACCTTCCGCGTTATCTAAATTGTCGTCACAATTATCTAATCCCTTAATGTTGATTGTATAGCGCGCGTTTTTATGAGCGAAAGGCACTTCCCCTCCGTCCGGCCCTTTTTTCCCGGGTATCCATTTACCGGAAAAATTTATACCGGAGTCGGGCTTATCTTTACCGTCCCCCAACCACCGGGGCGTGTTATTACTCTCAACCAGTATATTCGAAAAGATTACTTCACCCGGCACAGTAAGCTCTTTATAAATAGCTGGATCATTCTCCATGTTTACATCCTGAATAATGCCAAAGATGCCCTTTTCCACGTTTATGGCGCGAATCTTTCCGTTTATTCTTCGCAGGTACGCGATGTCATCCCCTATGATTTTTTCCCCGCCAAGCATGGCAGTCGCGGTTTTTCCGCACGCGCTGGGAAAAGAACCCGTAAAATAAGTAATCCTTTTTTTATCAGGCCCATGCACTCCCATAACAAACATATGCTCGGTAAGCCAGCCTTCTTCCGAAGCCCTTTTAATTGCCAGGCGCATGGAAAGTTTTTTAAGACCCACGGTATTTCCCGCGTATTGCGTATTCACGCTGTAGACCATTTCGTCTTCCAAGTTTATATAAACCTTGCGCTTCTCCGCGTCAGAGCTTATTCCATTTTCAAGCCGGCCCGCGCTGTGTATTAACCGAAAAAATTTCACGCCGCCTTTAAGCCTTTTAAACTCTTCATATCCCGCGCGGTACAATATGTCTTCCGAATGTGCCACATAAGCCGAATCTGTTATTTGAACAGCTGGAATAGAAAACTCTGAGTTTACGGGCCCTAAACAGAAAAAACAAATATACATCTCTTTCCCTGCCATTATGTTTTTGTAAAGCTCATGTATTTCGGTGATTCCTTTTTCTCTATCTTCGGATTGTATATCTGAACCAAGCACTTCATCCGGCCGAAGGAGATATTTTGTACTCCCCTTATCCCGACCCTGATCATAGTACCCGTCAAAATGGACAGTATGTCCTGGAGTTTTCAGATTCTTCTCTTCCCCTCTTTCTACCGCCCTCGCTCGAATGTATTCGGCATCTTTTTTGAAATCGGTACGGACAAAAATCGAATCCGGATTACATAATGCCGCGTATTTTGCCGCGAATTCATACACTTTGGGGTTTTCTACAGACATAATCTTATTAAAGTTTTCTTCCGTGCACTTTTGTTTCAATATGTTCATTTCTTGAGTCATAGTTTTCTTCTCCTGTTGGGGGCAGAACCGCGGGGTAAAATCCGGGGTTATGGTTAATTTGATTATATCGGACAAGCCTTAGGCTTGTCCCTATGTGTACTGCTTCTCAATAGCGATCTTAAAAAAATGTCCGCGCCGTGTTACATTGTCCGGACAATTCCGCGCTTGACAACTTTGGCTAACGCGGTAGAATGCTATATGTTATAATAGAATATCAATAGTGTCAAACATTTCGGACCTTATGAATAAATACGGGCTCACCTTGATTGTTTTTTCTATATCCTCAGGCCTTATCCTGTCAAACGGCTGTGTTTCGTCCAATTGTTTTCAAATGAAATCCCTGACGGCCTCAAACATCAAGGATCTCAAAGACGCTAAAGCGTTCGGCGAGGAAAAAACGATTGCTCTCCCTCCCAAAGAAGCGTATGACGCGGTCATGAAAATCGCTAAGTCAAACGGCCTGACGGTTTATCAAAAAAGTAAGAAAAAAGGCTATCTGGTAGTTATCGGGTTTGTAAAACAGGTCAACACCACGCGTGTGGGGATATTCTTTGAAAGAGCCCCTGAAAACAAAACCAGGGTTACCCTGTCTTCCCTAAGCAAAGCCACTCTTCAAAAAGCCAAAACCATTATTTTTGACAAACTATAGATTACGCATGCTCTAGTCTTTCAGATAACCAGAGCTTGATTAACGCTGACCTCGCGACTCCTATTTTGTGAGCTTCTTCTTCTATTTGTTCCAGCATAGCTTCAGGGAAATCGATATTAACTCTCCGTATATTTTTATGTGCTTTTACCCTTTTCATGTCTAAGAAATCCCACATATCTTTACCTTCATCAAACTGTTTATCAAATTCTTCTGTTTTTATTTTTTTATTTGATTTTTTCATAATATCCTCTCTTTTCTTTGTCTCTACTTTTTCTACAAGAAATTATTCTTATCCTTTCCCCTCGCACCGTAAAAATACAAGAGTAGAGACTTTCCTTTATTTTTCCGATAATCATATATCGATGTTCTCCGTCACTAAGTGCCGGAGCCATAAGAAAATCATTGTGCCAGATTTTTTTTGCCTCTTCAAAATCTACACCATGTTTTTCTTTATTGGTCCGAGCTTTCTCTACATCATATTCAAATTCCATGCGCTGATAGTATACCATATCTATTGCATTATGCAATAGATATTATACCTTTTTTATGCTTTTTGCCCCTTTTGGGGATGTAATAGTTCGGTTATAAAAATTCCCGTTTCACGGCTTCTTTAAACTCTTCAGGGTTAATCGGAATGTTGGTGAGGAAATCTTTATGAGTGCGCCCGTTACGGTACTCGGGTTCTTTTATCGGGTGTTTTAGATAACGCGGTATCATATCCAGGTTAAAATCGTAAAGAATGGTTCCGTGATGCAGGAAATATTTCTTTTTCCGGGCTTGAGCGTTGCCTGAAAATTTTTTGCCGTTAAACGCGAGGTCAGATATGGGGTGGAAGGATACTCTTCCTGTAAGAGAAGCCATTATCATTATCAAAATAATCTCATAAGAAGCGCGTATATTCCGGAACCTCTCATCTCTATCATAAGACAAAATTAAAGAATAATTCAGGCATCCCGGACCTTGCAAAACCGTGCCGCCGCCTGAAACACGTCTTATTATTTTTATGCCGTCTTCGCGGCATCTATCTAAAAAACAATCTTCCGAAGCTTTACCCGCCCTGCCAATAACCACAAAATATTCTTTTGATTCCCAAAAACGCAAAGTCTCGCCCATTTGCCCGCTTTCCGCGCTTTTTAAAAGCTCTTCATCAAACGCTATTGTTTCTTCAGGGAGATTAAAATAATAGTCTACAAACTGCATAGATCCATATCCCGCGCGGCTTTGACTTCGTCCAAACGCCGGACGGGCGTAGTTTTGGGGAATTCTTTGAATTTCGCGGCGTCTTCCTCGGCGAGTTTAGCTAATTCAATCATAACCTCAATAAAATTATCCAAAGTTTCTTTTGATTCTGTTTCTGTCGGCTCTATCATCATGGCTTCTTTCACTATAAGCGGAAAATATACAGTCGGCGGGTGGATACCTTTATCTATCAGGGCTTTTGCTATATCAATCGCGTGCACTCCTTTTTCCGCCTGCCGCCGCGCGGAAAGCACAAACTCGTGCAGGCAGGCTTTATCATGAGGGATGTCGTATTTATCCTTTAGATGTTTCTTTAAATAATTCGCGTTTAAAACGGCGTTTTCGCTTGCCTCAATGAGCCCTTCCCTGCCCAGAAAAAGAATATACGCGTACGCCTTGAGCATAACGCCAAAATTACCGTAAAAAGGCGACATATACCCGATTGATTCTTTCTGTTCAAAATCAAGAGCGAACGTGCCGTCTTTTCTTTTTAAAACGCGCGGGATAGGCAAAAACTGAATAAGCTCTTTACTCACGCCAACCGGCCCCGATCCGGGCCCGCCGCCGCCATGAGGCGTGGCAAAAGTTTTATGGAGATTAAGATGAACAACATCAAAACCGAGGTCCCCCGGGCGCGCCTTTCCTAAAATAGCGTTTAGATTGGCACCGTCATAATACATAAGGCCGCCTGCTTCGCGCGTAAGGGCGGCTATCTCTTTTATCTTCGGATTAAATATGCCTAAAGTATTCGGGCATGTCAGCATAACCGCGGCGACATCATCTTTCAGCTTTTTTTTGAACTCATTGATGTCCATTATGCCTTTATCATCCGACGGTATTGTTGTTACCTTATATCCAGCGATGGCCGCTGAAGCGGGGTTTGTTCCATGCCCGGAATCCGGGATTAATACACGGCTTTTTTTGTTTCCTTTTAAGTTGTGATACGCGGCGATAATCATAACACCCGTAAGTTCACCATGCGCCCCGGCCATAGGCTGGGTAGTAAAGGCGTCCATCCCTGTAATTTCACATAAAAGGCCCTCAAGATTACTTATAACCTCAAGTGCGCCTTGCGTAAGCATGCCGCCTTTTATTATTTGCGGAGCTAAAGGATGAAGTGTTCGGAATTCTTCTAAATCCGCTATTTTTTCAGTAAATTTGGGGTTATACTTCATTGTGCATGACCCCAGCGGATAAAAGTTTGAATCAACTCCGAAGTTTTGCCTTGAAAGATTTGTGAAATGTCTCACAACTTCAGGTTCAGAGAGAGAAGGAAGGCTGGCATTTTTTTTCCTTTTATACTTTGAGTTTATTTCAGCCGCGCGAGGCACACTGTTTAGACGAAACTTAACGCCTTCTTTACCCGGTTTGGATTTTTCGAATATTAACCGCATAGAACATCCTCCAACGCGTCGGCAAACATGGATATTTCCAGTTTGGTTCTTTTTTCAGTCACTGCGATAAGGACATATTCAGCGAGATCTTTGTAGTACCTTCCAAGAGGAAATCCCGCGGTTATTCCTCTATCAACCAATCTGCCGATAACCTCGTTAGGGTCTTTTGGAAGTTTAATTATAAATTCATTAAATGTCGGAGAACTTCTTTTAACTTCCACTCCTTTAATCCTTTCCAGTTTGCTCTTAGTATATTCGCATTTATCCATACAATCCCGGGCAATTTGCCTCAGGCCATCTTCCCCTACAAGAGACATATATACCAAAGCTCTTAACGCGCATAACGCCTCGTTTGAACATATATTTGAAGTGGCTTTTTCCCGGCGTATGTGCTGTTCCCGTGTCTGCAGGGTAAGGACAAAACCGCGCCGTCCGCTGGAATCTACCGTGGCGCCCACAATACGGCCCGGCATTTTGCGGGCTAAATTTTTTCTCACAGCCATGAACCCAAGATACGGCCCTCCGAAAGAAAGAGGTATGCCTAAACTCTGGCCTTCGCCCGTCGCGATATCCATATTCATCTCACCCGGGGTTTTAAGTATGCCAAGAGCTATAGGGTACACGCTTTGGATGGCCAACGCTCCCTTCTTATGACATTTTTCCGCTATGTCGGTATGGTCATCGATAGCGCCAAAAAAATTAGGATTTTGCGTTATAACAGCCGCTGTTTTATCATCAAGATATTTATCTATCTGGCCTCTGTCACTCTGCCCGTGCGTTACGGGAGTTTCCACAAATTCTATAGAAAGATTCCTCGTGTAGGAATACATCATCTTGCGGTATATGGGATTAACTCCGCCATCCATTATAATTTTATTCCGCCCGCACACTCGTATTGCCATCATCGCCGCTTCATAAAGCGCGGTTCCGCCGTCATAAAGCGACGCGTTGGAAACTTCCATTTCCGTCAAACGCGAGATACAGCTCTGGTATTCATATATGGCCTGAAGCGTTCCCTGTGACGCTTCGGGCTGATACGGAGTATACGCGGTGTAAAATTCAGAACGGGAAACAATGGCGTCAATCGCGGCAGGGATATAGTGGTCATAAAATCCAGCGCCCACAAAATTAATCAAATTTGTCTTATTTTTAGAAGCAAGTTTTTTGAAATATTCTATGACTTCAAACTCTGTTTTCCCGGGAGCAAGATTAAAAGATTTAGCTCTAAGCTCGCGCGGAATGATATCAAAAAGCCGTTCGATATCACCATCGTCAATGCCTATGCTTTTAAGCATCTCCTGCCGCTCTGTATCAGAATGCGGAACGTAATTCATTGTTTAATCTCCATAAGAACATTAAGATTGCTTCGTCGCTTCGCTCCTCGCAATGACACGGGAGGCATCCGCCTCTGATTCGCGCGAGTACTAACACCTATCACTTTTACATCGGTAAAGGCATGCCTTTACCCTACATACTTTTCATACGCGGCGCTGTCCATTAAGCCGGCCTCTTCCGTAATATCACTTACGTTAATCCGGCATATCCACCCGTCTTCATAAGGGGATTCATTTATAATTTCAGGGGTGTCCAGCAAAGCCTCATTTACCGCGATAATCCTGCCGCTGATAGGCGCGTAAACTTCACTGGCGGCCTTAACCGACTCTACGGTCGCTATAGATTCTCCCATCTTAACTTCACGCCCGACATCCGGCAGTTCAACAAACGTTATGTCGCCCAATTCAGACTGCGCGTGAGAAGTAATCCCGAAAACCGCTTCACCCGCTTTGCTCTTGACCCATTCGTGTTCTTTTGTGTATTTTAATTCCTTTGGAACCATTTCTACCTCCTATACATCGGTATACCTGTAATTTCCGCTTTAATTTCAATCTTTCCGTCAGACAGTAAAATCTCCCGTCCCTGTTCTGCTAAGGCTTTATCAATATAACACAAACCTATGCCTTTTTTTAAACATGGAGAAAACGCTCCGCTTGTGACCTCGCCTATATTTTTTTTTGAATTCAGATTCCCGCTTTCGCGGGAATGACAGGTGGAAAGCCCTCCCGCCAAAACCTTAAAATGGCTCCTCGCGCTTCTTCTCGCTTCACACACAAAACCGACTAAACATTTCTTAACACCTTGTTCTTTTTGTTTTAAAAGCGCCTGTTTGCCGATAAAATCTTTCTCCATATACACAAATTTTGAAAGATTTGCCTCAAACGGCGTACGCTCTCCGTTCAGCTCATTCCCGTATAAAGGATACCCCATCTCCATCCTAAGAGTATCCCGCGCGCCCAACCCTATTGGTTTTACATCTTCAGATTTCAAAAGCGTATCCCAAATCTGAACTGTATTTTTCGCGGGAAAAAATAATTCATATCCCAATTCTCCGGTATATCCTGTCCGGCTTAATAAGATCTTAATCCCCAGTATTTCGGCATAAACAAAATTATACCTTTTAATCCCGTCAACGAGCGTTTTGCCGCAAAGATTTGAAAGTATTTCCCCTGATAGTGGCCCTTGTAAATCTAATTTCGCCGTACCCGCGGATTCATCCGCGAAGTCCGTCTTCGAAGAAACATGGTTTTTTATCCATTCTTTATCCTTGGCAGAACGCCCCGCGTTCACTACCAGCATAAACTCCTCGGAGGATAACTTAAAAACAATAAGGTCGTCAACTATGCCGCCATTCTCATTAAGAATAAATCCATACTTCGCCCGGCCGTTATTCATATCACTAACGCGGCAGGTTACAAGCCCCTCCAGTTCCTCATCACAAGATGGCCCACGCAAAAAAAACTCGCCCATATGAAATATATCAAAAAGCCCGGCTTTCGCGCGCGTATGAAGATGTTCTTCGATTATACCCGTGTACTGAACAGGCATATTCCACCCCGAGAAAGGAACCATCTTAGCGCCCAATTGAACATGCCTCTCATAAAGAGGTGTATTTTTTAAGTTTTGATTGTCTTTGAACATGGCCGGTAGCCTTATTATAAAACAACCGCCCGCGTTGTCAAGAATTATGGGCACTTTCTAAAATGTCATTCCCGCGCAAACGGGAATCTGTAATAAGTTCTTTGCTCTCTTCCCCCATGGGGGAAGAGAGCATCACTTTTGGCTGTTTAACTCTGTCTATGTGTTGAATGATCCCATATACCCAATAATCCACACTTCTGGGATTCTTAAAATATCCCTGCACTTTTATCCGTCTTCGTATCTCCTCCAAGTACCTCTCTAAATGATTCGTGGTACTTATACCAATTACGTTAATTAATTGTACATTTGTAGCAACGTAATACGTAGTGTATTG
>JBDRBY010000041.1:0-2706 GCA_043822245.1 Candidatus Omnitrophota bacterium
TAACCACTCCTTTTGTATTTGTGTTGCAGGAATGGTCACAGTATAAAATGGATTTCAAATCGATTACAAACATTTTTGATATATCTCCTTTAGAATTATAATGTTATGGGAATTAATTAAAAAACAATGGGACAGTAGTGATTACAAATAACTTTTTCTTGCTAGGGAATTGAAGTGATCAAAATATTTTCTCCAAAGCTCTTCAGATGAAGAAAATTCATTTGTGCCGTAAAAAAAATCAACTAGGGCTTCGCGCACCCTGAAAAGTTCTTTAAGCCTGGAATACTTTTTCATAGAAGAAATCGTCAGATCTATTAGTTCTAAGGCTCTATGGAACGCTCTTTGTGACAAATCCTTCTTGCCCTTTTTTTGCCAATTTAAAGTTCTGCTTACCTCACTGCCGATATTTGCCATTTGCTCTGCCAATGACATCTTGGCCCAACGTTCATTGGCAAGTTCTTTATGATGAATGTTCATCTCTTCACCCATTTTTTCACAATACCGATTATTTTCTTTCGAATGTCGGTCGAATCAACTCCTCTTGTCATATTTCCCTGTGAAGGCCTCAGATTAATCATTGAATCAAACTCAATAAAATCATCTCCGTCAAGTTCTGGGTAAAAATTGATGCCCCAGAGACTCTTTTGCTTAGACCCATCCTCCAAAAATAACGCTTCTAAATCTGAATGAAGCTCCGCGTCAATCGCGACTAATTCACGGTCAATATCAACAACCGCTTTCACCAAATCCCCGAATGTTTCCTGTGCTGTTTTCTTTAACTCATCAATATCCACGATATTTTTCAATATTTTCATTGCTTCTCCCTGATTAAAAACCCCACGAGCCGATTCGAACTTGTGGGGTTTGATTATTAACCAGCCCCGAACTTTTTCAATCTCTTGAAAAAAGGACGCTGTCCCATTTTTCCCATCACTTTTTGCTTAAGTGTTTTTCTGTGAATTTTATTATGTTATTCATCATGACAACCGTTTCAACCGGGTATTTTCCCACAGCCGATTCAGCCGAAAGCATAACAAAGTCGGTGCCGTCTATTATAGCATTTGCCACGTCCGTCACCTCCGCGCGCGTAGGCCGGAGGTTTTCAGTCATGCTATCAAGCATCTGCGTCGCGGTAATAACAAATTTTCCCGCGCGGTTACATTTATTGATAATCGTCTTCTGGATAATGGGGATTTCGTAAATGGGTAATGATACCCCCATATCCCCGCGCGCTATCATGATACCGTCTGAAACTTTGATTATTTCGTCGATATTTTTTATGCCTTCCCTATTCTCTATCTTAGCGATAACCTGGCATTTAGAACTTCCTTCAACCACTTCTCTTAGATCCAAAATATCATTCTTCGCACGCACGAATGACTGCGCGACATATTCAACATTATTTTCCTTGCAAAACAAGATGTCCCGTATATCTTTCCGGCTTATCTCTCCAAATTCAAGTCTTGCCTCTGGAATATTTACGCCCTTATGCTCCTTCAGCAGACCGCCTATTATTACCTTAGCCTTAAGCATATCCCTAGCCCTGCCAACAACTTCCAAAGCAATATTTCCATCATCTATAAATATTTGGCAACCATTCTTGATACCGCGTAGCGGGCCTTGATAATCAAAAGGTATCTTTGCCGGCGTGCCCTTTATCTTTTGCCGGGTAAGCCCTACTATCTGGTTTTTTTTAAGCAAAACCGGAGCAATAAGAGCGCCTACCCTTATGCGATGACCTTGCAAATCACCAAGAAGCTTAATCCGCCTATGATATTTCGCGTTCAACAATCGGACAAGGCTTATCTTGTTCAATAATTCAGGCATCTCGCCATGTGAAAAGTTAAGACGCCCGACATCCATGCCAGCAAGCAACATTTTTCTAATTATCGTCTCGCTTGACGACGCGGGCCCAAGAGTACAGATTATTTTAGTTTTAACCATTATAAATAGGGACAGCGACCATTTAATCCTCTTTCCTTTGCCTTCCAACAGGCAACATTTTTAACCGTCTGTTTAATTTTTTTTCCAACTTCTCTATAAATGTATCACTGCCCGAAGGACGCCCAGTCAAGGTATTAGCTCTCACCAAATCAACTACTTTCTGAACGCTCCCTTCTTGAAGATATTTTTTCCAATTATCAATCTTAAAAAGTTTGTCCATGTCATCCATCTTCACTAACAGGTTCTTCTCTTTACCGTTACCATTATTTACATGATAACGGGCACTCGACCATTCCCAATCTTCAGCTTCCTTTACCAGATGCGCTCTTATCGGATTATTTTCAACATATCTTACGGCTTCATACAAATGCACTTCATCTAACACGCATGAGTAAAATCTCCCCTGCCAAAGATGCCCAGTTACTTTATTCTTCTTGTTAAAATACTGCGCATACCTCATATGGCAAGAATTAAATGTTTTGGCTAGAGAATCTTTTTCCCGTGGGATCGCTACAAAATGAACATGGTTTGGCATCAGACAATACGCTAGGATATCCAAACTATATTTATCTCGATATCCTTCGAGCCATTTCAAATACTTCTGAAAATCCGCGTCTTCATCAAATGTTGCCTGCTTATAATTTCCCCTCTGAGTAATATGGTGGGGATAATCCGGAATTACTACTCTTGCGATCCTTGGCATAGAGACATTATATCAAGACAGGGCAGATAAATCAAATTAAATGGTCGCTGTCCCTATTT
>JBDRBY010000042.1:0-2167 GCA_043822245.1 Candidatus Omnitrophota bacterium
GGAGCCTCTCCCCAATCCTTGACCAGTTTTAACTAAAAATAAGATACAGTAGTAGCCGTAGTCATTTCTCTTTTTTTGCTTCTTTTTTTCTCTTTGTTAATTCTGTGGATATCTTGATAACTTTTTCCATAGTATACCATATCCGGGTTTTTATCCTCGAGGGAACTATGTAGCCGCCGTTCATTGTAATATTCAAAATACTCTTCCAATCCAGCCTGAGCTTCCGGAATAGTCTCATACCCCTTGATATATATGTTGTTGTATTTGACCGTTCTCCATAATCTTTCAATAAACACATTGTCCAAAGCTCTTCCTGTTCCCGTCATACTTATTGATATTCCCTTCTCCTTCAGTATACCTGTAAACGCTTCACTTGTGAATTGTGCTCCCTGATCCGTATTGAATGTTTCCGGAACCCCGTAATAGAATAGAGCTTCTTCTAAGGTCTCACAACAAAACCCAACATCCATTGTATTGCTGAGTCTCCAGCTGAGCACTTTACGGCTATACCAGTCCATTATCGCCACTAAATATGCATATCCATGTTTAAGCTTAACATATGTTATATCTGTACTCCACACCTGGTTAGGGCGAGTCGTTTCGACCCCTTTGAGCAAATACGGATATATCTTATGTTGCTTGTTCGGAACACTTGTTCGGGGCTTTGGATATATTGCTTCCAACCCCATTTTTCGCATAAGTCGCCGAACTCTTTTAGGTCCACATTTTTTACCACTATTTTTCAAATATGCCGTCATGCTTAGCACTCCCATTTCCGGATGAAGCGTATATTCAGCGTCTATCATATGCATAAGCTCAATGTTATACTTTGATTCGCTTTGGGCCTCATAGTATGCTCCAGCTCGGCTAATATCCAATAATTTACATTGTTTGCGAAAGCTCATATTCTCGTCCGTCTTGTCCAATAGTTTTTTCCGGTCATTTGTACTCAAAAGGGTAGTTTTTTTTTAAACCAGTTGTTCTCCACTTCGATCTGGCCTATACGTTTATACAGCTCCTCGATCAATTTATCCTTGCTTTTCTCGTCAGGATCTCCTTTTCCGGCGAATAGACCAGGAATGCCGTCTGCCAGTTCCTTTTTCCATTTGACTATCTGTGTCGCGTGCACCCCAAATTCATTGCTCAATTCCGACATCGTTCGGTCTCCTTTTAGCGCTTCAAATGCAACCTTTGCCTTAAACTCCTTACTGAACCGTTTCCTCATTCTGCCCATTTTCAGACCTCCCGTAGTTATGACCATTATACACCATTTCCCATCTTAACTACTGGTCCCAAAATTGGGGAGTATTACACTGAACTAAAGAGATTTACACCCTTATTTTTATTTAATCCTAGTTCCTCTGCAATTTCTGGTTATATTTAATAAAACCAATTACAAAGAAATTGCTGGATATTGCGGAATAAAAGATTAAATGCGAAGGATTAAATAAAGGCCTTTTTAGAGATAAAGAAATAGGCGTTATTGATTGGTTGCGATGAGGGCCAACTTCTTAGAGCGAGTGAGCTTTTTGATCTGATGTTCGCGTTTTAATGCGGAAGTTTTTGTTTCATGTGGTTCTGAGAAAACCATCTTCACGGGACGGCGTACTCTAGTGTACTTGCTTGCCTTACCCCGCTTATGAGGGAGTGTATAATGTAGGGTGTCTGGAGGGGGGAAGAAAATAAGGAAAAGTAGCAGTAGTAGTCCTTTCTTTTTTTTGCTTCTTTTTTTCTTTGCGGAAAAACTAATAACTTTAAAATGTATGGAAAAAGAAGATCGTTACATGAAATATCCAATAACATCTTTGTTGTTAGTGCAAGATCAGCTGGATGATATGTTGTTGTCCCGATATTCAAAACCGGTGCTTCAGACACACAAAACTTGACAGTCTCTATACAGTTTCTACGGCTCAGCCAGTGCACCCTAAAATCACAGATTTTACCACAATAGGTACCATTATCGGTTTTTGGCTGGAATAAAAATGAATTGATTTTGATTAATTATACAGCTTTAGCATTATTAATAATTTCCATAATTTTGCCATAAATCCCGGTATAGATGTCCCAAGAATTTGCCCAGGAATTTTTTATAAACCCAACAAATGAAAGATCGGCAAAAACCGGACAAAATACGGCCATAACAACTATCAAGTTTCCGATAAAAATC
>JBDRBY010000043.1:0-24139 GCA_043822245.1 Candidatus Omnitrophota bacterium
ACCAGGTAATCAACGAGGTCCAGCCGCATCTTATGGCCCAGATATTGACGCGTGTGACAGAGACAAAGAGTGGAGACACAGTGACCATTGCTTACCGCACAGCCGCCGGGTTAGTCCCGGTTATCGATGTCTATAATCAAGGTAATGTGCTAAAGGTCGCGAAAAAAACAATGACAGAAAAGAAAAAAGACGTTGATGTAACAACAGCGTCAAGTGTTTACGAATATGAGCTGACATTTGAAAAAGGCTGGGGGATTGGTGAGTTTGCTATTATATGTTCTGAATCTACCCTAGGCACCGTGGACGCGTTGAATATCACCGTTGTGCGCCAGGACATTGCGGATGTTGCCGGCAACGTGGCGGCGGTATTGGGCGTGACTTCAGGCCTCGGTAATGTGGAAGGTGTTGTAGGTGGCGTGAGCAGTCAGATGACAGTTTTGAGGGCAGCTCTTAATAAAATCTCGCAGGAGATCTCTTCCACTGTTGCTGAAGCTCAGATAGGCGCGGCCAGCATAGAAAGCGTGCATAGCACCTTAGCGCAGCTTGGCGCCAAGATGCAGGAGATGAGCTCAATTAAAGACCTTGGTTTGGAAAAATTGTATGAAGTTGAGGCCGGGAAGAAAGAGGACATGAACTACATTAAGAACAAGACCCAGGAACTGAAAGCCTTGATGGAACTTAACCAGAAGATGATGGATAATGTGGCGAATGAACCCATAACCCAGCTCTGGTATGAGTATGGAAGCATTATTTTAAAAGCTATCCTGGTCAATCCCTCGGCGACCCAGGTAAGGGATGTGCCGTTTAAGGCCTATTTGCCCAAAGAGGCTAAACCGGAGAACATCCTGAATAAACGTGAATTAAACGTGGCATATGACACACAGCAGGGAAGTTATTATGTGTTCGCGATGTTTAAGTTAAAACCGCAGGAGGTCAAAGAGCTTGAGATAGAGATGGAAGATATTTGGCAGGTCAACGCGCTTCAGATAGATTCCACCAGGGGCGAGGCGCGAAAACTGGCTACGATGCTAAAAAGCACAGAATTCAGCGATAGATCCGGGTATCTTCTAAAGGATATTGAGGATAAACTTTATAGAATCGTAAAGTCGCAGGACAACGTGCCGGCGAATCCTGAAGTACATATCTCTCAATATAGAGATAACGTAAAACTAATGGAAGAGGCGGATCTAAGCCTAGTACTTTTGAGGTCATTGACAGGCCAGATGAAAGTCAACCCGTTTCAGATGACTTGGAAATTGATTGTCGCGATTATAGTTTTTCTGGGGCTCCTAAGCCTCGGTTTCTACATTGTGTGGCAAAAACAAATCAAACTCGGCGAAGTCCCGACCTTTGAGATCGAAGAAGAAACCGAGGAAACCAAAGAAGAAGGAGAATAAATTTCTTCGCTAAGAGACGCGATGAATCGCGTCTCTACGGTTTGATATTAAACAATCGATAAAAAGGTGATTAGATTGGGTGGTGCCCCTGCAGGTAGAGACGCGATTCATCGCGTCTCATAGTTTGATATTGAACAATTAAAAAAAAGTGATTGGATGGGAAAAAAGGTTGTAAGTATTTTGATAGGTGTTTTGTTGACAGCAGGCATTATGTACCCAGCCTGCTCCTCAGCACAAATGGCCAGCGGGGCAAAAGGGCAGATGCCGGAAGGTGACTGGCGTGAACACAAACGCGCGCACTTTATCGTTTATTATCATCCAGGTATATCTGAAAATTATGTAAGGGCGTTTGCCGGGAAATGCGAGAATTATTACCGGTCAATAACGCATCGTTTGGGTTTTGAACGATTTAATTTTTGGTTATGGGACAACAGGGCTAAAATATTTTTATATAGGACAAAAGAGGATTATCTGGGAAGTACGGGCCGGGCCGCGTGGTCGGGCGCGTCTGTGAATATTAAAAAAAAATGGATCAGCACTTTTTACTTTGAAAGTGATTTTTTTGATGTTATACTACCTCATGAGTTAAGCCATATCATTCTGCGAGAATTTATCGGGCTGGAAACAAAAACGCCTCTGTGGTTTGATGAGGGTACGGCGTGCGCGAATGAGGAAGATAGTTTAAAAAGATATTTTTTTACGGCTAAAAAACTTGTTGAAAAAGGGTATTACAATTCAGTCGCGCAGATTAGTGGAATCTCAACCGCGGAGAGTGCTACTCCCAGTGTTTTTTATCCGGTATCAGCCGCGGTGGTAATATATCTGTTGGAGATTTACGGGCGGGGACGGTTTGAAATGTTCTGCAGGAACTTGAGAGACGGAGAGCCTTTTACGCTAAGCCTGGGGAAAATTTATCGCATTAGAGGCACAGAGGATTTAAACAAAAAACTTCTTTCATATTTAGACAGCAAAAGTTACTTAGAAATTCGAACCGGAAAAGGGTTTAAGAACAAATGGTAAAAACGGATAAATTTTGAACTAATTATGAGCCTTATTACCGTCATATTCGTAATGTTGATTAGTACTTTGGGGCCTTCAATCGTTATCGCTCTTGTCGGATATTCGGCAGTAAACGGGCTTTCGAGGAACCCTTCGGCGTCCGCCAAAATTCTTATTACAATGATTCTCGCTTTCATATTCGCCGAAGCCATAGCGATTATTTCGCTTTTGACAGTGTTTAATTTGTTAAAGTGACGTTCGGCTTTATAACTTGCGGAACGAAGTGAAAGCAAGTTCTAAAGCCGAACGTAAGGAAATAAGGGTTTTACAGTCATTTAGCAAAGTGAAATAGAGGTGAAAGCCCCTTTAAGTAAATTTGGAGGTTTTAATGCAGGCAATACTGGTTTGGCCGTTTGTGTTGTTACAGATCGCGACTGTTGTGGCTATCGTGATGTTTTTGAGAATGGTTCTTCATCGTCAGCTGGAAATTGGCATAAACAGAATAAAAAAAATGGATAAGGATAATCTTGAAAAAGAAGTGAAACTTAACAACCGGCTTGAGAAGTTTAATAAAGAATATGAAGAAAAGATGCGAATCGCGGAGAAACAAGCGGATGATCTTCTCAATCTGGCAAGAGAAAGTTCAAAAAAGATAAGGGATGAAGAAAGAGCGAAAGCGAAGGAAGAAGCGAAGAAAATAATAGCCAACGCTTTGCGGGAAAAAGAAAGCATTCTAAAAGAGGCCGCCAGGGAATTGGATAGAAAGGCGTCGGAATTTGCTGAAGTTATATTAAAAAGAGTTTTTTCAGAAAAGGAACTTAGCGGGTTTAGAGTAAGCGCGGTTAGAGAGATTGTTGATGCCTTGGTTGGGACTGAAAACATCAGAGAACTTTTGGAAAAACATAAACAGGTGAAAGTTCTTACCACGGATAAGTTAAGCGCTCAAGATGAAGCGTATGTGATCAAAGCGATAGAAGCGCATGGCGGGGGAGGGACAGAGGTCGAATTTACTATAGATCCAAGTGTTCTAGGCGGCGTTCTGTTTAAAATAGGTCCGAGTACAATAGATGGCGGGATTGCCGCCAGGATACGAAACGCGGCTATGGCGGTCAAAGAAGAGATTTAACGTATTATGAAACCAACAGTTGAAATAACAGAAGTCGGCAAAATAATCGATGTTAAAGGTGATATTATAAATATTGCAGGCATCCCTAATTGTGTGTACGGAGAAGTCCTTTATTTAGAGGGTGGCGGCAAAAGTATTGTCATAGAGTTTAATGAAAAACGCGTAGTAGCGCTCCTACTAACGAGCGGTATCAACATAAAAGCGGGAGACAAAATTGTTTCGAAAAGCGAACTTTTTAAAGTAGCTGTGGATGAAAAACTTTTGGGTAGGATAGTAAACGGGCAGGTTCAGCCGATAGATGGAAAGGGGCCTTTGGAAGGTGAAGACTTAGAATATCGGGCTGTGTTTCAAGACGCGCCTCCTATCATGTCGCGTGTTCCGATTTCAGAACCTATGCACACGGGGATTAAATTGATTGATACTATAACCCCGATTGGTAAAGGCCAGAGGGAGCTTATATTAGGAGACCGTCAGACGGGGAAAACCACAATCGCGGTAGATGCCATTATTAACCAGAAAAATGAGAATATGATATGTATCTATTGCTGGGTTGGCGGCAGTTATACTTCTATGGTTAAAGTAATAGAGACGCTCTCGGAGAAAGGAGCCCTGGATTACACTATATTTGTGGCAGCTCCGGCGTCGGTCTTATCAACAGAGCAGTATCTCGCTCCGTACACAGCGGCTGCCATAGGTGAATATTTCGTGAAACGTGATAAAGATGTTTTAGTGATTTTTGACAATCTCACCAAACACGCGTGGATTTACCGGCAGATATCACTTCTCCTGAACCGTTTTCCGGGCAGGGAAGCGTATCCTGGAGACATATTCTATATGCATTCCCAGCTGATGGAAAGGGCGTGCAGGATGCATCCGAAAAAAGGCGGAAGTATGACGTTTCTGCCCATAGCTGATACGCTCCAAGGCGACGTTACCGGTTATGTGCAGACGAATTTGATTTCCATGACAGATGGGCAGTTATATACAAGTGCCGCGCTTTTTAATGAAGGATTTCGTCCGGCAATTGATATAGGTTTATCTGTTTCACGTATAGGAAATAAGGTACAGTCGTCCGCGCTTAAGGATGTAAGCGCGGGGCTCCGGCGGGAATACGCGCAGTTTAGGGGATTGCAAAAACTTACAAAATTACGAACCAAAATATCTGAAAAAATAGCTCAAAAAATAAATCGCGGCCAGACGCTTATAGAGCTGTTGATTCAGTCGGCAAACGCTCCGATATCCGAGATGGATGAAATACTTATATTTTACGCTTTTAACAGAGGAATTCTTGATCATTTAAGCGGAGAAGAGGTGTTTGAGTTCGAAAAAAATATTCTTATTTTCATGAAAGAGTATGACGCGCGGTTTATGCTTGAGTTTGGATACCACCGCAAACTTACGGAAGACGCCAAGAATAAAATAGATAAAGGGTTTTTGGAGTATTTTAAGAAACAAGGGGTAAAGAGCGACGAACGACGAGCGACGAACGACGAGAGACGAACAACGAGAGATGAACTATGATACCAGTTGGAGTACTCAAGAAAGATTTATTTTACAACCGGGACCTTAAAGATATCCTGGATATTCTTAAGGTAATGTCTTCTTCTGAGTTCAGCAGGACTTCCGCGATGGCGACTGATAAAGATGTGTTAAAAAAGCATCTCATAAGTTGTTTTAAGCTGCTGGGGTCAGTTTCGCCTCGAAATCCGTATTTGACCAAAAGGGAAAATCTTCCGGAGGCTTTTCTTTTGGTTTGTTCTGACCAGGGATTTTTAGGCGACCACAACAACCGCATTCTGAAGATGGCAATGGACAGAGGGTTAGACAATAACAGCGAGACTATAGTTTTGGGAGAAATGGGAGAAAAATTGCTTGAGGATTCGGGGATTAAGTGTAAGTTTTTCCCGGCGATAGGAAATGATGTAAAGATGGAAGATATCGGACAGATTTCGGATTATGTGATGAAATTGTATAAGAAGAAACAGGTAAGCGCCTTTTCGGTTATCTATACAAAGTTTAACTCTTTTACGAACCATCACACGGAAGAGATGAATTTATTGCCGTGTGAAGATATAAAACAATATCTTGAAAGGGAAAAGTCTCCTTTTGAAGAAAAAGTTCTCATAGAACCCAGTTCATACCATATCGTGGAATATTTAGTTAAGATGTGGCTGGAAAACAACATATACAATGTTTTTTGGTCCAGTAAACTTTCAGAATGGGCGATGAGAGTTATTAATCTTGATCATAATGCCGAAGAATTAAAGGATATAACAAAAAGCCTTAGATTCAAATATTTTAAATCCGTTCATGCTATGAGTGATAAGGTTATAAGGGAGATATTCGCGGCGCGCGCGGCGAGATGAAGGTAATGTTAAATTTTTAATTAACAAAATGGTGTGATTTATGCTAAAAAAAGGCAAGATTATCGCGGTAAGAGGACCTATAGTAGATGTGTCCTTTCAGGACGCGGAAGATCTGCCTGGGACCTATGAGATTATAAAGGCGAAAAATGTTGACGGTAAGCCTGTCATAATGCAGGTCGCGGAGCAAATGGAAAACAAGATTGTAAGATGTATATCTCTTGCTCTAAACGTCGGACTTAAGCGCAATTCGGAAGTGATGGCGACTGGAAGTGTTATTACTATGCCGGATTCAAAAGATTGCTACGGCAGGCTTTTGAATGCTTTCGGAGAGCCCATGGATGACCTGGGCCCGGTTATAGAAACAGCAAAAAGAAATCCCATAAGAAGATCCGCGTCAAAAAAATCAAATGAAGTTATTTTAGGAGAGAAAAGAGAATATAGAATCATTACCACAGGCATAAAAGTGCTGGATCTTTTGTTTCCTTTTGTTGTGGGGTCGAAAACAGGTATTTTAGGCGGCGCGGCTTTAGGAAAAAGCATTTTAACGCTTGAAATTATACATAATGTTGTAAAACAACGAGGCGCTTCCTGTGTGTTTACAGGCGCGGGAGAACGGATTAGAGAGGGTAACGAGCTGTATTTTGAGATGAAAGAGACAGGTATTCTGGAGAAGGTAGTTTTGGTTTTCGGACAGATGGATAAGTCGCCCGGGATAAGATATGAAGTTGTTTTTAGCGGGGTAACCATAGCTGAGTCTATGCAGGAAAAGGGTGAGGATGTTATATTTTTTGTGGATAATGTTTTCAGATTTACTCAGGCGGGGGCCGAACTTTCGGCGCTTATGGGCAGGATTCCTTCAGAGACGGGATATCAGCCCACACTTGTTTCCGAGGTCGGTGAATTCCATGAGAGAATACGGTCTAGTCATGCTTCTTCCATTACGGCGGTAGAGGCGGTTTATGTGCCGGCGGACGATTTAACCGACCCCGCGGTGGTAACCATATTTTCTCATCTTGATTCGATAATGGTTCTCTCAAGAGAGTATGTACAAAAAGGATTGTATCCCGCGATTGATCCTGTACGTTCTTCTTCAGCGTACCTGGATCCCGCGATTATAGGAGAACGGCATTTCAGGATCGCTAACGAGACAAAAAAACTGTTTCAACGGTTTGAAGAACTTCAGAAATTGGTGGCAATTGTAGGGATAGAAGAGCTTTCCCGCCAAGAAAGAATAATGTATGACCGTGCGGCAAAGATGCAGAATTTTTTGACCCAGCCTTTCTTTGTGGCGGAGAAATATACCGGCAGGAAAGGCTGTTTTGTTGAATTAGACGAGACATTAAAAGGGTGTGAGGATATAATAACAGGCAGAGTGGATGGTGTGGACGCGGAAGAATTTTACATGGTGGGAAGCGGGCGGACAACTTAGGAAGAGTCAACCCGGCAACCCCTTATAGAACATGCGTACAATAATTTTAAAAGGCGGACAGGTTATATACGAGAAAGAGACATCCCAGGTAGTGTTGCCTGGTTTGGATGGCGAGTTTTCAATAATGAGTTTTCATCAGCCGCTTCTCTATAGGCTTCGTAAAGGTATAGTTAAAATAGCGGAACGTGAGGATGATCCGAAACTGAAATATTTACAGGTTAGAGACGGGTTAGCGAAATTTGATAGAAACACACTTGTAATTTTATGTGAAAAGTAAACGCGCGATAAGGAGCACAATGGATAAACTTGGACAAATATTGATGAAAATGGGAGTGATCAATGAAAAACAACTGAATGAAGCATGGCTCCAAAGCAAAAAAACAGGTGAAATATTCGGGAAAACATTATTAAAATTAGGCCACGTTACAGAAGACGAACTGCTTCAGGCCTTAGGAAAACAGCTGAATATTGCTTATTATCCCAGTTTAAGAAATATAAAAGTCCCGGAAAGAGTAATAAAGGCTATACCTGTCAAATTTGTTTGGCACTACAAGTTTATGCCTCTTGAAATACAGGACAATGTGTTAAAACTGGCTATCTCCGACCCGCTTGAGATCTGGTCAACAGAGGATGTGAAACTGCTTTTGGGGTATAGTACAGAAATTGTTTTGGCGACAAGCGATCAAATTCTCGAAGCAATCCGAAAATATTATGGTGTAGGCGCGGAAACAGTGCAGAGAATACTTGAAAACAAAGAGCCTGAAAAAGGAAAAAAGGAAATCATACGGGAAGAAAAGGTTGAAGATATAGGCAGTTCCACGGGAGAAGCTTCCGTAGTTAAACTTGTGGATCAGATTTTAATGTCAGCGGTGAAGTCCAACGCGACAGATATACATTTTGAAGCGTACAGAAACAAAGTTAAAATCCGCTGCCGCATTGACGGTATATTGTATGATGTGGCGCTTCCCGCTGAAATAAAAGTGCTATATCCCGCGATTACTTCCAGGCTGAAAATTATAGCTGGCCTTGATGTTGTGGAAAAGCGAATACCTCAGGATGGGCGCGTGAAAATAAAATTTCATGGTTCAGAAATGGACCTGAGAGTATCCATTATCCCGGTATCAAATGGCGAAAATATAGTGATAAGGATCCTTCCAAATGAAATGATCCACCAGATAAAGAATCTAGGGTTTCTTGAAAAAGAATTGGAGCAGGTAAAAAAGCTTATACATATGCCTATTGGTGTTATATTTCTTGCCGGCCCGACGGGAAGCGGTAAAACTACAACGCTATACGCTTGTCTCTCAGAGATAAAGTCATCGGACACAAAAATTATAACGGTAGAAGACCCTGTTGAATATGAGATGAGCGATATAATGCAAATACAAATTTTGCCTAAAGTAGGCCTGACTTTTGCCAGCAGTTTGAGAAGTATCCTGCGCCATGACCCTGATATTATAATGGTGGGAGAAGTCAGGGATATGGAAACCGCGGAACTAGCCATAAGAAGCGCTCTAACCGGGCACCTTATCTTTTCGACCATACATACAAATGACGCCACAAGCGGCGTGGCAAGGCTCATAGATATGGGAGTGGAGCCATTTCTATTGGTTTCCGCGGTTAAGGCGTTTATCGCGCAGCGTTTAGTACGCGTAATTTGCGACCAATGTAAAGAAGAATATGACGCGCGGGATATCTTGAAGAAACAAAATATACCGGTAAAAAGATGTTACAGAGGGAAAGGGTGTGAAGCCTGCAGATACACAGGTTACAGGGGCAGAATCGCTATCCATGAACTTTTTATAATAAACAAAGAAATACAGGAAATGGTTCTTAGAAGAGCCTCTAATCAAGAAATAAAAGATAAGGCAAGGTCTTTTGGTATGAGGACGTTGAGGGAAACAGGATGGATTAAAGTTGAGGAAGGGATTACTACCATAGAAGAAGTGTTAAGGGTAACAGAATCGGAGAATGTGCTATAATTATAGCGTGTAGGACTGAACGCTGTGCTCTGGGAAAAAACATGAAATTTTATTATAAAGCGAAAAAAGGCCTGAATGAGGAGGTTGAGGGTGTTGTGGAAGCGGCAAGTCAGGATGCCGCGGTAGCTGAGGTAAGGAAACTCGGATTGGTTACTGTCTCTATCGAAGACGCGGCCCGCGTGTCCGGTAGCCGGGCAAAAAAAACTTCTAAAGCCAAGGCAAAACCGATGAAGTTTTTTTCAGGCGGAAAAATATCAAAAAAACAAATTCATTTTTTCAGTAAAAAGCTGAGAGCGCTTTTACGATCGCAGGAACCGATACTCAAATGTTTGTATTTTCTGCAAAGCCAGACAGATCATAAAGAGTTAAAAAAAGTAATTGAGGCCGTAATAGTTTCGGTTAAGGATGGGCACAGTTTTTCAGACAGCCTTGAGATGTTCCCGCAACACTTTACGCCTCTATACATAGGCATTGTCAGAGCCGGAGAAACTTCAGGCAGACTTGATTACGCGCTTGAGCAGATAACAAAGTATCTTGACAACGAAAGGCAGTTATCGCAAAAAATCGCGTCCAGCCTCGCGTATCCGGTTGTCATGGTGGGGGTGGGTTTTTCTACCATAATATTTATAATCACGTTTGTTATCCCAAAACTTAAAGGCCTTTTTGAGGATTTTGGCGACAAATTACCGATTATGACCAAAATACTTTTGAATATGTCAGATTTTTCCGCGCGGTACTGGCTGGTAATGTCCATTTTTTTTGGAGGGCTTATCGGATTTTTAGTTTATTCCAAAAATACTTCTTGGATGAAACGAGCCTTGGGGGAAATTAAAAGGCGTTTGCCGGTAGTTAAAACAATTATATACAATCAATCTTTAAGCAGGTTTACAACAGGCCTTTCGATACTTCTTTCCAGCGGGGTTTCGCTTTTAGAGTCAATAAAAGTCTCCATTCCTCTTATTGGCGATGAAACCGCGAAAAAAGAACTGGGAGAAGCCTGCAACGAGATTCTTGCCGGTACCGCGCTGGAAGAAAGCCTGCAAAGCACATGTAAATATTTGCCTGATATGTTTATCAGGATGATGGCCGTTGGGGAGGCTTCAGGCAGGCTGGATGAAATACTGACGGAACTTGCCGATACCTACTCGGACGAAGTTGAAACCGCGACAAGGATGGTTACTTCTCTCATTGAACCGGTAGCTATTCTCGTTGTAGGAGGAGTACTCAGCTTTATCGTTATCTCGGTACTTTTGCCTATTTTTGAGATGAGTATGTTTATGGAGTAGCACGCACGCTATATGCTGATATTATGATAATCTTCGAAATAAACGATAAATATGTAAAAATGCTTTGGGGTTGGAGCATATTAAGAGATATACAGATAACCGGTGTGGTTTATCGGGAGCTTAAGTCGGATTCCCCTGATGAAACGCAAAAAGTGGTTTCTTCTCTTGTAAATGAGAAGATGATAAAGAAATTCGGGCCTTTTGTTCTGTGTATCCCGCGGGATCAAATAATATTAAGAAATCTGCAGTTTCCGGCGAAAGACGAAAAAGAGCTGGAGGACATCATCAGCCTTCATCTTACGCAGGAAGTCCCCTATTCAAGAGAAGAAATTATTTATGACTATTCAGTGCTAGAGAGAACTTCCGCTGGTTTTACAAGTGTGCTGTTGGGGATAATTCACCGTCAGAAATTAATAAAACAGGTTTCTATATTTGAAAAACTTGGATTATATCCGGAAAATGTTCTGTTAAGCACTTTTGGGCTGATGAATTTTATTAGCCGGGCGAGAATGGTAAAAACAAAGGAAAAAGATAATGCTGACAGGTTGAAAGCGTGTCTAGATATCAGCGATAAAACTACTGATTTTTTTGTTTTTAGAAAAAACCAACTTCTTTTTAGTAAGAGCATTTCTATGGGTGTGAAACACTTAAAAGAAGAAGACAAACTTGTTAAATTTACGGGAGAAATAAAACAAGCTTTAGTTGTTTCTCGCGCTGCCAGGGGAGAAAGCCTTGCTATGCTGTATATTTCAGGAGTTGAAGCTGACTGGAGCGCTTTAGAAAAAAAGATAAACAATGACCTTCAAGTGCCCGTGGAAATTGTAAATTCTATGGAAGTTGTTGAATCTTTGGAGGGGGTTAAAGAAATTAAACAAATTTTAGGAAACACTTCAGTTTCAGCTCTTTTAGGTTCCGCGATGGACCCCTTGTCCGACAAGTTCAATTTAGTTTTGCCCGAAGTTAAAGTAAGAAAAGACGTGAGGGAAATGACAAAAAACCTATTTATGGGCGGCGGCATAGTAATCTATCTCCTGGTTCTTTTGCTTGTAGGTTTTATGGGAAAGATGTATTCAAGGCAGGCTTACCTGGATAAATTAATCGCGGAAATAAATAAAACAGAACGGGCGAATAAGTCCGCCATGAAGGCGCTGGATAAGATTAAGGCTGTCAAAAATTTCACAAATTATAAAGATTCCATCCTATACTACTACTATGAGCTGTCAAAAATTACCACGAACAATATCACGGTTGAGCGTTTGATATTTGTGAAGAAAAAGGAATTTTCTTTAATGGGAGAAGGAATGGATATGGGCGAGATATTTAAATTTGTCAGAGATCTTAACGACGCGAAAATATTCGGTAAAGCTGAACTCCGATATTCACGCAAAGCGACCGATGGGAAAAGCGAACAGAATGAATTTAATATTGTGTGCCATATAAAGTGACGCGAGTCGAAGGATCTAAACAGAGGTATTTTATGCCGCGGATAAACAAAAGAGAACAAATATTAGCAGGTGTGGTTGGTGTTATTATTGCCTTATTTTTGATGGAAAGACTGGTCGGTTCGCCTTTTTTTATCAAGTTGGAAAATATTGATATTCAAATAAAAGCGCAGGAAGAAAAATTCGAAAGAACTCTCTATATGAATCTTCAAAAGAATAACATAACGAAGAGCTATGAGGCTATCCAGCCGTTTATAGAAACAGGGGAGACAGGGGAAGGCATGTTTTCGGTGATAATGAAGCAGATTGAAGAAATCGCCAAAGAGACGGGTGTTATTATGCAGAATATGAAGCCGGAAAATGTTGAACTTAAAGGCAAAGAAGAATATAACGTCCGGAATGTGGCACTCACACTTGAAGGGTACCAGCACAGCATTATCCTGTTTTTGTATAAATTGGAAAATGGAGACTATCCTTTGAGGATAGATAAAATAGATTTCAAAGTGAAAGATAGAGATAAAAATTTGATAACAACCACGATAGATGTACATTTAATATACTTTGTTTGATTCACGATTTGAGATAATGATTCCGTAAAAAGCTCCAGGAAAATTTCCCCCCTTTGAAAAAGCCAGGGGGATTTAACACCAACCATCCACTAAAGAGAGAGGAGCAAAGATGAAAAATGGAGTAAATAGAACAGGTTTTACGCTTATTGAAATTATGTTAGTTGTCGCCATTATAGGAATTTTAGCCGCTATGGTCGTCCCCAAACTTACGGGTAGAACCAAACAAACTAAAACTGCCGTGGCCCAGGTTGATATAGACGTAAACATTCCGCTTGCCCTTGACCTGTATGAACTTGATATGGGCGAGTTTCCGTCAAGTTTAGATTATTTGATGGATAACAAAGCCAAAAGTGACAGTTGGAAGGGCCCTTACCTAAAAAAAATCTCCAAAGATTCATGGGGCAAAGAGTACTACTATAAGTATCCCGGGGAACATAACAAGTACGGATACGACTTATATTCCGCCGGGTCCGATGGCCAACCGGAAACCAATGATGATGTTGTTAATTGGGAGAGGCGATAAAAAAGGGGACACTCCTCGCAACTTCTTTGGCGATAATGGGTTACAAGGAATGTCCCCATTTCCCCGCCTTCTATTATGAATAAAAAAGCCTTTAGTATGATAGAGATGATGATAGCAGTGGCAATTACGGCTGTTTGTATGGTTATGGTCTTGATGGTTTTTTCAATCTGCGCGTCAGCGGTTTCTACGGTGTATAAAAGCACTCACAGTATGGATATTTTTCAGAAAAAAATGGATGAAATTCAGCTTAACTCTATACTTAGTGAAGGTGTTGAAATCGCTTTTGCCCAAACAGATTACATTGAGGTTCAGCCCGGCCGTGAATTTAAATTTAATGTAAATACTGTTCCCTGGCTTTCGCCCATTCCATTAGTTATAGAGGGTGAAATTCCTAAAAGCGAGGGGCGAGACGAGCCTAAAGAACCGGAGACGGAGCTGTGTGTTGTACAGTCGGAAGTGGTTTGGGAAGAGTATGGCAGACAGAAGAGTGTTAATCTGGAGGCTGTTTTCCCGTCTTCTCATTTTCTTGAAAGCGGGGATCTGTAGTATATGAACTCTAAACTACTGACCAACAAAGGCTTTACTCTTGTAGAGGTTTTTTTGGTAGCCTCGTTAATGGGAATTCTTCTCCTTACGGTCTTTTCCGTGTATACCGCGGGTATCCGGATCTGGAAAACAGTTAAATCTGTTAACCTTATGAGAGATCATAAATTTTTGTTAGCGCAGGTTAAAATGCGGAAAGAACTCTCAGGGTATGTACGCGACTTTGACGAAGAAGAAATAAGTTTTGAAGGCGAAGCAGAAAAATTAACATTCCCTTATATTTCTTCCTCACATATCGTTGCTGTAACATATGAATTTGATGGCGCGAAACGCGTGCTTTTACGAAAAGTTGTAAAGTATAGTGAGTTTCTAAAAGATAAAATGAATGAGTCTATTAGTGAACTTTTTGAGGCCCAACAGGTAGAGTTTTCCTATCTATTTTATGACAAGGTTGAACAATTAGGCGAATGGGTTACGAGTTTCGAGCAAAAAGAGAAAGGCGTGCCCGACGCGGTAAAGCTTACTATCAGGCGCAATGATGAAGAGATTATCTGGTATCTCTTTATTCCGAAATGAAATGTAGATACTACATAGATACCCAAATTATATGCGTAAACGAGGCTCCGTATTAGTGATGATTTTATGGCTTGTATCAATACTTGCAATCTTTGGTATGGGCCTTGCAAAACTTTCATGGTCGGCGTACAATTTTGCCAAATGGCGGCAAAATAATTTTTTCGGATTATACACGGTCAATTCAGTTTTTTTAACATCAAAATTTGAACGGAAGAATGATATAACGCCCAATTATGATTCTCTACTTGAGCTGGCGCATGAAGAAGAGTACAAAACAGGGGACATTAAAGTTGTTTATTCGCTGATAGATGAGGAAAGAAAGATTAATGTTAATAAAGTTTCAAGCTCGGTTTTAAAAAATCTGCCCGGGATGGATATCGATATCGCGGTTAAAGTAATTAATTCTGAATATAGGCCTTTTGTTCCTAAGGAAAAACTTCTTTTTGTTGAGGAAATAAGTAAAAGTGTATTTGATCAAATAAAAGATTGGATAACAGTATATGGTCAGGGGACAGTGAATATAAATACTTGTGCTGAGGAGACGTTATCATTTTTAGGCGTGGAAAAGGCCATGATTGAGACGATAATGACCTTTCGCCTGGGCGAAGACAACGTGCTTTATACGGAAGATGATGGTGTTTTTGAATTTTCAGGAGAGATTCTGAATAAACTTAAGGAAAAATTCAACCTTACGTTAAGAGAAGAACAGGACTTAATTTCACTAATCAGTAAAAATATAATAGGAGTAAATTCTGAAATATATAGGCTTGAGGCAAAGGTTTACGCGCAAAAAAAATTAATTTCTGAATATTCTATTGTTTTTGGTAGAGTGAAAAAACAAGGTGAATTTTGTATAAAAGAATGGAGTGGATAGCTTATAAGATAAGAAGGGTGTCGCTCCTCTTATTCCTGTAAGGCAAGTAAAGCTTTTTTGTAGGATTCGTACGCCTGCTCGTAGTTGCCATGGTCGTAGCAACTGTTCCCCTGAGTCAAAAGAATTTCAGTTTCACGTAGTTTTGCTTCTTCTTTTTCGTCATTTAAAAGGCTTTTTTCTTCTAGAAGCGATTTGTCATAATCTGTAGAGGCGAGGCACTGCCTCGTCTCTACAACAGAGTCAGCGGCGCCGGAGTTTAGAGAATCTTGCGATATTTTTTCAGCCTCAAGTTGTTCAACTTTCTTTTCAAGCCGTTTGATTATTGTAAGATTCTCTTCCCACCGAGTGGGTTCCTGTTTAGAATAACCGTAATCCCGTTCGAGTTTTTGATTGAGGTGTTCTTTTTCCAACTCTTGCTCTAGTTTTTTTCGAAGTTTTTCTATTTTTTCTTCTGCGCGGACGCATAAAGCTAGATATTTTGTGGCTTGTCTGTTTTCGGGATCCAGGCTAAGCGCTTGTTGAAACTGAATCTTGGCATTCGTGTAATTATTATTCCTGTAAAATTGTCTGCCTCCCGCCAAAAAGGAGAGAAGGGCTTTTTGCTGTTCTCTTTTTTTGTGTTGAGTTTCGATCTTTTCCAATTGGTCCCATTGTTTTTTACAATGTGCTGCTTCAAGCTCTTTTCGTTTTTCTTCTTGAAGGCACAACTGTAAGTATTCTTTGGAAGAGTTGTTTTCGGGATCTTTATCCAGCGCCTCTTGAAATTTTTCTTTAGCAAGATGGCAATCACCTTTTTTGTACAAAATTTTTCCTTCCTCAACCAGGTCACATGCCTCAAAAATATTTTTAGTAAGTTTTCCTAAACTGGATGTATGGAAATCGGACTTGTTTTGTTCTTCGAGCGCCTCGCTTTCCCAAAAAGATGGCAAAAGTAAAACTAACACAAACGCAACGTATAAAAATTTTTTCACATCACTCATTTTCAAGCCTTTCTAACTGGTTTTGTAGTTTAAGAATTTTTTTAGAATGTTTTAACCTATTCTGTGTCAAACATTTTTTCTTAGCCTGCGCCTGCTGTAGTTTTTTTGAAACAAGCTGTCGACTTTTATGAGCCATTTTTTTTAGATTCTTATCCCTCTCATCAATGTAAGGTTTTAACCCGGCGTCCTCTTCAATAATTTCCAAAATTCTTTTGTAACAATTTTCGGCTTTTTCGTATTCACCTTGTTTTTCCAATTCGCCGGCGAGTGCGTAAAAGTCCTCTATTTCTTGTTCCAAATTCTCCAAGTATTTCAGTTGCGTGCCTTTTTCCGCTTGTTTTCTTGCCCTATCGTATGAGAGTAAAGCGGTTTTATGCAAATGTCCTATTTCATTTTTTTTCTCATCCACTGATTGAGAAAACGAAGGGACCGGATAGGACAGCACTATGGTCAGCAGTAATGTTAACCATAGTGTCACGAACCGATTCCTCTCAAAGTTTTTATGTGTCATGGCTTAGTCTCTAACGGAGCTTCTTCGATTTTTTCTTTTTCAAAGACTGTGTATCTTTCTTTGATTTGTATGAATTCCGGTTTTACTATTGGTTCGTAGTTATTGGGAAAAGACAGAGGGAAAGTTACAACTTCATACACCCCAACTATTGTGCGAATGCCGGCTTTGACTATGCCAAGAGGCACAGCCGCTAAAACACCAATACCCTGATTGTCTTTTCCGGCACCTTGGTTGTAGGCGGTACAGAAAATTTCGAGCCATCCTGTCGTAAGGTTGGCAAATCCGCGTCCAAGCTTTGTGAACGGGCCTGCCGCGTAGGAAAAAGGAGCCCAGGAAAGTGAGAATAAGGCGACAACTAATAACAAAACGCGGAAATTACATTTTTTTTTCATAACACCTCTTTGCTTCTTAGTACTTAAGCTCCTCCAAGTTTATTTCAAATTTCTTTTGAGCAGGATAAAAATATTTACCTTCAGTACTGTTTCGCTCCAGAGAGCTTATTCGCATTTTAACCTCGTACAAGTCTTCGGCAGAGGGAAGGAGCTCAGTGTATTTTCTATAATAGCTTATCGCCGTGGCGTTATCTTTTTTAACCTGTTCATATATTAGGGCTAGATTGTAGTAAATGTCAGCGTCGGGAGTACCGGTCAGTTCGAGATATTTCAAAAAGTTTTCAATCGCGTCATCGTACATTTGAGCTTTTGTGAAAACAAAGGCCATTTCGTATGTGTATTTACTTTCCTGACTGTCGAATTGTTTCGCGATAGAATCCAGTTCCACGGTTAAATTTCTTATTTCGGTTTCCATCTTTTTTGTTGCCACCACGAGTTTTTGTTTATTTTCTTTTTCGTTTGAATAAGCGTTATAGTATCCTATCCTTGTCGATACAAGATCTTTAACTTCAGACGCGTATCCTTTGAGTTTTCTCTGTAATTCGTCAAATTTAATATTTGTCTCAGCAATTTCTGCCTTGAGGTTTTCATTTTGTTTTTGCAGGCCGGCTGATATGCTTTGAGCGGAAGAGATCTCGTTTTTCAGCCTGCTCACTTCGCGTTCCAACGTTTTTTGTTCGGATTTAACTTTTTCCTTTTCAGCAACCATTTGTGTTGCTAATTTAGCGTCAGAAAAAGCCTTTGTTTTAATCTCTGACATGTTTTTAACGGAAGAAATATTTGTCAGAGTAGAGACAAAGAGCAATATGCTCAGCACTAGTATGAGACCTAGGTAACCCCAGGGAAGACCCATAAGAAAGTTTTTCCGGCTTGCGAGGTGTGAGGATACATTGAATGCCGGGTTATCTGTCATGCTACTGTGTTGAGTTTCTTTTTCCCGGGGCTTAATGAAAAAGCTTGTTTTATCAAAAGGTGTTCTTTTCTCTCCCTGTGGTTTTTCTTTTCCCGCTGCGGCCAGATACTCAGGATCCAATTCTTTTTTCCCAGGCTGGTCAACAATAGAATCCTCATGGTAACGGTGCTGCTCCGGTTCAAAATTTTTTTCCGGTAAGTCAAGGTCAGGAAGTTCAATTATTTTTTTTTGCTTTTCTTCATTTTGTTCTTCCTGGTCCGGCTCTTCAGAATTGCTGTCCAAGAATTTACGGTCATCCTGCACTTTTACCTCCGAGGTTATTCATTTTTCGTTTTAAAGAGGATGCCTTAAGTTTTGGCTCAAAGAATCCTCGTTTTTCCGGCCACGCCTTTTCATCAAACACCTTTATTTTTTCCAGGTCCCAGGCCATCATCTCATCACCTCTTATTATGTGCGGCATCAAAAACACAACAAGTTCTGTTTGAGTCTGGGATTTATCTTTGTTGCTGAACAATAACGGCCCGAGAATAGGCCAATCGCTTAAAAAAGGCACACCGTCAACGGAACACCTCTTATCATATTCCCTCAGGCCGGTTATCATTATCATTGACCCGTCTTTTACTTTAACCGTTGTTTGAGCTTCAGAAGTAGTAATAATCGGAATAACACTTCGAGGTTCATCTTCTGACCCTGTGGTAACTGTATCGGTAACGGAACTCACTTCAGGTTTTATTTTCATCGTTACAAATCCGTCACGGTTGATCGTTGGTACCACAACCAATTTCAAGCCCACATCAATAAATTCAACATTGTCTGAAGTGATTGTTGAATCTCCGCTTTGGCTGAGAGTTCCTGTCACAATAGCCTGACGAGTTCCCACGTGTATAGTTGCTTCTTCGTTATTTATAACCGCTATTTTTGGACTGGAAAGAATCTTAACATCACCCATTCCTTTCAGGACATTTATTGCCACATTGAACTTATTCTCTTCAAGAACACCCATACTGATCCTCTGATACGCGGAAGTCATTCCTGTCCCGGCAAAACCTCCGGTTAAAACCGAGCTCCAAAGAGAAGGGTTGTTCAATATTTTCTGCCATTCCACGCCATAATTGAACTCATCGGACAGCGTTATTTGCATTACCTCGGCTTCGATCAATACCTGCCGTGTTTCCTGGTCTAACATTCGTAAGGTTTGTCTGATTTTATTCATGTTTCCCGGCAGGTCGGTGACCATGATCGTGTTTGTGCGTTCATCACTTACTATTGTGCTGGCGCCGGTCGTGGCGATTGAGGTAATGTCACCTTCTATGTCGGCCACTTTGGCGTACTGAAGTTCGAAGGCTTCAGTAACATTGGGCCGGTCTAATGTGTTGAATATTTCTTTCATGTCTTTCAGCTTTTCAGGGGTATCAATCAGAATTATTGTTCCGGTGCTCTCATCAACGACTATGTTGCCAACAGTACTTTTGACATTACTCAAAGCGTTGAAAATCATTTGAGGAGGGGCATACTTAAGTTTCAATGTCAGCAGCTTCCTTTTTTCATTAAATTTTTTGCCGTACAGTGCTTCATACTCAGACGCGGTCATTACAATGACGACATTGTTGCCTTTTTCTTCGTATGCTAAGTCCTGGCAGATCATTATGATGTCAAGCACCTCTTCGTAGCTGACGTCGTTTAAAAATAGATTAATTCTTCCTGTGACATTTTTGCTGGGCAGGATATTCTTCTTTAGTTTTTGAGAAAGAACCTTGAGAAGTTCAGTTATCTCAATTCCTCTTAAATCCAAACTTATGGTGTTATTTTTTTCTGTTTCCGCGAGGACTTTCGCGTCAAGGAAAGTATCTTCATAAGCCGATTCGGAAGTTTCAGGATGTAAGGCGGAAGCAACTTCCCGCATATTGCCAAGGGGGATAGCCGCATCCGCGTTTTTAGACGCTTCTTGCGCGTTTAAACAAGTACCCATCCCCAGAATGAGGAATAGGATCAAAATCGATGTCGTTTTGAGGACACAGATTTTATTATTTGAGTGTCGTAGCTCCATTTTTTGAACTTATGGTAATTTCAGTTTGTGTTATTTTACTCACTGTGTATTCTTCTATCGAGTCTCCTTCGGAGACCACATATGTTTTTTTTGTGGACGAATCTTCAATGATAGCTTGAGCTTTGTTTGACCAAAGAATCCCGACCAATTGCAAATCAGCAGCTTCCGGAGTGATTTCTTCATTTTCCGCGTCTTCCGCGAAGGGCAGAAGATGAAACGGATTATTTTGTGTGGTATCTCCTACAAAGGTTGAAACATCCGGTGTTTCTTTTTCTGTCAAATTCAATTCTAAGGGCTCTAGTTCTATTTTTTGGGTTTGCAATTTGCTGAATCTTGTTTGGACGACCTGTTCTTCGCGTACTAGATAGGTGATAAGCAAAACCGTAAGAATTACGCACAGTCCGAACATGATCTTAATAATGATGCGCAACGTTAATTTTTTGCTGAAAAACGTTTTGTTTAAAAAGGGAAGGGGGTTTGCCGGCCTAAAATGAAACGGTCTTCCAACAGGCTTGTCATTTTTTTTAAGCGAAAGCTTGTCTATGTCGTGAGTGCCTTCAATAAGCTGAAGTAATTTTTCTTCTGGAGTTATCTTTTTTAATGCCGCGGTCATGCGAGACCTTTCTTGTTTCTTTTGTTTCGAAGGGCTATATTAACACTTCCTTTGAAACAAGTTGATGTACCATTTCTTTTGTTACTATGTTCCGGTCACTTACCACCAGTTCTCTAAGAGCGTTGTGACATAACATTGAAACGCGGCGCGGGTAACCCTGAGTATTTTTATAAATTTCTTCAATCGCTCCATCATCAAAAAGCGGGGAGCGAGACTTATATCCCGCCATCCTTAAACGAAAACTCAACATCTCTCTTACTTCATGGGCATCAAAAGGGTTGAGGATGTACTTGAGGCTTATCCTGTCAACAAAATTTCTCAATTCTTTAAGCTGAGAAAGAAGTTCAAGTTGTCCTACCAACACCAATTGGAGCAGTTTGAATTCATTAGTTTCATAATTCAGAAGCATCCGTAAAACTTCTAATGATTCCGAATTCATTTTTTGCGCCTCATCAATAAGAAGAACCACTGTTTTGTTTTGTTCCACGCCTTTTTTAAAAAGAAAGTTCTTCAATTCTTGCTTGTAGTCCAATATGTTCGATTTTTCTCGATCTAGATTCAGGCCAAAACTCTTGATTAGAGATTCGAGGAAGAGATCTTCGCTTTTGTAAGTAGGGTCCAATATTATGTAGAACTCAACATTTTCTCGTTCTTTAAAAACCTGAAGAAGTTTTCGGCAAAGAGTGGTTTTGCCGGTTCCCACGTCTCCGAGAATAACTGACAATCCTCGTCTAAGACGAACTTCAATCAAAATCCTCATAAGAGCAGCTTTGTGTTCCGGCGAATCGTAGAAAAAACGAGGATCCGGACTTGTTGAAAACGGCTCTCGATCCATTCCTAAAACTTCAAAATGAAACATTCTCTGTGTCCTGTTTATGGGTTAGCATGCTAGAGGGTACCCTTAAAGGCAACCTTTTCCAACCTGTCGTTCGCGTCCAAAGTTGCGTAAAGCCTCTTATTCCCTTATCTTTTTTGAGCACCATAAGTATGTTTCCTTAAGTATAGCCTGCAAGCGGAGGATTGTCAAGACCGTGTGGTACATTTACTATCAAACTACTACATGTGGTGCGCGAGGCGAGATTTGAACTCGCATAGGACTAGTCCCGCCAGCCCCTCAAGCTGGTGCGTCTGCCATTTCGCCACTCGCGCGCAGTAAAGCATAGTTAGACAACTGTCGCTATTTTATTTCAGAATATTATTTTCGTCAAGGTCTTTCTGGTTTTTCAAATTAAGATGTTTTCATTTCTCGAAAACGTATCGGAAAGTACCGCCTTAACATGATCTTTTTAATATTTTTTGCATAAATTTTCATAAAAAAATTGTCTCACATAGTAAGGGAAGAAAACATTGTTTTGCAAAAGCCTGCTGAAAGGCTTGCTAAAGGAGGAGACATGAACGGAAATATTTGGGAGTTCGTTGGTAAAATTTTATTGTTAACGGAACACATTGAGCACAAATATAAGTTACTTAGAAATGCGTTGGAAAGGGCTGTTTTAATCTTGGCTTTAAGCGCGGTAAAAGGATACGAATCGTGTGACAGAGAAGAAAGAAACTATCTTTTTTTGTCAGCCCAAACAGCTTGCTTTTATTGCCTGTTTACATTGTTCTTGTTAAGGAGAAATGGGAGCTTAGGAAAGGTGTGCCACGCCGCGCTAAAAACAGAATTAGAAGATATTCTCGGTTTGTTGACGCGTAAGGGGCAAGACACGAATATAATAGCCCCAAGGGGATTCGAACCCCTGTCTCCAGAATGAGAATCTGGTGTCCTAGGCCGGGCTAGACGATGGGGCCACAGCCTCTAGATACTAGCACACCCAAAATTTTTTGTCAAATTTTTCAACCCAACAGTATTGTCCGATGCCGACACATGTTCATCTTGTTCTTAAACAGCTGCAAAGTGAAGGTGTTTCTAAATTCATGTGCAGGATTTTGCAGGGTTATAGCACATATTTCAATCGTAAACACGGTCGAAAGGGGCCTTTATGGGAGAGTAGGTTTAAAACTGTGTTAGTAAGAAGTCAGGAACAATTTTCACATTTGACAAGATACATTCATCTCAATCCCGTAACAAGCTATCTTGTTGATAAACCGGAGGATTGGTCGTTTTCGTCATATCGTGAGTACTTAGGGATATGCGGGGAGGAGAAAAAAATATGCAATTTTAAGGAATATCTAAACATGAATCCCAAGCATTATAAAAAATTCGTTGAAGATCAGATAGACTACCAACGTGAATTGTCCAAGATGAAAAATGCCGTATCTTCTACAGGCCGGGGCGGTAACCGCCCCGGCCTGTAGAAGGTGATTAGACGCTGAATTTTATGGATATGATGTCGCCGTCTTTAACTATGTACTCCTTGCCTTCCAGACGGAAGAGGCCGGACTGTTTCACTTTTTGTTCCGTACCTTCCTTTTTAAGGTCATCGTATGAAAATACTTCCGCTCTTATGAAGCCTCTTTCCAGGTCAGAATGTATTTTTCCAGCGGCTTTAACAGCGGGAGTTTCTTGAGGGATGGTCCAGGCTCGCACTTCATCTTTACCAACGGTAAAGAAAGAAATAAGGCCAAGAGTCTTATACGCTTTTGTTATGAAAGCGTATAAAGAAAGCTCTTTTATCCCAAGGTCTTGGAGGAAGTCTTTTTGATCTTTTTCCTCAAGAGCGCGTATTTCCATTTCTATGTTGGCGCACAAGGCCATGCAATTTGGAAGATGCGATACTAAGGTAGATGTTTGTTTTGTCTCGAGGGCGTTATCTGAAACATTCAAGAGAGTTAAATGAGGTTTAAGAGTTAGGAACTGGAAGGAACGAATGGCTTTTTCCTCCTGTTCGGTTAATAGTGTTTCAGAGGCGTATTTTTCCTGCTCAAGAGTTTTAATGATTTTTTCAAGCACCGATAATTCTATTTTTTCTTCTTGAGAACACACGCCTTTTTTAAATGATTTTTTTAAACGTTCAATTCTTTTTTCGGCAATAATCATGTCCGCTACAATCAAGCCGGTCCTAATTTGTTCGAAATCTCTAAAAGGATCATTGTCTCCAAGCGGATGTGAAACATTCGGATTTTCAAATGAACGGAGCGTGAAAACAAAAGCATCGCATTCTCGCGCGGCGGCGATTATTTTAGCATCAGCAGAATCATTTATACTGCCGGGAAGATCGACGAATTCAATGGCAGCATAAGTTGTTTTTTTTGGGACATAAAGACCGTTTAACCAGTCTATTCTTTCGTCAGGAATTTTAATGACAGCTATGTGGGCTTCTATTTTGCCAAAGATGCCAACTTCTTTTTCAGCTCCGGTAAGAGCATTAAAAACAGTTGTTTTCCCAGACTGTTCCAGCCCTAATATTCCAAGTTTCATTTTTCACCTCCACAAGGTTGAAACTGACAATACCATAAAACCCATGCTAAAGCAACCCGTTACATCAAAAGATAGTGTAAAATATTATGCTGACTTTTGTCATTCCCGCGAAAGCGGGAATCTGTAATCTAAAAATGATTAAATCTTACAGATCCCGGATATTTCGCTTCGCGAAATTCCGGGATGACAATCATGAAAGTCAGCATAATA
>JBDRBY010000044.1:0-3860 GCA_043822245.1 Candidatus Omnitrophota bacterium
ATGGAGACGCGATAAATCGCGTCTCTACGTTAAAAGACCAATACGGGCATTTTCATTCGTATGGAGACGCGATAAATCGCGTCTCTACGTTAAAAGACCAATACGGGCATTTTCATTCGGATGGAGACGCGATAAATCGCGTCTCTACGTTAAAAGACCAATACGGGCATTTTCATTCGGATGGAGGCGCGATAAATCGCGTCTCTACGTTAAAAGACCAATACGGGCATTTTCATCCGTATGGAGACGTGATAAATCGCGTCTCTACGTTAAAAGACCAATACGGGCATTTTCATTCGGATGGAGGCGCGATAAATCGCGTCTCTACGTTATCAAACCAATTGTGATTTCAAATTTTACATCCCTCAGACATTTCCCGAATAAACATATTTGAGCCCCGCTTTTTTTCCTATGTCCACCGCTTTTTCAATAGTCTCAACCGGCGTGGGATATGAGTCAGTGTACTTGTAAGCAGGATGAAACCTTGTCACATGCCATGGGATATCTTTCCCAATCTCAGCTAAAAAATCGGCAATCCCTTTAAGCTGGCCTGGGGAATCGTTTAATTCAGGAATGATTAAAGTGGTAACTTCCACCCATATGCCCAATTGTTTCATGCGCCGCACGGAATCCAATACCGGCTGTAATCTGCCTCCGCACATCTTTTTATACAAATCGTCTGAAAAAAACTTTATATCGACATTCGCCGCGTCCAAATACGGGCTTAACTTTTCTATGGCAAACTCTGTCATATAACCATTGGTTACAAAAATATTACAGAGCCCACGGGCCTTTGCTAAACACGCTGTGTCGTAAGCATATTCAAAAAAAATCGTCGGCTCTGTGTATGTGTACGAGATACTGGGACAATTATTCGCGAGCGCCCCTTCCACAATTTGTTCAGGGGTCGCGTCTCTGCCTGGCATTTCACTATTTTCCGCTGAAACCCGCGAAATATTCCAATTTTGGCAAAAAGGGCATCTAAAATTGCAGCCCGCCACCGCTATTGAATAGGTTTTCGTACCAGCTAAAAAATTATAAAGTGGTTTTTTTTCTATTGGATCAATATTGCAAGCGGCAATTTTTCCATAAGCGTAAGTACAAAGCTCTCCACTGAGATTCTGCCTTGTGCCGCAAAAACCAAACTTACCTCCACTTATCTCGCAATAGTGAGAGCACAAATAACAATGAACCCTCCCTTTATCCATCTTTTCCCACAACACTGCTTTGTGCCGCATAGATCCCCACACGCTTTGTCATCCCCGCGCACTTTGTCATCCACGCGAAAGCGGGGATCCCTCCTCTATCAACACCTCTTCCCGAGACTCCTCTTGAGAGGGCAGTTCAAGCTTTAACACTGACTCAAGATTTCTCCTAAATCTCTGAATTTGAATATTTCCCTTGTCATAAGAATTCGCCGCTTTGTTTATGGCTTTTCCGATAACCTCGAAATTACTGTAAAAAAAATCAAAATCTCTTTCTATCCTGGTAAGCATTTCCTGAAGTTTTTTTGCCTCTCTCACAATTTCAATATTTCTGACTCCGAGCATTATAACATTTAAAAAAGCGTAGAATGTATTAGGGCTTACCGGAATAACTTTATGGTCCGCGGCATATTCATAGATTTGACACGGCTGACCTAAATAATTTTTTTCCGCTATTGTTTCATAGTATATCGACTCCGAAGGAATAAATAAAAGCGCGAATTCAGTCGTTCCCGCTTCAGGTTTAACGTATTTCTCTTTAATTAAGTTAATTTGAATCTTCAGGGCTTTCTCATAGTTTGCCCAATGCCGTCTTTTTTCTAAAAGATCACCGCACGCTATATATTTCTGGTAATCTTCTTTTGGGAACTTAGAGTCTATAGGGATTACTATATCCTTATACTTGACAACCGCGTCAACCCTTTCCCCTCCGGCTATCGCGTACTGCCTCTCCCATATCCCTTTTGGCAGAACTTTATCAAGCATTTCTTCCAGAATAGTCTCTCCATAATCTCCTCTAAGTTTAGGAGACTGTAACAAATATTCCAACGACTGGCCCAGCTCCTGAGCCTTTTCCTGCTGTTTAGAGAGTTTGCCCACAACCTCGTTCATATCTTTCAAATGTTCCAGCGTCTTAATTGTACCCGCGGAGAGGACATCTTTTGACTTCTCAACCTCCTGACGCGTTGAGTTCATTGTTTCTCGTACCTTGCCACTGAAATCATTAAATTTTTCGTTTAAAAAATTTTCCAGAGTTTCTTTTCTGCCCCGCCCTTCACGCATGTGCCAAACAAGAAACACGACAAGGCCGAGCAACAGCAGTAAAATTGTCAGTATCATTAATTCCATGCTAACCCCTTCGCGCCGCGCGGCAGGCACCGGCCGCCGCCTCCGAAAACGTGGGATGCGCGTGTACGGTATCGGCGATATCACCCACGGTAAGGCCCTTTCGTTTCGCGACAACAAACTCGTGTATCATTTCAGCGGCCGCGTATCCCAAAATATGAGCGCCGATTATCTTCAGCGTTTTTTTATCCGCGATTACCTTTACGAACCCTTCCGTCTGGGAATTTATCACAGCTTTGCCGCACGCTTTAAAAAAACTCTTTCCAACAACAACATCCAATTTTCTTTCCTTCGCCTTTTCTTCCGTAATACCTACACTAGAAAGCTGAAGCTCCGTGTACACGGCATTAGGCAAAGAATCATAATCAACGGGTTTAGATTTTTTTCCGGCCGCCGTTTCCGCGGCGCGCTCTCCTTCGGCAAAAGCAGAATGAGCCAACATGGGCGTGTTCAAAACATCGCCGGCCGCGAAAATATTTTTAACACTTGACCTCATCTTGCCATCAACACGGATAAAACCATTCTTATCAGTATTTACGCCTATATCCTCTAACCCTAAATCAAAAGTAGAAGGCGCGCGGCCAATAGAAACTAAAATTGTGTCGTATTCATCTATCGCGACATCTTTAACTCTGCTTGAAGTTAAAACTTTAATCCCTTTTTTTTTCAAAAACGCCTCAAACCAGCGGGAAAGTTCCCTATCTTCAGACAACAGTACATAAGGTTCAATCTCCACTACAGTAACCTCCGCGCCTATGGTGCTGAAAAAAGACGCGAATTCCACACCTATAGCGCCGGCACCCACTACCAGCATTTTTCGCGGCACGTTTTTGAGACTCATCGCGTCCCGGCTTGTAATAACGCGCTTTCCATCAAAAGGTAATTCAGCTAAAGCCTTAGGCCTGGAACCTGTCGCGATTAAAAATCTTTCCGCCTGAATTCTAGTTTTATTTCCATCCGCTGAATTTATTACGATATTTTTGTTATCACAAAATCGCGCGGTACCCTGAATAAGGTCTATGTCTCGCGTTTTAAAGACAAACTCCAAACCTTTTCGAAGCTGATTCGAAGCGTCTCTGCTTTTTTTTACGAATAGCGGCAAATCAACCATCGCGCTTCCATGGGTAAAGCCGCAAGATTCCGCGTTTTTTTTGACAATCTGATAGATTTCAGCGCTTCGAAAAAGCGACTTGGCAGGGATACATCCTTCATTAAGGCATACCCCTCCGAACATATTTTCATCTTTTTCAACAACAGCCGTTTTCAGCCCCAGCTCACTTGCCCTCACTGCCGAAGAATGCCCCGCCGGCCCGCTGCCAATAACGACATAATCGTATTTATTCAGCATATGTTTTCTTTGGTTTTAAATCCCCCTAGCCCCCTTTTTCAAAGGGGGGATTCTGATTTTCCCTTTTTCACACGAGGGATTCTGATTTTCCCTTTTTCACACGAGGGATTCTGATTTTCCCTTTTTCACACGAGGGATTCTGATTTTCCCTTTTTCACACGAGGGATTCTGATTTTCCCTTT
>JBDRBY010000045.1:0-30751 GCA_043822245.1 Candidatus Omnitrophota bacterium
AGACGGAAACTTCACAAAAGATTTCGAGAGCGAAATACTAAGGCAGTATTCTCTGAAAAGACAGATGAAAGCAGAACGAAACTTATCACACATTATTTACTTTCTTATTCTAATCTTGTTGATGACGGGTTGTTCCCAGCCGAGCGGAAGTGGTTTTCTTAGAAAAGAATTTTTAGAGTATCAAAATGTCGCTATTCTTCCATTTGAGGGAGACGATACTGGCGAGGTGGCTAAGGCCTTTGCCCGGGATTTTCACAAAAGATTCCCGCAGATTGCAATCTTGGGCGGGCGGCAGTTTTTGGACAACCCTAAAGAAGAGAAATTCAACCTCAACCAACTGGATGATGCAACGAGGTTTAAGATTGGTAGGAGGGTAGATGCCCAAGCCCTGATAACGGGAAGTATCTACTCCCCCAATATTTCAAGCTGGTTCCTTCAGGTGAAGATCATTGATACCGAAACAGGCAAGATGATGGGCCGTTCGATGGTGGAGATAGGTTCCTTATTTTCAACAGATATAGAAAATGCTACTCGCCTGTCAGTAGACAAGCTTTCCCTGTGGTAAGTGGACTCTTCCCTTCAGTACCTCCAGCCCGCTAAAGTGCTTTACAATCCTTTGAGATGCCCGCTTCCTTTTTCAAAGGGGGGAAAAGTTTATTTCCTTTTTCAAAGAAGGGGAAGTCCGCAATCGCGTATTAGCTTTTAACTTACTTTTATGAACCTGTTTTTTCTCCCGCAACAGCCTTGAAATATTCTTCTGTCTCCTAGTGATTTTCTCTTTAGGCATTGTAATAATTATTGTTTGAACGAATAGGAGATCCCCCGATGAAGTTAGCCGCAACGCTACTTAATTATCATGTATCCGGCAATTATTAAAAGACATACTCCAAAAACCTTGCGCAAAACTACTTCAGGCAAACCAACGGCAAACTTCGCGCCGAAATAACCTCCTAAAACAAACCCCAAACACATCAAACCCGCAACCAGAAAATTCACATGGCCGTGTTTATAGTAGGTTAGAGCCGCCAGTATTCCTATGGGCGGAATAAGCATAGCCAAAGTGGTGCCTTGCGCCGCGTGCTGAGAAAAGCCAAAGATATAAATAAGACACGGCACTATTACAACACCGCCGCCTATGCCGACTGAACCGCTCACCAACCCTGCAAGTATACCTATTATTATGTACAAAAACAAATTCAACATCTTATTGAAATCGCGTTATCACAGCCATTTTTTCTTTTTAAAATAAAAAAGCATACCAAAACCCGACAGTGCCATAAATGCCAATACCACGTAGTATCCCCATTTCCATTTTAATTCCGGCATAAATTCAAAATTCATTCCATAAACACCGGCTACAAACGTCAATGGTATAAAAATCGCGGCAAATATCGTCAGAACCTTCATTATTTCATTCATACGGTTGCTCACACTCGAGAGGTAAATATCAAACATTCCCGATACCGTATCTCTAAATGTCTCGATAGTGTCGACAACTTGAATCGTATGATCGTAAACATCACGTAAAAATATGTGCGTCCCTTTTTTGATTAGTTTTGATTCTCCTCTTTCAAGAGTGCCGACAACTTCACGTAAAGGCCATACTGATTTGCGCAGAAAAATAATGTCTCTTTTTACACCGTGAATTACCCGCATTGTCTGATAAGTGGGGTTTATTAAAAGCTCTTCCTCCGCGTCTTCAATCTTTTCGCCAATCTTTTCCAGTATTGAAAAATAATTGTCAACAATCGCGTCAATAAGGCTATACGCGAGATAGTCCGGGCCCATTTTTCTGATTCTGCCTTTCGCATTACGTATCCTTTCACGTATGGGATTAAAAACATCCCCTTCTTTTTCCTGGATGGATATCACAAAATTTGAACCGAAAATCAAGCTGACCTGTTCTGAAATAATCTCTTTTTTTGCCTCGTCAAACATAAGCATTTTTAAAGACACAAAGACGTAGTTGTCAAAATCTTCATATTTAGGGCGCTGAGCGGTATTAACAATGTCTTCCAAGGTTAAAGGATGCATCTGGTAATGAAGGCCTATCTTTTCGATAACATCCAACTCGTGCAGGCCGTAGATATTTATCCAGGTAACGGTGGGAGTTTCTTTTAAAGAAAAAACTTCTTCGATTTTAGCGGCAGGATTTTCATGAACGTTATTTTCATCATAGTCTATAATTTCAATCCGTATATTTTCCAGATTCTTCTCTCCAACATGGACAAGTTCCCCGGGCGCGTATCCGGCTGTTTTTGAAATCTTCTTATTCAGCCTTGACATATCCCCCCCTTTTTGAGGGCAGGCACAAATACACCTTCCCTCAACCTTTTATTCTTGTTCCGTAGCAACAGTACACCCACAAACAAAGTAGCACTACTCCGCTATTTTGTCAAATAAGATGATGTATCTCTACAGGCCGGGGCGGTTACCGCCCCGGCCTGTAGAAAGGGTGGTGTGATTGTTTTTGGGATGATTACAATTTGTTTTTTATTTTTGGCTTCATAACCGGCTGATTTGACGATTTTACTACATAATCCGTAAATTCTTCACACTGCCAAATCGGGAACTTTCTTGGGAAAGCGCATTCTTTGTCACGCGAGCAAGTGCCGCATAGGCCTTTTTCTTCCATAATTACTGCCCTCCTCTTTTCATGTCCCATGTCAAAATAATAGCTTCGGAGACTTCTCTCATGGTTTTACGACGGTCCATACAAAATTTCTGAAGCATCAGGTAGGCTTTTTCTTCATCTATCACCTGTTCTTTCATTAGAATGCCTTTAGCCCGTTCAACTTTTTTTCTCGTTTCCATTTCTTCCTGGATCACCTTGCTTTTTACTATAAGCTCTGTATTTTCAATGGCAATAGCGGCCTGGTGAGCAATAGAACTCAGGATATCTACTTCCGTTTCCGTAAAATCGTGATGGGTGGGGGTATAACAATTTAATACCCCAATGACCTTTCCCTTTACGGCTAAAGGAACCGAAAGCAAAGAACAAAGGCCTTCTTTTTTCGCGATACCCGCGTTTTTATACTCTTTCTCTTTGGTAACGTCCGCGACAATAATAGGCTTATTATTTTTCGCGACTCTGCCCGCGATTCCTTCCCCTACCCTTAGAGAAGGTTTTTTATTATATTCCTCGCTGATACTTTGCGTGGCGCGAATAACAAGTTCATTGCTTTTTTCATTAATGAGCATTAACGAACATATGTTAGAAGACATCACTTGCGCGGTTACCGTCACTATCAGCCGCAAAATATCCTCCAAATACAAGTCTGAAGCAATAGCCTTACTTATCTTAGATAAAGCTTTAATCTGTTCTTCATAGGATTTGTCCATATTTGCACCTCTTTTTTTTGCCTAATAGGCATATAACTTCCCATACGGCCTTTGGCTTGACGGAACTAATTTTGTAAAACTACTTTTTTGTATGCTGTCTAAATCTAAAGAAAAATATTTGCAATATTCCTTCAGGTATTTATCTAAAAGTTTTTTATCGTTGTTATCTATTCCTTCTTGTTTTACTTCAAGGCCTAACTGGTGTTTTTCTACTTTTCCTCTCAGATACATCACTCCACCATGCATACCTGTCCCGCAGTAATCGCCAACAATGGCCTCATCATGTCCGCTGTTAAGCCCCAAAACTATTATCATTCCTCCCGCCATATATTCACCTAAAAAATTACCTGCTACTCCGCCAATAATAATCACCGGGTATAATTCTTTGTACGACTTCATATGTATGCCGACTCTGTACCCGGCATTCCCTTTTATGTAAATTTTCCCTCCGCGCATTGAATGGCCGGCAATATCACCGCTATCACCATGCACAACAATCTTTCCGAAATTCATGGTATTCCCAATAGCATCTTGGCCGTTGGAATTAACAACAATATTCGGCCCATCCATAAAAGCGCCCAAGTCATTCCCCGGCACACCGTTAATGGTTATATTTATATCGCGCGCCAAGCCATCCGCGATATAGCGCTGGCCATTAACGTTAGACAAAATTATATTTTTATTGCAGTCCGCTATTGCCTGGTGGATTAACCCATTAAGCTCTTTATAGTGTTTTCCCTTCGCGTCTATTCTCATATTATGGGAGTACCTCCCTTTACAAGGTGTTTCCGATATTCTTTCGGCAGATTTATTAGTCCAAAATCCTCTTTTAAGAGATTGTCCTTAAAATCTGTGGTGTCAATCTTGTCCTTAATAAGCCCTGTGTAAATTCCCGCCCTGTCTATTTTACCCACAAATAACGCGCCTTTTATCCTGCCATTTTCTAAAACAATTTTTTTGTAAATCGGTTTTTTTTCATCATAATATACTAACGACTTTCCGGGCTTTCCCTCCCCTGAGCTTTCTCCAACAGAAATAATAGGCACACCGCATAATTCCACAGAATTCATAAGAAAACCGCCTTTATATTCTTTTCGCGCGCCGGCTTGTCCTGAGCCCTGTCGAAGGGCCATGTTAAATCCCGCGATTTTTCCCTGTTTAACGGCCTCAGGCCATATGGCAAGCACTTGATTCCCGGCTTCGCCACAATCACCGGACGCGTAAATATCCTTGGCACTGGTGCGCATATGGCTGTCAACTAATATCCCTTTTTTTGATTTAATAACGCTATTTTTTACCAGTTCAAGGTTAGGCCTTACCCCTATCGCCAGGATAACCAAATCTGCCGGAATTTTCTGGCCGTCTTTCAAAACCGCTTCGCTCACTTTATTGTTTTTACTTTTTAATTCTACAACCGTATTGTTGGCAATTAACTGACACTCTGACTTTTTTAAAATATTTTCGATAATGCCGGAAGCGGTTTTATCCAACGCGTTGGATAAAACCCTATCCGCGAGTTCCACAATCGATGTTTTAATTTTTAATTCCATTAAAGCTTCCGCGGCCTTTAAGCCTATTAACCCGCCGCCTATGATAATCGCGTTCTTAACTTTACTATGCTCGATATGTTTTTCAATTTTCAAAGCGTCAGAAAGGGTAATAAACGTGAAAACTCCCGCCGCCTTTCCGCCTTTAATCTCAGGGATAATCGGCGTTCCTCCCGTGGCAATAAGTAATTTATCAAACGAAATCCTTTTGCCGTCAGAAAGAATCACCTGCTTTTTGTTAATTGATATCTTTTCCGCAATGCTGTTTAGAAGAAGTTCCACACCGTTCTTTTTATAAAACTCTTTTCCTCGATACGATAAACTCGCGAAATCTATTTTTTTGCCCAGGTAATAAGATATTAAAGGCCTTGAATAATTGAAATGGGATTCTCCGGAGATAATTACTATCCCACCTTCCTTATCTATTTCACGAATACCTTCTACAGCCGCTATCCCGCTCGCGGAATTACCAATGATTACGTATCTCATTCTTTCTCCTCACAAACAATAGCTTCATTCGGGCAATTTTTCACGCAAACCGGCATATCTTCGCCCATGCATAAGTCACATTTCGACGCTATCTTTTTTTCTTCAGTGTTCCTTGATATAACACCAAAAGGGCAAACCATAATACACATCCAGCAACCGACGCATTTATCTGTATCACACAATACTGCGCCCGTCTCTTCATCTCGACGCATTGCCCCGGTCATACACGCTTCTAAACATGGCGCGTCCCCACAATTGCGGCATTGAAGCGCGAAAGACTCATAACCGGATTCCTCCACAACAATGCGGGCAAGAGGCTTAGGATACTCTCCCTTATAAGTTTTGATTATATTTTTTGTTTTAGAATGCTGTACGATACAGTACACTTCACAAAGCCTGCATCCCATACAATACTCTTCTTTTATAATTATCTTTTTGAGGCTTTTTTTATTTTTATTTACCATGCTTCACCCGCGGATTTTATGCCCAACAGTTTCAAATCAGTATCTGAAAGGCTTATGCCCCTCAACTGTTCTCTATTGCCTCTTAAACTTTCAATCGCGTTTATCCCCATACCGCCAAGCATCTCCTTTATTTCCATGCTCCAGGCACGCACCAGATTGTTTAACCTGCGAGCGCCTATTTCAGGATTTAGCCTTTTTGTAAGGTACGGATCCTGCGTCGCTATACCCCAATTGCACTTGCCGGTATAACATTTCTGGCACAGGTTACACCCTATAGCAACCAACGCGGCTGTACCAATATAAACCGCGTCCGCGCCCAAAGCGATAGCCTTGATAATATCGGCACTTGAGCGAATACCTCCTGCCGCCAAAATCGATGCCTGATTTCTTATCCCTTCTTCCCTGAGCCGGGTATCCACCGCCGCGATTGCCAATTCTATGGGAATACCGACATTGTCTCTTATTACCGTGGGGGCGGCACCCGTGCCGCCTCTTATACCGTCAATAGTTACAAAATCCGCGCCCGCTCTCACAATCCCTGAAGCTATGGGCGCGATGTTGTGTACCGCGGAAATTTTTACACCTACCGGTTTTGTATATCTTATAGCCTCTTTCAGCGCGTAGATTAATTGCTGAAGGTCTTCGATAGAGTAAATATCATGGTGCGGCGCCGGCGACAACGCGTCTGTACCTACAGGAATCATCCTGGTTTGACTAATTTCTTCCGAAACTTTTTCTCCCGGAAGATGCCCGCCAATACCCGGCTTCGCGCCTTGGCCGATTTTTATCTCAATAGCCGCGGCTTTTTCCAAATATTCTTTATGAACGCCAAACCTGCCGGAAGCTATTTGAACAATCGTATTGTCCGTATATTTGTAGAGATCTTTATGCAGGCCTCCCTCTCCGGTATTATAAAAAATTCCGGACTCACACGCGGCTCTGGCCAACGATTTACACGCGTTAAGGCTTATCGAGCCGTAACTCATAGCGCTAAAAAGTATAGGCGTGTCTAATTTTAATAACGGCGCCATTTTTGTCCCATTTTCCACTTTATCCGGTTTTCTTCCTATATATGTCCGTAGTTCCATCGGTTCGCGTAACGGATCGATAGACGGATTTGTCACCTGTGCGGCATTCAATAAAATATGATCCCAATATATGGGATACTGTTTATCACATCCCATTCCGGTCAAAAGCACCCCTCCCGTTTCAGCTTGCTTAACCACGTTTTTAATGGTCTGGGCATCCCAATTCGCGTTTCGCCTGAATTCAGAAGGATTACGCTTTATGGTTAACGCTCCTGTAGGACAAATTACTTCACAAAAATGACACCCAACACATTTACAGCTTTCAGATAATACCTTGCCTGTTTCAGAGTCATAAGAATGCGCGTCATTCGAGCACATCCTCACACAAGCCTGGCACGCGACGCATTTATCTTCATCTCTTATAATAACAAAATCTGTCGGCACTGGTCTTTTAGCCATTACTTGTTAACCTCCCAATCACCGGTTCTCCCGCCTTAGGCATCCATACTTTATCCGGCATCGGACAAACCTCCCTAATCGCTGATTCTTCAGAAGCGATATAAAGCCGGTCTTTAGCCAACGCCGCGACTAATGGCCTGAGTTTTATTCGATCATTTAATCCAACCATTGCCGTGGAATTTGCCACAATAACACTAAAAGGCCCGTTTAGTAAGGCACTGCCGTAAACAACGCGAAGAGTTTCTAAAAATTTCTTATCTTTCAGCTCTTTTCTTTCGATATCCTTCCAAAACGGGGCCGCCAAAATATCCGCTACCGTCTCAAAAGGCAATTTATGTTTCCTAAGGAGCAGGTCAAAAAGATATGTTATAACTTCTGTATCCGTGTAAAACGCGCATACATACCCATAGTTCAAAAGAAATCTCTTATTTATTCCGTAAGAAGAAATCTCGCCGTTATGTACTACCGACCAATCCAAAAGCCCAAAAGGATGCGCGCCGCCCCACCACCCCGCCGTGTTTGTCGGAAATCTGCCGTGAGCTGTCCAAATATAGGCCTCGTATTCTTCTAATCTGTAAAATGTCCCAATATTTTCAGGATAGCCCACTCCCTTAAAAATCCCCATGTTCTTTCCGCTTGAAGCGGTGAAAGCGCCTTGCATCTTGGTGTTAATCTCCATCACTGTTTTAACCACAAAATCTTCTTCAGTTAAACCGCGATCAAGTTCTCTTTTCTTTTTTTTTGGCTGAAGAAAATATCTCCACAAAAGAGGACGGTATTTTATGGAAGGCTCCTCTTTTGTGGGGATAATTTCATCTTTCGCTATCTCGTAATTGTCCCTGAGATACTCCTCCGCCTTCGCCATGGCGGTTTTGTTCTCAAACATCATATGAAAACACCAGTCTTCTTTATTTTTCGGATATATGCCGTACGCGGAAAATCCGCCGCCTAATCCGTTAGAACGGTCATGCATAGACGCGATTGAGTCAATAATCTCCTTCCCGGAAAACCTCCCGCCACCGGTATCCATAATCCCGCTTATCGCGCAACCTGAAATATCTTTTTCACAAGGACTATTCATCTCATCTCCAAGTACCTGGTTAAATCAACTTAAAGAATAGGTAAGAGTTTTTCCATTTCATACTTTGTAATCTGTATTCTGTACTCTTCCCATTCTTCTTTTTTTAGCTTTATGAACCGTTCAAAAACATGATTCCCTAAAGCTTTTTTGACAATCTGGCTCTGTTCGGCAAGAATTACCGCCTCCCCTAAACTCCCGGGCAATGACTTTATTCCAAGTTCTTTCCTCTCTTCGTCAGAAAGGTGGTACAAATTCTTTTCCATCGGGTCCGAGAGTTTATATCCTTTTTCTATCCCTTCCAACCCGGCGTTAAGTATCACCGCGAAGGTGAGATATGGGTTACATCCCGGATCAGGGCATCTTAATTCTACCCTGGTCGCGTTCTCCTTCCCCGGATGATAAACCGGAACTCGCATTAGTGCCGAACGGTTCCTATTTGACCACGCGATATAGACAGGCGCCTCATATCCGGGAACAAGCCTTTTGTAAGAGTTTGTCCATTGCGCGAAAACAGCGCTCATCTCCCTCGCGTGTGTAAGCTGGCCGGCTATGAACTTTCTGGCCGTGTCGGATAAGTGATGTTTATCTTCTTTTGAAAAAAACATATTTTTACTTCCGTTAAATAGGGACTGATGTGTGTGCATCCCGCTTCCATTCTTGCCAAACAAAGGTTTCGGCATAAAAGTGGCATACACACCGTATTTTTGAGCTATCTCTTTGACAACTATCCGGTAAGTAAGCACATCATCGGCCATTTTTAAAGCATCGCCGTAACGCATATCTATTTCGTGCTGGCTCGGCCCGACTTCATGATGGGAGTATTCCACCCTTATACCCATGGATTCTAACGCGAGCACGGTCTCTCTGCGCAGGTCGCTTGCCATATCCAATGTTGTTAAATCAAAATATCCGCCTTTATCCAATATCTCCGGATTTATTCCATCATTTTTGAAATAAAAGAATTCGAGTTCCGGTCCGGTGTAGTAATGATCAAACCCCATTCCCTTCATTCTTTCTAAAGCGCGTTTTAAAACATACCGCGGATCTCCTTCATAAGGTTTTTTGTCGGGGGTAAGAACGTCACAAATCATTCTCGCGACCTTTTTTTCCTGAGGCCTCCACGGCAAAATCTGAAAAGTATCAGGATCCGGCATCGCGATCATGTCACTTTCCTCAATAGACTGGTAACCCGTAACCGAAGAACCGTCAAACCCCATACCGTCTTCTAAGGCGTTTTCCAATTCATTATCCGTAATCGCGAAACTCTTCACCTGCCCTAAAATATCCGTAAACCACAGCCGGATAAATTTCACATCCTGGTCTTTAACGATTTTTAAAATATCTGTCTTAGTTTTCTTAGCCATCTTTTCTCTCCTTTTTTTATTAGTATTGTTTTATCCTATAGCTTTTGTTCCTTTTTCACCTGTTCTTATCCTTATACATTCCGGTAAATCCATGACAAAAATTTTACCGTCACCGATTCTTCCGGTTTTGGCTCCCTCGATAATAGCGTTTATTGTAGGCTGAACAAAAACATCATTTACCGCTATTTCAAGCCGTATTTTTTTGAGAAGGTTTACTTCATGAACAACACCCCTGTAGGACTCTGAATACCCTTTTTGCTGGCCGCATCCAAGGGCATTTGAAACTGTCATTTTATAAATCTCCGCGTCATAAAGCGCTTTTTTAACATCTAACAATTTATGAGGCTGTATCATAGCGATTATTAACTTCATTTCTACCCTCCCTGCTTTATTTCGTTGTAAATATGTCAAACCCGGCGTAAGATTCCATCCCATGCTGAGTTATATCCAATCCCTTTAACTCTTCTTCCCTCGAAACCCTTAATCCCCCGCCAAGCAAACCTATGAGCTTAAATACGACAAACATGACTGCGCTGACAAAAATAACCACTGTAAACACACCCATCGCCTGAACTTTTAATTGAGCAAACCCGCCCCCATGAATGAGCCCCTCTCTGGCAAGGCCTAACGCCTTGTGTCCAAAAATACCGACAGCTAAAGTCCCCCAAATACCGTTCATGGCATGCACAGGTATCGCTCCCACAGGATCGTCTATGTGCACCCTATCAAGAAAGATTGTGCCCAATACAACAATAATTCCTCCTATCGCGCCTATAATAATCGCGTCTATCGGAGTAACATACGCGCATGAAGCGGTAATCGCGACCAATCCGGCCAAGGCTCCGTTCATGGTCATTGTAAGGTCAGGTTTACCAAACTTACGCCACGCGAAAAACATACCACTCAAAGCTCCCGAAGCAGCCGCGAAATTTGTCATAACAGCAACCTGCGCTATCAGGCTTCCGTCTCCCACTCTTAACGTGGAACCCGGATTAAAACCGAACCAGGCAAACCACAAGATTAGAGTTCCCAAAGACGCGAGGGTCATAGAGTGTCCTTCAATCGCGTTCGCGGAACCATCCCTGTTAAATTTTCCAATCCTCGGACCCAAAATCATAGTACCGACCAAAGCCGCGCTGCCGCCAACGGCGTGAACCACAGTCGAACCCGCGAAATCCGCGAAATTTAAACTACTCAGCCATCCGCCGCCCCAAATCCAATGGCCAACTACAGGATATACCGCGGCGGAGATAATGAAGGAATAGATCAGGTACGCCTTAAACTTCATTCTTTCCGCTATCCCGCCTGCCACAATAGTTGCCGCGGCACCGCAAAAAACCGCGTGAAAAAGCCAATTCGCGTAGAGCGGAAGATGCCCATCCGACTGCGCCCCTATGAGAAACCATCCCTTTAACCCTATCAGCGGGTTCCCCGCGCCAAACATTATGGCGTAACCAAACATGAAAAACCCCATGGTTGCCATACAAAAGTCCAAGAAATTATTCATCAGGATATTACAGGTGTTTTTTGTCCTGATAAGCCCCGCTTCAAGCATGCCAAACCCCGCCTGCATAATAAAAACCATAAAAGCGGCAATCATAACCCACAAAACGTCAACACCTATTTGACTTGCAAATGTTGTTTGTTCAACCATTTTTATGCCTCCGCTAAAAATTAACCTAAAAATAAAAAAAACGCCCAATCTGAATGCGTTCCACGCATCAAACCGGACGTCCACGTCCTCATACCTCTAACAAGATCTCAAATGCTTAAGTCACCTGAGATTCTTTATTTTTTGGCTAACTTAGCCCTCGTCACTACAAAGTGTCTTAACCCAGGCACTCATCCCTTGTGCCAGACCTTTACATTTCACACTAACACTTACCTAAGTAAAAATCCATCCTTTTTGGTAACCACTTTTTTTCATTTTCTCTATTATTCTGTTTTTGTGCTTAATAACCATTACGTGTGATATCCCTAACCGAATACCAATCTCTCTTACCGTGTATCCATCTAAGAGAAGAGAAAAAACTTCTTTTTCCTTCTCTTTCGTGCAAGCCTCTGCTAATTTCTCCAAAACCATGTTCCTGTCGATTTCCACATCTAAACCCTCTTTCTCATCGGCCAATAAATCTTCTACCCTGAGCCCCTCTTCGTTTACAGGGGTTTCCATACTCAAGATATAGACCTTATCCTTTTGCTTCCTGAGATAGTTCAATATTTGGAATTCGCACCCTTTTACTATGTAGGCCTCGTTTATCCCTTCAGGAATTTCCTCTTCAAAATTCTTCCATAAATGGACGCACATCTCCTGATACAGGTCATTCTCGTCTATAGAGATAACATAGCTTTTGTAAATTCTCGCTATTTTTCTTAATCTTGGAGATATTTTTTTAAATAATAGTTCAAAGCTCATTTTAATCACCGTCTTAAAACAAAAAACGCCCTGTTTTAGCAAACCTTCTTTGCTAAAAAGGACGTCTTTATCCAAGCTTCTACACAGAAAAAAAAGGCGCAAAAAGAAAAAAGGCGTTCATCCTGAACGCCTCATTGCTCCTCTTCAAAGCACCCACTTTGTGCTCTAAAACCATCTAAAGGTTATCACACCGTTTCCTCCCCGTCAAGCAAAATCTGGAAATACGCGCTAACTGTTCCGCCCGGGGTTTTTACATCGAAGGGGATTTTTTGTAAATCCGGAATAAAATCTCCCCTATCCCCTCTTTGTCAAAGAGGGGGAAGACATAGGAATAGTTGTTTTTTGGTGGGATAGTCGCGAATGTACATTTATTTTCTGTAATTGGTATAAGCATTCTCTAAGATTGCTTCGCGAAGAACGCTTGCAATGACACGATGAAAAAATTCCGCGCGAAAGCGATACCGGACAATAAACAGCAAAAGAAAAACACTGTAAGCATCATGTTTCTTTTCATTTTTCCAATCGGACAAGCCTTAGGCTTGTCCCTACACATTTTGTTTTATTTCTTACCTTATGCCTAGCTTTAAAACCCGGCACTTTTCAACATGTCCCCATTGTTCTTACTACCCTCTTTACAGGACGCGGCCAGATTTCGGGAAATCGCCAAGCTGTTTTACTGCCTGCAGAATATCTTTGCCAAACAAGCGCGCGTACAGAGTAGAATCCTTGGCAATGAACACGCAAATTGCTTCCACATCCTCAACCGCCTGAGTCGTCCACCTTAATTTGTCCATTTTTTTAATCTTTTTTCCGCTTCTTCGTGAGAAATAACGTCACCGTTATCAGCCTGTTGTATTCCTTTTTCAATTTTTGACAGCAAATACAGTTTTTCCATAGCTTCTTCAATAGAAGTATTCTCAGTTTTTATTACCCTTTCTATCTCAGTTTTTTTACAGCTAGTCATAATTTCCTCCTATGTACGACACATTATACCATAAACAGAAATTTTCTGTCTGATTTAGGACCGGTTTGGAACCTGCCTCTACGGGCTAAAATCCCCCTTGCCCCCTTTTTCAAAGGGGGGAAAAAGAAAAAAAAGGGGGGAAGATGAAAACTATTTTTTTAATTTGCATAGTTGTTTCATTTTTTGGATTTGTTCTTCGGTTAGCATGCTTTTGAGCACGACGCAGGCGATGATTGTGGATTTTTCTTTTTCTTTTTTAAGTTCGTATTTGCTGTCTATCAACGTGTTCACAGCGTCCACATCAATATCATCTTTCCAAAATTCCGCCTTAATATCAACGTCAACTAAATCAATCTCCGCCTGTTTCGTAATTGAATCTTTTTCCATTTTAATCTTCAAATCTTTGATTTGTTGTGCCTGTTCGTCCGTAAGGCCTAATTCTTCTTGTTTCGAGAGCAAAAGATGGGCTTTACCGGTAAACTTTTGTCCAAAATCAGCATGGCAGGCTTTGCTTGCGCCCGCTTTGGCAAACTTCCCCTTGTCATACGCGTAAGCATTTACTGCCAACGCGCTGAAAACAAACACGAATACCAAAAATGCCGCTGTCTTAAAGTTCTTTTTCATTTGTTCCTCCTTTTTTATCAAAAATTAACAATTATTCAACATCGAACTGTAGAGACGCAATTAATCGCGTCTCTACACAGAAATACATTGGCTATTAGTTTGTGGGCTTTTTCGTTCCAGTGCACGTCGCCGGGGATGAAATATTCGTCAAGGATACGCGCCCTATCCTTTTCGGTATCACCCTTAACAAAGTAGGGGAAATAATTAATGAATTCTAAATTGTTTTTGTCGCACCAATCTCGCCAAAACGTAACATGAATGGAATTTAGATCACCGCTCATAATCTGATCCGGCCAGGGATATACCGCGACTGTCATTTTGATATTATGGCTACTAGCCAGAGTATGCACTTTATCCATGTATAATTCCATTTTTTCCATGCCGGTCTTGCCAAACCCATTAAAAAGTTCCTCGTCAATTGTCCAGCGGCCCCTGGGAAGATTAACAGCGTATTTTTTACAGCCTGTTATTTTAAAAATCAGATCACGGCTATTTTTAATCGCGGCGTATAGAAATAAAAAATTATCCTTGATAATGTCATCTATCTTATCGGGGAGGCGCTTAAGCCTTGCGATCAAATCTTTTTCTTTTTTCTTTTTTATTTCTCTCGCGCCGACATTACCGGCTTCGTCCAGAAAATAATACTCCGCCTCATCCTGGGTGTCGGAGATATCCAGAAAAACTACAAGTTCGTTAAATTCCAGTCCCCTGTCCTCTATGAGGTACTTTAACTTGCGCCAGTAAATAATAGGCGAATACGAAGTCGCGCTCGCGTTAAGTGTTTCAATGCCTTTTTTCGACAACGCTTCGTCAATGATGCCGACAAACGTGTCTTTATATTCCAAGCCTATTCCCTCGGTGAACGAATCCCCGATGAATAACACACGGTATTTACCTGTTTTTAAAGGGACATCTCTGACAATCCTATCTCTAAATCCAAAAGAATTGGTCCTTACATAACTTTTTTTATGCCCCCATCTTGTATCGTCTATGGATTTGTTTTCAGCAAGGGTATGGTGATATATGGCTGAAGGTATTCTGTAGATTTTTTCTATTCTTGCCTGCTCTTCCATGGCCTTTTCCGGCAAAGAATAACCCGTCTTTAGCTTGTAAGCATTAGCACAGAATATATCCAACAGCAAAACTCCGGCTATGACCGCCATTATGAGAGTTTTTTTTGGATTGCGTTCAAAAAAATTGGGTTGTTTTCCCATAGTCGTAGGGCAAAGACAGGACTTTGCCGACATTATTTAAAAAAGTGTGTAAATGAAAGGCGCGACGGCTGATGATTCAGTAAAGAGTACCAACAGTCCCAGCAGTATTAAAATAACGATAATCGGCAAAAGCCACCATTTTTTTCTGACTTTTAGAAAATCCCATAGTTCTTTTAGAATCGCGATTTTGCTCATATTGCTCCTATTTTTGTTGAAAAGGCTTATGTGTAAAATCCCCCTAGCCCCCTTTTTCAAAGGGGGGAAACTTTTCTTCCTTTTTCAAAGGGGGGAAACTTTTCTTCCTTTTTCAAAAGGGAGAAACTTTTCTTCCTTTTTCAAAGGGGGGAAACTTTTCTTCCTTTTTCAAAAGGGAGAAACTTTTCTTCCTTTTTCAAAGGGGGGAAACTTTTCTTCCTTTTTCAAAAGGAGGGAAAGACTTTTCTTACCTAAAATTGTTTTTCCAAACTTTCCCTGCTTGGAATTGTTTTTTGTGGTTTTATCCAATAAGTTTCGGCGTTTTTATCGATTTTACGGGTTAACGGATCTTTGCCTATCATTCTCAAAACAATCCCGATGGGAGTTAAAATTAAGTAATAAACCAAAATGAGAATGATCCTTGTATTTACCCATCCTATGATTTTCGCGATCTTTGTGAAACAAATATACACCGGTTTCAAAAAACGCGGCATAAATACCGCGCAAAGTAATATCGCAACTGACCCGCTAAAAAACCACACTCGCGCGGCAGCATGGCCTTTAATAAGATGTATTCCGCCAAATATCGCCAATATCACGCCCAGCACTATCCCAAATTGTCGCAAATCTTTATTTTCAATCTTTCCATTCTTCATATCTTTAGTCTAAGGCAAAATTGTTTACTTCTTCCAGGCATACCTTGCCGGTGTCCTGCTTGGTTTTGTCTATCACAAACGAGCCTATCACCAGATAGTCCATATTTGTGCGCATGAAGCATTTGTACGCGTCATCTGGAGTACACACTATGGGTTCGCCCCTGACATTGAATGAAGTATTGATTACAAGTGGACATCCGTAATTGTCGTAAAAGGCCTTGATCATGTCATAATACAAGGAGTTGTCTTCCCTTTTTACGGTCTGCACTCTGGCGGAATAATCCACATGAGTTATCGCCGGCACTTCTGAACGTTTCAGGTTTAATTTTTCTAATCCTTTTAAATTTGAAGTGTTCTCACTTTCCAGTCTTTTTTCTTTTTTTAGCGCGGAAACCAACAACATATATGGGCTTTCAGGATTCAGTTCAAAATATTCCTCCGCCTTTTCCGCGAGAATGCTCGGCGCGAACGGCCGGAAGGATTCTCTGAATTTTATCTTTCTGTTAATAACACTCTGCATTTCAGAAGACCTCGGATCGGCGATAATACTTCTTGCTCCTAAAGCTCGCGGCCCAAATTCCATTCTTCCCTGAAACCAACCCACAACTTTTTGATCATTAAGGAGTTTTGCCGTAACTTTGGGAACATCCAAAGAAGAGATTTTTTCATACGGAACATTGTTTTTAATTAAATAATCTTCTATTATTCCATCCGAAAAACAAGGCCCCAACAAGCTGGCCTTTTGAATATCCTTGTTATTTTCTATAAGCCGCGGTTTTCCTAAATATTCATGCCAGGCTATGTAAGCCGCGCCTAAAGCTCCGCCGGCATCGGAGGAAGCGGGCTGTATCCAGATATTTTTAAACGGGCCGTCTTTGAGAAGCCTTCCATTAGCCACACAGTTAAGAGCCACACCTCCGGCCAGGCAAAGGTTTTCCGCGCCTGTTTGTCTATGGACGTGGACGGCAATATTCATTATAGCCATTTCGGTTACAACTTGTATTGATTTGGCTAGGTCCATATGCCTTTGTTCTATCTCGCTTTCTTTTTTCCGTGGAGCGCCGCCAAATAGCCGGCTAAAATGCCTATTTGTCATTTTCATTCCGCCGCAATAATCAAAATATTTCAGATTTAATTTAAAAGACCCGTCTTTCTTCAAATCTATCAGATTTTCTAAAATAACATCAACATATTTCGGTTCGCCGTAAGGTGCCAGCCCCATAAGTTTATATTCGCCTGAATTAACTTTAAACCCGCAATAGTAGGTAAAAGCCGAATACAAAAGGCCTATCGAATGCGGGAATCTTATTTCATCAAGCATTTCAACTTTGTTTCCGGAACCGACAGCAAACCTTGTGGTTGTCCATTCCCCCACTCCGTCCACGGTAAGAATCGCGGCATTGTTAAAAGGCGAAGGATAAAAAGCGCTCGCGATATGCGAATGATGATGCTCAAGAAAAAGAATTTTGCCTTCAAATCCAAGCGCGTTTTTTATGTATTCTTTCATGAAAAGTTTCTTTTTAATCCAAGCCGGCATAGCGGAAATAAATGACTTTATGCCAAAAGGTGCCAGGGCCAAATATGTTTCAAGAAGCCTTTCAAATTTAAGAAACGGCTTATCGTAAAAAGCGGCTAATGTGATGTCGTTTATATCTATCCCCGCTTCTTTTACGCAATATTCGATGGCATTTTCAGGAAAAGACGGGTCATGCTTTTTTCTCGTGAATCTCTCTTCCTGCGCCGCGGCGATTATCTCGCCGTCAGCTATCAAAACAGCGGATGAATCATGATAAAACGCCGATATGCCGAGTATGTATGTTTTCTTATCCCGCATTTTGCTCTCGCAGATCTGTTTTATAAACAGCCGTTATAAGGCCCATAATAAACCACATCAATACACCTAATTGAAGCGAATATAAATGCGTGTCAACAAAACTATGAAGTAAAAACGCGAATAATCCGGTTAAAAGCCCTGTTAAAAGGGCTTTATAAAAATCCGAGCTGATATTTTTAAAACGCGCCAGCGCGTTTTTGAATACAGATGATATTATCCACAAAAACATTACCAAAGCGGCGATGCCTGACTCCGCCGCCATATGAAGATATGAATTGTGCGGATAAAATCCCTTTGTAATCTCATTAGTGCTGTACTCGGGGCTGACTATTGAATATGTATTTAAGCCTGCTCCGAGGAAAGGATGGTCTTTGATTATATTCAAAGCTTCCTTCCATAGGCCAAGCCTGCCTGTATCTAAGGTTGTTACAATCGAAAGCGCCCGCTCTTTTACGGAGCCCGGAACAATAAAAGGCAAAACAAGAAACGCTATTAACATCACGATTAACAGCTTCCGGTTTCGTAACGCGGCCATTACAAACAGGGATATGGTAAAAGATATCCATGCCCCCCTGGAATAGGTAAGGATGAGACACGCCATCAAAAGGCCGGCAAATATCCATAAAATCTTACGTTTTAAAGCAAGGCAGACAACTAAAGGGATTATCACAATGAGCCAGGCCGCGAAATTATTAGGATTGCTAAAACAGGCCATGACAGCGTTACCTGACCAGAGGGGAAATTGTCTTAAAAAATCTGTGCCTGTGTAAAACTGGAACAACCCGTCAATCGACACGATTATCGCGGAGGAAAACATCGCGAATAAGATCCATTTTATTCTTTTTTTGCTGTTAATTGTTTCGATAATTACAAAATACAAAAGTATTGATTTCAGCACTTTAAAGAAAAAACCTTCAATACTTAAAGCGAATGACGCGCTGGCAATCACGGACAGAAGCGAAACAGCGATAAAGCCTATTATTGGGATGTTGAGGGGGTATAGATTCCCGCTTCCGCGGGAATGACAAACAGGGCGGGAATGACAATACATTATTACACGTTTAAAAAACCACGCGAGAAACGCCAGACCGATAAACACTTCCACAAGCGATTTTGAACCTGGCAGAAAAAATATCATACCGCATAAGCTGAAAAATACTGCCTGGTCCAGCCATGTTGATATTTTTTTATGATCCATGATAGGAAGGTACCATTTCTTTCATCTTTTCCAATATCTTCTTTGTGTTCATCACCTGGGCTAAATGTTCCAAAGTTTTTATGTCACGCCTCAGTTCTCTGGGGTTAAACTCTTCCGGCTGGGCTACATAAATCTTGTCATATTTAGTCGCTTTGTCATGTTCTGTGTCTAAAAGCATCTCTTCATACATTTTTTCTCCGGGGCGCAGGCCAATATACTTTATCTTAATGTCCTCATCTGGCTCGAATCCCGATAATGTTATAAGATTTCTCGCCAAGTCCTCTATCTTTATCTGATCTCCCATGTCAAGAATAAACACTTCGCCGCCTTTTCCAATAGCGCCGGCCTGGATAACAAGCTGAGCCGCCTCACTCGCGGCCATAAAATACCTTTTTACTTCCGAGTGCGTCACCGTCACAGGCCCGCCTTTTTCGATTTGTTTTTTAAAAATCGGAACGACACTGCCGCTGGACCCGATAACATTCCCAAACCTCACTGCCATAAATTTAGTTTTAACTGTACTGGTTTTTGCTTTTGCCTGAATCATCATCTCGGCTATACGTTTTGATGCGCCCATAACATTTGTCGGATTAACGGCCTTATCGGAAGAAATCATGACAAAATTTCCCACGCCGTAATGTTCCGCGGCGTACATAAGGTTTCTGGTAGCGATAATATTGTTTTTAACCGCGGCTGTCGGGTTTTCTTCCATAAGCGGAACGTGTTTATGCGCCGCGGAATGAAAAACTACCTGAGGCAAGTAGGAAGAAAACATGTATTTAAGTAAGCCTATATCCTTAACATCGCCGATAACGATTTTAAGTTTTACATTTGGGAATTTATCTTTAAGCTCAAGTTCCAAAAAATAAACATCATTTTCGTTATGATCACACAAGAGTAAAAGTCTCGGGGAAAATTCCGATATCTGTCTGCATAATTCCGAACCTATCGAACCGCCGGCACCTGTTACTAAAATAACACGATCTCTGAGGAAAGAACTTACCTCATCATTATCTATCTCGACGGCCGCGCGGCCCATTAAATCCACAGCCTGAACATCTCTTATCTGTTTTATCGAAATCTCGCCCGTCAAGATCTTGTGCAAAGCGGGAACAATTTTAATTTTACATTCGGTCTTTTCGCATTTTGACACAATATCTCTTATTTTGAAACCATCAGCTGAGGGAAGCGCGATAATCAATTCCTGGACATTATGTTTTTCCACTATTTCTTTTATTTCATTAGTGGTTCCTAAAACCTTTATGCCATGTATGCGTGAATGCATTTTTAGCGGATTGTCGTCAATGAATCCGATAGGGTCGTAAACCCTGTTTTCCGCTTTAAACATTTCACGCGTAACCATTTCTCCGGCTGAACCGGCGCCGATGATAAGCACTTTTTTAAGCCCCTTGCATCGGGATTGTTTAAATTGCAGTAAAACCTTTGGCGAAAACCGTGAAATTGCCACCACAAAAGCAAATATCAGATAATCAATCAGTAAAACTGATCTGCCAATCTGATAACTCTGAGTGAAAAATGCCGCGGCAATAAGCAAAAGGCTGGCAATGGTCGCCGCTCTTAAGATATTCACGGCTTCACTTATGCTGGCAAGACGGAATTCCCATTGGTAAATTCCAAAAAAATTAAAAATCGAGATTTTTACAATACTCGCGGCTATCATAAAAAATGAACACGCTTTTATCATGATGGGCGTAAGGTGCCAGTCGAATCTGATCATAAACGCCAGTAAAAGCGACGCGTTTATTAAAATCACATCCACAAGCATACTTACGGGTTTTCGGAATCTCGTCAGCATATTAAACTACCCTCTGTCATACCGGAAGTCGTAATGTAGAGACACAAAATCTTGTGTCTCTACATTCTTTTCAATTTAAGTATCTCTTTCTTCAAATTTGCAACAACATACTGGATTTTCTCTTCAGTCAAATTATTATAAAACGGCAGAGCAATCGTCCTCGCGCTCACACTTTCGGTTATTGGAAAATCACCTGTTTTATAACCAAACATGGTTTTATAAAAAGGCTGAAGATGAATGGGAGTGAAATAATTGCCGCATTCTATGCCCTTAGCTCTTAAAGCTTTTAGTATCTTGTCCCTCTTAGCTCGCGTAAAACTTTTTTCCAGTCTTATCACATAAACAAACCAGTTCATTTTCACGTCACTTGAAACATACGGCAGATTTATTTCGCTTATGTCTTGCAGGCGGGAATCGTAATTTTCAGCCACTTTTCTACGCTTTAATATTATCTCGTCGATTCTTTCCATTTGGGCTGAGCCTAACGCACAGTTTATGTCGCTAATCCGGTAATTATACCCAAGCCTCACATGATTGAGCCACTCTCCTTCAGAGGATCTGCCCTGATTACGCATACTTTCGCACAATTCAAAAATATTTTTGTTATTCGTGGTTATTATCCCGCCTTCACCGGTTGTAATCTGTTTGTTTGGATAGAAAGCGAATGTCCCGGCGGACCCAAAACTGCCGGCCTTCCTGCCCTTATACTCAGAACCTAAAGCTTCGCAACTGTCTTCTATCAGTTTTAAGCCGTGTTTATTCGCAATCTTTTTTAACATGTCCCATTCAGCCGGATGAGCGAATACATCAACGGCTAATATGGCTTTTGTCTTTTTTGTAATACTTTTTTCGATTAAATCTACGTCTATGTTTAGATCATCCGGGCCTATATCAACAAACACCGGTTTTGCTCTTTCAAATAAAATACAATTTGCCGAGGCAATAAAACTAAAAGGCGTGGTGATTACTTCATCCCCGTCGGAAATCCCTAAAGCTCTTACGATCAAATGCAGGGCGGATGTTCCGCTGTTTACGGCTACGGCATACTTTACGCCCGCGTATTTGGCAATCATCTCTTCAAATTCACAGAGTTTCGGGCCTAAAGCAAGACACGAGCCTTTAAGAGCTTTCACTACCGCGTTTATTTCTTTTTCGGTTATGTCCGGACTGGCAAGAGGTATTTTCATTTTTTTTGTACAGATTCCCGCTTTCGCGGGAATGACAGGGAACTAGGAATGATTTGCTCTTTCTTTGTCATTCCCGCGAAAGCGGGAATCTGTAATCAGCTCCTTATAATTTTTACTGGCGTGCCAACCGCCGTAACATTAGCGGGCACATCTTTATTCACAAAACTAAACGCGCCGACAACAGAATTTTCCCCTATTGTCACTCCGGGCATTATAACACTATGACTTCCGATTTTACACCCTTTTCTTAAGCATACTCTGCCTTCTTTGTTATCTATCGTTGAAACCGAATATATGGAACAGTGCGACCCTATCTGAACATCCTGCTCAATAACAACACCGTTTTTGGCGTTAATGTACGTAAAAGCGCCTATGTCGGTTTTTTCTCCAAGACTTAGGTTTTTACAATGCTGAACTATCCAATTATATTTTGTGAGTTCACCCTCTTTTATTCGCGGTTTTTCCCATTTGTCAAATCTACTCATAATCCTTTACCTTCCCCACTTTTCCATATAGCCCTTCTTTTGTTAATATTTTTACCGGCGTCATGAACAAAATTTTTAAATCCAACCAAAGTGACCAGTTGTCAATATACCACACATCAAGCTTTATTCTTTCTTTCCATGACAAAAGATTCCTGCCGTTTATTTGAGCCCAGCCGGTAAGACCCGGTCTCATCTCAAACCTGCGCCTTTCAAATTCAGAATACTTCTCCACTTGATGCGGCAAGGCCGGCCGCGGCCCTATTAAACTCATTTCTCCTTTTAATATGTTGATGAGCTGAGGAAATTCGTCCAAACTCCACGCGCGTAAAAATCGTCCGACAAAAGTTATTCTGTTATCAGTTTCAGACGTTTCAATCCCCATACCCAGGTTAACCGCGTTATCAACCATGGTCCGAAATTTATAAGCTTTAAACTTTTTACAGCCCTCACCGATTCGTTCAGCTATAAAAAAAACCGGCCCCTTCGAATTTAATTTAATCGCCATAGCCATAACTACAAAAGGCACAGCTAAAAAAAACAGTCCCAAAAAAGCACAACATCTGTCCAAAACAGTCTTAATTAACACATACGGCTTTTTCATTTTTATGTATTTGATATTGCATCCAGTATGACAACAAATGGCCCATTATTAAATGTATATCTTCAACCGGACCATATTCGCCCTTATCAGTGTTAACATGAATAGTAATATCTGAAATTTCTTTAAGTTCGCCTCCGGCAAACCCGGTAAAAGACATGACTTTGCCTTCCTGACTCTTTACCCATTTTGCCGCGGCAACTACGTTGGATGAATTGCCGCTCGCGGAAACCGCTATGAGTTTATCTCCAGGACGATAATGTATCTCGAGCTGTTTAACGAAGATATTGTCATACCCTACATCATTTGCCACGGCAAGTATAACTGCCGCGTTATCAGTTAACGATAAAACACGCAGAGGCAAATCTGTTTTTGTCCTTTTTTGAATATCCGTTCCAAAATCATTCGCCATATGCGAAGCAGTCGCGGCTGACCCGCCGTTTCCCACGCAAAATACGGTATTGCTGTTTTGGCGAGCCTCTTCCATTTCTACAGCGAACGCGGCAACCGCGTCCATATCAAGCCTCTCAGCCACTCTAAAGAGATACCCAAAATAATTTTTAGAAAAGGTTTGAATATTTTTTGAATCTTTTAGCATTATTTCGATGTTATTCATGATTTTTATCCCCAAAGTTTACTATAAAGGTTGAACATTTTATCATTGATATCCCGCGCGTTAAACTTTTCTTCCACATGCTTTCTGGCTAGGAACCCCATCTTTTCTCGTACTTCCGGAACTAGAAGTCTTTCTATGGCTTGGGCAAACTTATCCGCGTCTCCCGCCGGAACAAGCACCCCAGTACATTCATTTTTTACCACTTCATCTAACGGCGCGATATCACTGGCGATTACCGATACAGCGCAAGCTTGAGCCTCGGCAAAAATCACGCCAAAACCCTCTCTTAACGTGGGCAGGCAAAATATATCAAACGTGTTCAAATATTGTGCCGTGTCTTCTATGTGTCCCGTAAAAATAACCTTATCTTTCAAACCCCATTCTGAAACATTACGTTCAAATTCTCTCTTAAGAGACCCGTCTCCTCCTAAAACAAAAACAAGGCTGTCATTGTCTTTCAATTTTCGCGCGGCGGAGAGAAATATTTCAATTCCTTTATCCGGCACAAAACGTGATATACAACCAATTATTATTTTCCCTCGCGGAACACCCAACGTTTCTTTTAATTTTTCCCGCTCATTAACATCATACGGATAAAAACGCTTCAGGTCAATTCCGTTATATATTTGAAAAATTTTTTCAGGCGGAGCAATCTTAAATTGAAACGCCTCTTTTTCTACTTTCTTACTAACCGCTATTATGGCATCACACTTCGAAGCGGCCAATCGTTCCAGCATAACATAAAAAAATCTAACCGCGCGCGGAAGAAAATCATGAAACGGCCATCCGCCGCAGGTATGAACTATCGCGGGAACTCCCGCGGCACGCGCGGCCAAACGCCCTAAAAGCCCCGCCTTGGACGTTTCGGTGTGTACCAGGTCATACTTTTCTTTTTTCATAAGGCTTCTTAACCCTATGAAGGCTTCATAATCCCTTATGGGACTAATGTTTCTGGCCATTTGAACGGTATGATAACAAAACCCCTGGTTTTGAATAACCTCAGATTCTTCACCTTCACTTCCCGCGGCCTGGACATTATACCCTTTTGCCCTTAAAAACTTCATATAATCCAAAAAAAAAGCCTTAATGGTCAGGGGTATTGTAGTTATAAACAATATTTTTCTCATGTGTATCTGTTTCGAGGATTGGAACAAACATCAATTTCTCCCTTTGAAAAAGGGAGATTTCATACTTGTTCCGTCCGGCTAAACGTTTACCTTCATGTTATACAATCCCGTTTAGAGTAGCATATTCATACCGGTACCGCAACTAGATATCCAGGATTCTTTACATTCTGTTAATTGCATTGACAATTTGTAAAAGCAGTGTATACTTAGGCTATGTTTATACATCGCAAAATAGAACAAAATTTACTGCGCCTATCTAAGAGTTATCCAGTTGTTACTTTAACCGGGCCTCGTCAATCAGGGAAAACAACACTTGTAAAAAAAGTTTTTCCCGATAAACCTTATGTCAGCCTTGAGGATCCCGACTCAAAACAAATATGCGAAAATGACCCGCGTCGGTTTCTCGGAAGATTTCCTAACGGCACGATAATAGACGAAATACAACGCGTTCCTGACCTTCTCTCCTACATACAAACCATTGTAGATAGTACCGATAAAAACGGAATGTTTATATTAACCGGAAGCGCGCAATTTGAACTAATGTCAAATATCAGCCAATCTTTGGCAGGACGAACCGCGCTCCTTCGACTATTACCTTTCGCGTTCGAAGAGATTTATAATATCGTAAACAAATACACCTTAAACCAGATATTGTTCACCGGTTCATACCCCCGTATCTTTGACAAAAAGCTTAATCCAACGGAAGCTTTGAGTTTCTACGTAAATACCTACGTTGAACGTGATGTTAGAAACTTATTAAACATAAAAAATTTAAGCCAATTTGAAACATTTCTGCGTCTTTGCGCCTCGCGTACGGGACAAATATTAAATCTTTCCAGTCTTGGCAACGATTGCGGAATAAACCATAATACCGCGTCTTCCTGGTTGTCGATACTTGAAGCAAGCTACATAATTTTTCGAATACGGCCTCATCATAAAAATTTTTCAAAACGTTTGATAAAATCTCCTAAGATATATTTTTATGACGTGGGATTGGCTTCGTATTTGCTGGGTATCCAGGAAATTTCACACATGGAAACTCATCCCTTAAGAGGTCACCTTTTTGAAAACTATGTGATCTCAGAAATACTGAAAAAAAGATTTAACGCGGTCAAAGAAAATAATCTCTTTTACTTTAGAGACAATATCGGCAATGAAATAGACATTATCATGGATCTCGGGGATCAAGTTCTGCCTATAGAAATAAAATCCGGTACGACATTTTCAGATGATATGATAAAAAGTCTGGTATATTACAAAAATCTCGCGCAAAAAAACGCGCGTAAGCCCTGCCTAATTTACGGGGGCTCCGATTCCTTTGACTACAAAGATTTCTCTATTGTTTCCTACAAAAACATTCTCAATATTGAATGACCAAAGACAAAATCTATATCGTATATTCCTTCTTAACTATCGCCTTATACCAAGCTGAAAAAGCGCCTTTTAAGGGGGCCAGGGTTTTATATGACGCGCTCTTTATGAGAGCATCTATAAAAAAACCTATATTTCGCCACAAGATGGCGAGTTTATTTTTTAACGTCTTATCCACGTATTTTTCAAAAATATAACAAAAACCAGAGCATTTCATTTCAAAAGCACGGCACGTGTTATGTCTACTGGTCTGCGATATGTTATGCAGGGCTTTTGCTCCGGGCGCGATAGCAAATTTAAAATACTTGGACGCTCTGAAATAAAAATCGAAATCTTCTATCGGTGACGCGCCTTTAAGGCCTTCATTAAAACGTACCTTATCGAAAACCTCACGGCGCACTGAAGAAAGACCGCCTGAAAGCCACCAGGTAGGAACAATATCTCTATCCCTCATATATCCTGCCTGAATCACAGCGCGAAAATCCCGAAAAGGCCCTGTTTGAAACAAAAGAGCCGCTTTTCTCCGAAAACGGCTCACCTTTTCATACGAAACCTCTGCCAACCCCCCTACTCCGCCCAATTCAGGATATTTCTCATACGTACAACGAAGAACATCCAAAAACTTTTCATCAAGCACAATATCATCATCAATAAAAAGCAAAACATCACTTTCAGCCTGCTCCAGCCCGGCATTTTTCGCCGCTGTTAATCCTGAAAGGTTCCGATTAAAGACATACTTCTGTTTGATCAAAGAATAATCCCGCAAAAGCCCCTCAATCCCTTCTTTCGCGTCATCAGTATCACTCTGATCAACCACAATAATCTCATTCGACAAATACGTCTGTCTTTTTACGCTCTCTATCGCCCTAAAAAGATCTCCCACCCTATTTTTCGTTGGAATAACTACCCCTATCGTAACAATAACCCCCTCCTCCATAAACAACCAATGGGGACACTCCTTGTAACTATATCATTTAAAAGAAGTTACAAATAATTCACCCTAGTGTCCAATCGGGCGTCCACGTTTACTGACAATCAACCTTCCTCTTTCAAGTAATAGCTTCTTCCTAAAATCTTTATCTCCCACAGGAATATTCATGCTTTCAAAAACAGAATCCTCGCCCTCCATTAGCCATTCTTTATATTTATCCCTTTTTTCTGAAGCGGTTTCACCAAGAGCTTCATACATAGGATCCAACGTTGTAATCCCATCATCTTGCTTTCCTTCTCCCGCGTATAGAGAACAACTCGACCACTTATACTCCCACGGATATTGAACAATTCCCGCTCTTAGAGGATTTCTTTCAATATATCTTCCACATCTGTGAAGATACGTTTCCTTTTGTATGGCCTGACTTTTAAACCGACCCTGCCACAATTTTCCCGCGCTGTCCCATCTTTTGTGATGATATTGAGTATATGACTGTAGAATTCCACCTATGCATTTCGACAATAGCTTCGGCACCTCTATGGTCAAAACACAATGAAAATGATTAAACATCAACACCCAATGAAAAATTTCAAAATTATAGAGATTTTTATACTTTTTAACTACCTTTAAAAAATACTGATAGTCATAATCATCATGAAAAACTTCCAATTTTGCGTTACCCCGATTAAATATATGGTAAGTAAGGGTTTCTTCAATTTGATTTTTTCTTATTATTCTAGCCATAGTGTATTTAGTTTAACAGGTGCGACAGAGCACGTCAATATTTATTTGTAACTCTATGCAGGGCAACAAATTACAAGGAGTGTCCCCTTCTTGTTTTTTTGGCAAAGTAATTCTTTGCATAATCAGCGCCTTTTTGACGGCGATTGAAGAATTCTTCCACACTAAGAGCCTCAATCTTCTTTATCCTGGGAATTAAACAATTCGGATCTTCAGCAATCCATTTGAAATCATTAAAACTGAATAATGGATCCGGATTTAAGGAACTGTTGATTTTTAAATTAACAGCAGGGATTCCTCTTGCTAAGGCCTCAATTGACAAGGTAGAATGCACGTATAGAATGATATCCGCCCACGCGTAACATTCATCCAGGGTTTCGTTATCCGCCTTGTGAAAAGTAAAAACCGGACGGCCTGTAATCGTTATCGCGTCTTCCAGAGAAAAAACAGGATGCGGACGTATCCAGATGTTGTAACGATTGTCTTCTTTTAAAGCCTCGTTCAAAAATCTGATTACTTCAACATATTCCGCTATATTTGTCGCGAGAGCGACAAATATATTTTTAATTTCATCTTTTTTTGGCTTAAGCTCTCCTCTGAACGGTGCCTGCCGCAAAGCGCATCCGGCTTTTAGCAAACTAGACGGGAATTTTCCATATTTTTCTAAAACCTTTTTGGTCTCTTCTCCCATAGTAATGATTGAATCCGGCAAAGGCGTAAAAGTGGATTCTCCTTCAGCAAGTAAAAAATTTGTGTGTCTTAAGGATATGGACGCGTGCTGATACCCGACTATACACGCGTCTGAGACCTTCTTAAGCGCGAGCACAATCATCTTTTCAAAAGGCCTGTTTTCAAAAGGATAAAAAAACTTATCCAGAGAAACACGTTTCGCGAACGACTTTACAGCGTAATAAATCCGCAGGTTATCGAAAAAAAACGGAGTTTCGTAATCTTTCCGTATATTTTTTTTAACCAGATAGGTAAAATTAACATCATCAATCGCGATTCTTCCCGCTATTTTCACAGGAGAAAAGTATTTTACTACCCCGTGCCAAAAACAAACAAGTAGATCTTTAAATCTAAGGAAGTATTCAAGCGGGAGGATGTATGGATTCCCGTTTTCGCGGGAATGACAGAAAGGACGTACCCATGCTTTCCGTAACATCTCTTTGTATTCTCTCGGCCTCACGATAACCACGCTGATAAAATCACGGCCCTTTTCATGAAGATAGTCGAGAAATTTTCCGAAATACACGTCACAATATCTGCCGGTTTTATCAAAGGATTTTTGGCTTAAGATTGAAAATATAGCGGTTTGTTTCCCTTTCTTTTTGAGCTTTATTGGACAAAACAACTTCGCGTATATAGAACAGCCCGCCATTCTTACAAAAGCGTACACAACCCCCGCCGGAGTACGTTTCATAACCAGTTCTCTCATGCTGATTTCCGAGGACACGCTTCTAATCACTTTTATTTGTTTTCCAACGGCATATCGTGCGAATTGTTTCACGATATAGGCATTATCAGTTATTACCAGCAAGCGTTCAATGTCCTTATTCAGGATTAGATGTACGACACTCAAAACCTGAAACACTTCGTCACATAGGGGCGTGGAAATGGGATTTTTATTCGTAAAATTAAGCGCCCACCAAAAAAGAGACTGATTTGCTCTATTTAAATCAGCAATAAAGTTAACAAACTTCTTAGAAAACCCCTTTCTAAAGTCACTCAGCAAACTACTGTCTATCTCAACAAAGCTTTTATCCTGCCGAAGAAATTTAATAACAGAATCCGTCCTCGTATTTTGATCTATTACAAAATATCGAACCGCATCGGCCGGGTCAGACTCCCCCAAAGCGCGTAACGTATTTAAATTATTAGCGAATACAACTTCTTTCATTAATCTTATGCACCTCATTTAGTCATTTGGTCATTGGGGACACTCCTTGCAACTCCTTTAGCAACAATATGTTATGGATAAATGTTTTCACAGTTAAGCTTTGTTTTATTTATTTGTAAACCATTGCCAACAAAGGAGTTGCAAGGAGTGTCCCCAATTGTTTTTTTAATTGATTACTTTGTTGTATGTTGTTGAAAGCATTTTTACGCGTTCATTTATGTCGAATTTTGAGTTGTATACCATAACATCGGATTTTTTGCTGTTGCGCTGGTCGCAATTTTCACAGATTAAACCGCTTTGTTTATAATTCCCGCTTTCATGGCATTTTTTTATCTTTTCATACAGCGGTGAAGAAAAAATTTCCTTTAACGTCTGTGTCTTCAGGTCCCCTATCGTCAATTTTCCGTCAAAATCAAAACAGCACATATTGACTGTTCCGTCAACCTGAACCTGCAGTGGCCCGTTAAAGGGCCTGCCGCAAGACTTAAGTTTAACACCTTGAACTTCCCGATACTTTTTAGCGTCTACCCAATTATGGGGCCGCCATACTTCCACTAAATCCGCCTTCCTTGCCCAAAAGTCGATCCAGTTTTCAAGCATATTATCATTCACACCTTCAACAACATTAAACGTGAGTAAAAGCTGTGTTTTATTTTTTATCTCACAGATTTTTATAAGATTTTGTTTTACCATCTCAAAAGTTTCTTTATTCTTCACTCCATGGACCCTGGAATAAGTCTCAGCGTCATGGCCATAAAGGCTTACCCTGATTGAGGTAACTCCAAGTTCTTCCAAAGACTTAAACCGTTCCGGTGTCAATAGATAACCGTTTGTGAGCATTAAGATCTCTATCTCCGGCTTGAGATTTTTTACATATTTTATTTTCTCGTCCAGTGTCTCATCCAACAAAGGCTCACCCATACCCGGGAAAGTAAGCGTTGTGTACTGTTTAGTCTCTCTAAGGATCTTATCAACAATCTCTCTAAAAAGCTCATAGCTCATAGTTTCTTTTCTACGGGTAAGCTTACCATGCGGACAGATCACACAATTGTAATTACACTTTGTTGAAACCTCAATTCTCATATCATTATTTTGTGGAATCAT
>JBDRBY010000046.1:0-61187 GCA_043822245.1 Candidatus Omnitrophota bacterium
ACTTTATTGTTGAGTTTTTAAAAATACATCCCTTTGAAGACGGCAACGGGCGTCTTTCTCGCGTGCTTACTAATTTACTCCTATTGCGATCGGGATATTTATTCGTACAGTATGTTTCGCACGAGCAATTAGTTGAAAAAAGAAAGGATGAATATTATATCGCTTTGCGTAAATCACAAGAAACATTTAAGACCGTTCGCGAAACTATTTCGCCTTGGCTTAATTTTTTTACATCTCTTATAAAAGAGCAGGGTGATAAAGCGTTATTCCTTCTTGAAAAAGAAAGCATTGAAGACATACTATCACCAAAGCAAAACGAGGTTTGGCAATATCTCGCTATTGCTGAAATTAGCAGCCCAAGCGATATTGTAAAAGCTACAGGCATTGTTATGCCGACAGTGCGCCAAGCGCTTGAGCGGCTGGTTGAGCTCGGCAAGATAAAAAGAACCGGACAAGGAAGGGGAACGAGGTATCGGAGGGTTTAGGCAAGAAGATAAAAGATAAAGCTGGGGCTATAATGAAAGTGTTTGACAAATACACAAGAGACAATCCGACATCATGGCAAATAATTCGGGGGACACAATACTTAATTTTGGTGCGAGAAAGAATAACTAATTAAGTATTGTGTCCCCCGAATTACATAAGTATTGTGTCCCCCGAATTACACCCCGAATTACACCAGCTTATTCATAACATCCGGCAGATGGGATTGGGGTCACCCATTATGCCTGCCCTCGGATTTTTTTCATAGGGCGGCCTTTAGAAAATTCCTTACTTTCGTCCTTGACGATTTCCTTGCAATATGGTACACTTATTGTGGAGGTGGAGAATATGACTATTACAATGACAGCTAAGCATCAGATAACGATACCTATAAGGATAACGACCGCTTTGGGATTAAAAAAAGGATGTATGTTTGATGTAACGGTTTCGAAGAATGGGATAGAGCTTGTTCCTCTTGAAACAAAAAAGAGAGTATTTACAGAAGAGGAATATGAAAAATTAGAGACTTTGGCGTTGAGAGAAAAGGGAAAAGAGAAACGTGTGACAATGGAATTTATCAACAAGCTGAAAAAGGGAAAGGGTTAAGCAGTGTCGTTGTATCTTTATTTTTGTCCATCGTTTAATAGAAGCCTTAAAATCTTGGGTTCTGAACAAAAGAAGGTGGTCGGGAGGATATTGGAAGCCTTGACTGTCTATTATTCTAGCAATTGCAATTTGTTGAAAGCACAGAATATAGCCCCGCGATTTTTTTATAAACAATTAAAAAAACCGTTTTATGAAGCTGGGGGAGAACGAAATATACGGATTGTGATAAGAAAAAATGGCGAACAATGTGTTGCCATGATAGCCGGTAATCACGATCAAATAAAACGGTTTTTAGCGAATAGTTAAACCAACGTTGAAGTAGACATTCCTTGAGCTGATAGGCTGATAGGGGTCACCCATTATGCCCCCTTTATCTTATGCCTAAACTACCATTAATATCCGCGAAAAAAAACATAAAAGCATTTGAAGGAATAGATTATCAAGTTATTCGCCAGCAAAGAATTGTCAAGATCTCGCCAATTCTAATCATATCTAAGAATTTCTACCCAAAACCAACTTTCTTGTGGTATAATAAAAGTTTTGCAAATTTGTATATGGACGCCATATGTAATGAAACGTACACACTTATTTAGATCATTATTAGTTAGTGCAACCAAAGTTTTTATCATTTTTGCTTTGTTTTTAAATGATGAGGCAGGGGCAATAGCTCCGTGGATGTCGTCTCAGATTCCGATGATTAAGTTGGAGATTCGCGCGGCAATGGAACGGGGCCGGATTATTGTGGCCCGCGATGATGAAGACAGGGCTTTGCTAAAACGATATAGAGCGGACGCGGTATTGTTAGAATCATGGAAGTATCTTGTTTCGGAAGAGGTAGCGGCGGATGAAACCAGACTGATTAGGATAATTATACATGAGGATATAGAAGCCTTGATGCAGATATTGAGGGAAAGCGACAGATACAGGTATGACGCGATAAAGGATCTTTTGCTCAGTAACGGGCAGATAAAACAATATTACTACGGCCTTTGTCATAACGGGAAGGAACCGGAACATCTAACAGCGGATTTTTTGCTGAACGATATGGTAGCGAAAGCGTTAGAGATAATGTTTATGGTGCAAAATGGCTTTATCACATTGGAGGATTGTAATTTAGATGAAGTGCAGGTTAAAGAAGCGCGGTTTTATTGGGCCATAGAGAAGGTAATAAAAGCTAATCGATATAACTATTTCAGAGAGGGGCTGTTTATATCGAAGGAAGACGCGCGGATAAGAAAGAAGAAAATAACGGAAGCGTTAGAGAGAGGATATAATTTTTACAAAGCGGCTTTGCCGGAGGCGTCGGTAATCCAGGCCTCGGCTCCGGATATTGTGGATCGCATAATTGAATGGCACCATTCGGGAAAAGGGCTCAAAGATGGAGATTATGTAATAACAAGGGTTAATCTCGGGAAACGTAAGTGTTTTAAAAGTAGGGGGAAAAGCGCTCGGTTTAGTTTTATTTTATCCGGACATGAAGAAGATCTTGAACAGACAACAGTCGTGTTTTTGGCGGAAGAAGATATAAATCACGGGTTAGTAGTAAACTGCCATTACCTGGAGGATTACAAATTAGCCAGGACAACGAATCCCATTGTAACTTTCAAATATTCAACAAAAAAGAGTGGTATAGAAAAAGTTAATCTGGCGGCTCTGGATATCATTTATGTGAATTATGATTTTCCTAGATACGATTCCGGGAAAATAATATCACTGCAAAGGCCGTATAAAACAACGATACATAATAACGGTACTATATGGGTGGGAATTCCTCCGGGGATAGAAACACATTTTCCCTGTCGTGGCAGTGAATTTTTTGCGTCTGGAAAAATGGAAAATATTGGTAAAGAAGTGGTTGTTTTGGTTGAGGATGATAAAAACCATGGACAGGTTATCAATATTTATTTGTCCGATGAATATGTTGGAGAAGAGAATTCGATTCCAATTAAGACTTATCAATACTGGAAAGAGAGAAAACACAAGAACAGCGAGAATACAAGGGCTGTATTGGTCAGGTTGAATGTTTTAGATATTATACGGAGCAAAGAGGGGCAGGAGTTAAAAATATTTAATAGGCCGGTTAAAGCGGCGATTTTAAAACGAGATGAAAAGCGTTATGTTTGTATTATTTCGTTTATGCAGGGTACTCCGCACGAAAAAGTTGTTACATTGTCTATCCCAGGGGTATATATGAAAAGAAAAGACGCGGATAGCATGGCTATGATATGTGTTGAAAAGGATCCGAATCATGGTCAGATAATTAATGTGTATTCCGAAAAAGATTTCAAGGAACAACCCGAAGCACGCCGAACCCCTATAGTTACGTACAAATATTTCGATAAAGAAACCGCGCGTGAAATTCGAGGAGATAAAGCTCGCCTTTTTCGCCCCATAGATCTGATGTGTTTCGATATAAGAAAATATTACAAAGAAAAAGGGCAGATTGAAGCAAAAGACAGGGTCGGTAAACGGATTGTGAAAAAATTGTCAGAAGATAAATTCGCTATTATCCTGCATAAAATTTTAACCAAACAAAGAACTATTGTGTTAAGCCTGCAAGATGTCGCTAAAGATGTTTTTCAATCCGTTAATTTACCCCTTATGGCGTCCATTAAGATTGATAAGGACAAAGATTATGGCGCGTATATACATATCTCAAAAGACAATACTGTGCTGGCGAGATATTATTTTTTTCGGATACTGGAAGAATGTAAAGATGCGGATTTTGAAAGAATGGCATTTTTAGATTATGTCCTTGGAAACAACAATGTTTATGGAAATCCCGTTGTTCCGCGCGAGTTTTACTATAAGTGTAAAATCCATAAACTCGGAAATATAAAGATGAATTATCGAGGGCGAGAATACACGCTAACACGGTTGGGTGAATTAAATGGATACGAAAAAAAATTAGGGCATCCCATTGAAGAACTTGTTTTTGTGCCGGTTGCGGATGCCAAATATGGATACAGGATTTGTGTGCATAACGCCGCAGAATATAGAAAAAATATAGACAGGGTTCCGGATGTAGTTCTGGTAAGAAATGGTTACTACAAAAAATTGATACCGATAGAGAAAATAGATATTTTTAACGCCAGAGAATTAATGAATAAGAGTTTTTATTATCAGGCAAAAAGTATTTTAACACATTTTCTCAAAACGGCTCCCAACAACGTGGAGGCGGCAAAATTTTTGAATACAGTAAATTATATGATAAATTTCCCGGGAGGCATCCCTTTTGATAAACGGATCGCTTTTAACTTAAGTAGTTTGGGGAACGCTTTTATCGAAGAAAAAGATACAACTAAAGAGAAGAATTATTTTCACGCGTTAATGGGGAAAACACATGAAGAAACAGAAAAACTGTTTGTGGATATATTGGGATATCTGGATTTTGATGAACACGCTTTACCGTATCAAGTTTATATCAATTGTGCTGTTTTAGCTGTTTTAGCAGAATTTCCGGCCACGTTGAAAACACCTGATATGGCACTGAAAGTTTCGAAGTTTCTATGTTATAACGGTGAAGGGAAGGAAGCATTATTTTCAGCAGGAAGGTCTTTTTTTGAATCGATTCCGGATGAAGTAAAATTTATCTTTAGCGGCAAGAACGCGAAGACGTACGAGTCGCGCGGCAGAAAAGATTCAGATGAAATAACGGCATATATGAGCGATATGTCTAAGTATCCTCGGCTTACCAGGTTGGGTGAGATTGCCTTAGGTGTACTAGCCCGATGTGGAGATGAAAAAGCGCGGGATATCCTTATTAACTGTAATTGGAGGCTTGTGTACTCGCTAGCAAAGAAGCGGGCACGTTATTATGAAGGCATGGATTTAATGGATTTAATAAGTGTCGGGCATGAAGGTTTGATTAAAGGCAGTGATAAATATTTGCCGTATCTTGGAACAAGGTTTTCAACAGGGGTATATGTGTGGATACAGTCGTCCATTACCAGGTGGGCCAGGGATAATGCCCATCAGATCAAAATAAAAGACAATATGCAGGAAAAGATGCGTATTTTTAATAAAAAATGTAATGTCGCGGGTATTGATGTTCAAAAAAGGATGTCGATGCCGGAGGAGGAACTGGCGGAGTGTATTGACATGAAAGTTCGGGAAATTGAGAAAATTAGGTGTATTATCAGAATGATTAGTGATTTAACTAAGTCAGAGAAGGAAACCCCTTACGAAAATAATAACGGAGATGAAAAAGAAAAAACAGTCAGTTCAAATGATGGAGGGCATGATGTATTAGAAATGGAAAATATGATTGACAAAACAATAAACGAGATGAAGAAACGACTGGAAATGGACGAAACCGCGCTAATGGTATTTGAACACCGAATAGCCGTGTCTTTAAAAGGGGATGGAAATCTAAAAAGTTATTCGGGAGTCGCCGCTTTATGTGATAATTTTAGTGGTAGGCAAGTTGAGCGTAAGGAAAAGGTTGTAGTTATACCCGAATTGCTGAAATTAATGAAAGAATGGAACCTTGAGTCAAAAGATTTCTTTTTAAAGAATATCACAACCGGATCTCCTGGAGCGGCGTTACGTACAATTTTTAAAAAATTTAAATTTAATAGATTTAGTAAAAAGGGCCTGTACCAATTGCGGAAGAAGATAAAAGAAGATACGTATTCTCGTTCAACAGTGGATATGGAGATAGGAGTATTAACAGCGCTCAATGTACTCATAAAACCGGAGAGAGGTGTGTATCGGCTTAATCCTGTTTTTAAAGGGGATACTGAAGCTGAGACGGAAAGCAACATTGCCGCGGTGTATAACATAAAATTTCGCGTAGGAAAAGACAAACGAACGGATGTCCCGATGGGATGTTTTAGTATCCCTGATGATAAAATGCCGTTGGTAAAAGAATGTGTGCGGATGCAGATTGCCCATAGTTGGCATAAAAAAGCGGCAGAGGCTACTGACACTAAAAAAACATATACGATTAAATTATGGTCAGGTTACGCGGCACCCGGACAGGCAGTTACACTCGCGCGTATTGAGAAAATGTATCGAAATTGTCCATACAGAGTTGAGTTTGTTGAATTAAAAGAACTTGTCGCGTTTGCTAAGGATAAAGAAAACGAAAAAGAGAGCACTGTAATAATTTTGCCGTATAATGAGTTAGAGCCAAGACAACAACGTGATTTGCAAGATAACAAAACGCGCGTAATTTACACAAAATTTTCAAATAGAGATCAATTGCAGGCGGATGATATTGTACAGCTCGAGGCCATAATTGGATTGGGAACCGCGTATTTAATTGACAACGAAACCGCGTTTATGAATTTATGTAGCATACTTATGGATAATGATAAAGACACGGACATAGTGATAAATCTTAAATCACTAAAAGAGAATCCACTGGCGTATATCGTGTGTATCAAAATAGAAAAAATCAACCTGGAAGATCTTCCCCGCCTCAACGACAGATTAAACGCGATGGTTAAGTCGTTGTAACATATTTTGGGCATTTTCAAGATTGTCATCCCTGAAATTTCGTCCATGTCATCCCGACCGAACGAAGTGAGGGGAGGGATCTTTAACGCCCCCCCCCCCCGTAGAGACGCGATTTATCGCGTCTCTACTTGTAGAAAGTGTCCATAATTATTGACACTATGGATAGTTTTTGTGTTGGATAGACATTGTGTTAACTGATATTATGAACGACAACCATGGTACGAGGCATTTTTGTGTGCAAATAAAATAAGATATGAATAAATTTATGCAAGCCGCGATTGAAGAGGCGAAGAAGGGGAGGGAAGAAGGTGGTATCCCCATTGGTTCTGTTCTTGTTTATCGAGGCGAAGTTATTGGGCGGGGGCATAATCGGCGTGTGCAAAAAGGAAGTGTTATTCTTCACGGGGAAATGGACGCGTTGGAAAACGCCGGCCGAAAATCGGTGTCCGTATATCGGGAATCGGTACTTTACACTACTCTTTCCCCATGTTCAATGTGCTCAGGCGCGATTTTACTGTACAGTATTCCTCACGTGATCGTTGGAGAAAATAAAACATTCATGGGAGAAGAAGAATTACTGCGGTCCAAAGGCGTAAAAGTTGAGGTACTCCAAGATCCAACTTGCGTTAATCTAATGAACGAGTTTATCAACAAAAACCCTGAATTATGGAATGAAGACATCAGAGTTTAAAGATTTAAAACTTTTTATTGACAAAAATATAAAGATATGAAATAATGATCCCCGAGAAGAATAGGTAGAGCAACATTGTTATTAACAAACAAAGGGGCGAGTTATGAAAAGTAAAGGTATCATTGCGGGAACGTTGGCGGTAGTAATTTTTCTAACAGGTTGTGCGAGTATTGTCAGCAAAAATATGTATCCAGTTACGTTCAACAGCCATCCGGACGAAGCAACAATCATTATAAAGGACGAAACAGGGAAACAGATATACAAGGGTCGAACACCAACCACACTTTCTTTGTCTTCAGGAGAAGCGTATTTCCATCCCAAAAAATATACTATTATGTATTCAAAAACTGGATACGAAGAACAGACCACAGAAGTTAGGGCTGGTATAGATGGTTGGTATTTTGGCAATATCATTTTTGGTGGGTTAATTGGTTTACTGATTGTAGATCCATTAACAGGCAATATGTGGAAATTGCCTCCGGAGATAATAATAACACTATCTGAACAAGTAAACACAGTTACTACAGGACAAAGTTTGAAAATCGCAACCATAGATCAGGTCCCGGAGGATTTAAAAGAACAACTGATTAAGGTCAACTAGGGATATCTTTAGCAATGTGGGTTTGCGTTGTGAACGATAGCGTAAACACGAAGGGAGGGCTGGGAAAATAACGTCACAGGTCGGAGTTTATGTGAATGAATAGGTTTGGAATTCAAAACGGAGGCGAAAAAATGAAAAGGCTATTGACAATGACGATATGTTTGATTCTTGCAAGCGCGGGAAATGTTTTGGCTGAAGTAGAATTGCAGAAGCACACAGTGGAATTAGGAACTGAAATATCATACATCAAGTACGAAGAACCCGATGTAATGGATGAAACAGGTGCAATGTATGGAATAGTTGGGTCTTATACTTATCACGATATGTTTATGGCAAAGGCAGAGGTGAAAGGTAGTATGGGGAAGGTAGATTATGATGGACAACTCTCAGATGGCACACCGTACACAATAAATGGTATATTGGACTACATGATAGAGGCCAGAGGGTTGATTGGATATGACATTTCAATGTTAGATGCAACATTTTTTACTCCTTATGTGGGTTTTGGATATAGGTACTTGAGTGATAACGCGGGAGTTGATGTATATGGGTACGATAGAGAATCGAATTATTTCTATAGTCCAATAGGGGTGGAGATTATCACGAAATTTGAAAATGGATGGTCTATTGGAGGGTTGGTCGAATATGATCTCTTTTGGTATGGATTGCAGAAAAGCCATTATGAAGATGTCGCGGTGGGACTAAACGTTGTTAACAACGACCAAAATGACGGCTGGGGAGTTAGAGGATCGATAAAGGTAATAAAGGAATGGGAAAATGCGGGTATAGTTGTAGAACCTTTTGTGAGATATTGGAGTATTGGCGAATCGGAAGGAGCGAGTATTACCTACAGTGGGTCATACGTTGGTTCCGCGTATGAACCGGAAAACAATTCGTTAGAAATTGGCGGAAAAATCGCGGTGCTTTTTTAGTAAGTTTATTTTAAAAAGGCTACTCTAGGATAGGAGGATATGATGAAGAGAATCATTAGTTTTGTGGCAGTTTTGACTGTTTTAAGTTCCATTATGGCATCAGGATGCGCTTTCGGCACAAGAAGACCAAAACTGGAATATTCAGCCATAACTCCCGTTTGTTCACAAAAAGACGTTAGAATACGAGTAGAAAAGATTAGTGACGTAAGGCCTGATAAAGATGTTATTGGAAATGTGAGGAATGGTTTTGGGATGAAGACAGCCGATGTTGTAACTACCACGGATATTGCGGATTGGGTTACTAACGCGTTGAAATTGGAATTAAACAACGCTGGGTATAAGGTTACAGTTAAAGAGTCTGATAACGAAATATCGGGTGAAATTGTGAGAGTGTTTTGCACGGCGAATTTCAATTATGAAGGTGAGGTTATTGTCAGTATTATTTTGAAAGTGGGGAGTAAAGTTGTAATTAATAAGACTTACTCTGGTAAAGCAACTGCTCTCAATTGGGCAGCCACGTCTAAGAGCTATGGTACAACTCTTCAAAGGTCGTTGCAGCAAGTTATGAAGCAAATAGTTGGAGATGTTGAAAGAAGCTTGTAAAACGAAGCAAGGACGTGATTGGTATTTTTTTTGTTTTTGGATAACTCGGGGGACAGAGTATTTAATTGCAGTGAACGCAAATATCAGCAATTAAGTATGATGTCCCCCGAGTTATTCAAATATTATGTTCAAACAGATATTTTGAATTGGAAAGATTATGTCACAGAATGGAACGGAAAATTGGACGAAGTTGAAATAAAAATACAGATATTCGATTTGTCAACAGGTGAAAAAGTCAATTCTGTTCTTATTGAAGGCAACGGAACTTATTTTACAATGGGCGGATACCATCCGCAACATATAATCAGTAAAGAGATCGGAATATATGTGAAAGAGTTGGTATAGGTATTTACTACGCGGCGGTGTTTAGTTGTTGGATGGTTAGTCTGTAGTATTCTTCTAAAGAACTTGTAGGGAGCGTTTGGGCTTGGGGGATGATTATGTGGCGGGTAAAGTTTGGCGCGTTTCCTAGAGATATGGCCTTACCTGTTATTCTTTTGTATTGTTTTTCGATAAAATCTATTAAGCAGTTGTATTCGCTCATTTCGTCCGCGGATATATCAATTGGAATGTGAGATACCGCGAATACGATATTCAGCATGCCCACTATCCGCAATAACTGGCCGTCTAAATTGCCTTCAATGTTGATACTGCCTTCGCCGATCGGGATTTTTGAATCTTTTGAAACGTAACGGGATAGCGCTAATAAGGGAATGTTTTCGTTGCAGCAGGGGATTATCGTGATACGTTTAGGGTCAGGAGCTTTTGTTCGCAATAAATCGACATAGGCTTGAAGCAACGCCTCGGGTGAATTTTTTACACGCGGTTCCAATCCGGCTTTCAGGCTGTATTCATCAAATCTTATTTTGTTGTATCTTAGTTCATAGATTTCATCTTTTTGAAAAGATGCCGGAATCAGTTTGTCCGTAAGTGTAAGAGCATTTTCAATGTCATTATCAGAAGCTGTGATAGGTTCCAAGATCACTTTTTGTTGTTCTTCCGGCGATGTTTGATACACGGTATTTGGGTGCGTCGGGAAGTTCCAGGGGACGGCAGTTTCAGAGGAGGGCGCCGCGGGATAAAGATCATTGCCGGTAGTTGTGATTTTTTGTTTTTTGAATCCGAAATAAAGTATTGATGAATATAGAAGACTTCCTAGAACTGTGAGTATGCAGGGAGCAACGTGCTTGGAGAAAGTGAAATACCAATTGACCGCGAAGAAAGCGGTGCTGTAAGCGAGTACCGCCAAAGTCGCGTATTTTACCCATGGTTTTATTTGTAATTTGTGAGTTTTAGCGCTTTCCTTATAAGCCATACAAAACATAAAGATAGCGAACGGTATTTCGCAAAATGATACAAGCGCGTTTTTGGTTGAGAAACTTATTGAAATTCCGATGCTGGGTAGTCCAAATATACCGCCTAATGCTATGACCCAACATGGAAAAGCCCATCGAAGAGTTTGTACGAATTCCAGCGATTTTCCTTGAATGATTTGTCGTAAAGTTTGTTTCTTTAGCGGCTCATTATCTTTGGGCCAAAATTTTTCAACAAGACTATATGTTAGAAAAGCTAGAGAAATACTGATAAGCCCGGTAAAGGGCTGATCCGCGAGGCCGATCATGTAAGGGGGAATGGATTTAAGCCAAATTGTGTAAGTAAACGGCCAAAACCAGCAATAAAAAAGGTTTGTTAACAAAAAGACCGCTTTGATTTTTCGCCAATCGATTTTAAACTTTAAGTCAGAGTCAGGTTGAGTTTTTTTGTTTGATGCAAAGTTTATAAGTTGAGCGAAATATTCCCCGCCCGTCAAAAAAACGTTATAATTCACGATGATTTTTAAATCGGTACAGCTTAGTATCTTAAAGTACGCGGATAGGTTACCAAAACCCAGTAGTTCTAATAGCAATTTTTCGGGAAGAAAAAATTGAATCAGTATGAAAAAGAGTGCCATAACTACAATTGTTGGACAGTATAATTTTAAACCTTCCCAGACAGAAAAAGGTTTTTTGAAATGTTTTAGTAAAAAAGATTTAGTTTGAAATTTTTCTTTAAATTCACTTGTGTCGAGACGCGTTGGAACCTGAAGAGCAGTTTTTTAAGCAAGAGATGTCTGCGGGCAGGCCCATGAGATATTGTTGAGTAGTATCAGGCATACCACTTCCACGGCTATGAGTTTAAAACAAAAATTACGTTTTTTTGAGTACATCACAGGTTTCTCACAATTTATTATACCAGAGTAATCGCGTTAGCTCAAGAAAAAGTAATTTAACCAGGTTAGACTAATTGAGTTTAACCTGGTTAAATCCATTCAAGAGAAAAAATTTTAACAAAAAAAATGATGACAGTGTTATAATGCGGTATGCTTCCGGTTGTGACGGATAAAAAAACGGGTGTTGTTTATAGGCGGTGGCAGGCGCCGGTGCCGGGGGCTGTTTTGCTGTTGATTCACGGGCTGGGGGCGCATAGCGCCAGGTGGGAGTTTTTGGCGGATTTTTTTCTGGCGCGAAATATTTCTTCCTACGCGGTAGAGCTTAGTGGGTTTGGAGAAACCCAAGGTTTACGCGGGCACGTGGATTCGTTTGATGTTTATTACGATGATATCCGCCGGTTATTAAGAATTATCCAGGAAGAAAATCCGGGGACGAAGGTTTTTCTTCTCGGCGAGAGTATGGGGGCGTTGATTGCTTTTATGCTCGCGGCGCTGGAGCCGGATTTATTTAACGGGCTTATATGTGTTTCTCCCGCTTTTTTGAATAGAATGAAGTTTTCCCTCCTGAGTTATACCGCGATTTTTTTGTCTTTACTCTACAATCCTAAAAAACAATTTAATATGCCGTTTAATCCTGAAATGTGCACGAGTGACGAAGCGTATCAGAAACAAATGGATTCCGATTCTCGGGAACATCGGCTGGCGACATCAAAACTTTTGTTTAACATAGCTCTTGCCCAGGCAAGGGCGGGAATAGTAAAAAATAAAATCAAAACCGCTGTTTTGTTTTTGCTCGCGGGTAATGATAAATTAGTAGATTCGCGCGTGAGTGAAAATATCTTTAACGTCTTAAAAATTAAAGATAAGGCCATGTTTCGATATCCGAATATGCTGCACGCTCTTTCGATAGAATCGGGAAAAGAAAAAGTGTTTGAGGATATTCTTTCTTGGATTTTTAAAAGGGGATGATAATGAAATATATTTTGTCCTTAGACCAGGGGACAACCGGAAGCCGGGCTGTAATCTATGACAAAAATGGAAAAAGAATCGCGAGCGCGTATCAGGAATTTCCGCAATATTTTCCCCGTCCGGGGTGGGTAGAACACAACCCGGAAGAGATTTGGAAAAGTGTTGAGAGTTCAATTCAAAAAGTCCTTAAAAAAGTTCCCAAAGATTCTATTTCCGCGATAGGGATTACAAATCAGCGCGAGACAACTCTTATGTGGGACGCGGAAACAAACAAGCCTGTTTACAATGCGATTGTGTGGCAGTGCAGGAGAACGGCCGCGCGGTGCAATCAAATAAAGCGCGAAAAAAGTGAATTTGAATTTTTTAGAAAAAGAACAGGGCTTCCGGTTGACGCGTATTTTTCCGCGACAAAGATTGAATGGATATTGAAAAATGTGAAGGGAGTTTTAGCCAAAGCAAAAAACGGCAAAATCCGGTTTGGCACGACTGATTCATGGATTTTGTGGAAATTGACTAGCGGGTCAGCCCATGCAACTGATTACACAAACGCCTCGCGTACGATGCTCTTTAACATTGAAAAATTGCGGTGGGATGAAGATATTCTTAAAAAATTTGGTATTCCGGCACAAATACTTCCCGAGGTAAAGAAGTCCTCAGATTTCTTCGGCGAAACAGTAAAGATTGGCAGGCTTCAGGCGGGTATTCCCATATCCGGCATTGCCGGAGACCAGCAGGCGGCGCTTTTCGGCCAGACGTGTTTTCAGCCGGGTGAGATGAAAAATACTTATGGAACTGGTTGTTTTGTTTTGCTGAATACCGGCGCGAAACGTTTTGTTTCAAAACACGGCCTTATTACAACTCTGGCATGCGGCCCGTCCGGCGAGCCGGTATACGCGCTTGAAGGCGCGGTGTTTATAGCCGGCGCGGCGATTCAATGGCTGAGGGACGGGTTAAAGATACTTACTGGCGCGGCTCAATCCGAAAAAATGGCAAAATCGGCCGCGGATAACGCGGGTGTGTACTTCGTGCCGGCGTTTGTCGGGCTGGGGGCGCCGTATTGGGATCCGGACGCGCGCGGAAGCATTGTTGGTATTACCCGCGGGGTGAATTCAAACCATATTGCCAGAGCCGTGCTTGAAGCGATGTGTTATCAGACAAAAGATGTGATTGAGGCTATGCGGAAAGATTCGGCTCTTGCGATACGCGGTTTAAAAATTGACGGAGGCGCGGCCGCGAATAATTTTATGTGTCAGTTTCAGGCGGATATCCTGGGAGTTAAAGTTGTTAGGCCGGAAATTGTTGAAACTACGTCTTTAGGCGCGGCGTATCTCGCGGGCCTCGCGGTAGGTTATTGGCAAAACACGGATGAAATTAAAAAGTTATGGAAAGAGGATAAAATCTTTGTTCCAAAAATGCGAAAAAAAACCGCGTTAAAACTTTACGCGGAATGGGGCGAAGCGGTCAAACGGACGCTTTCTCGTTGAACAAACATCAAATTTCTCCCTTTGACAAAGGGAGATTAAGAGGGATTTGCGTTTATGAGTATGTATGATGTAACGATTATTGGCGCGGGGGTTGTGGGGACTTCAATCGCGCGGGAACTTTCCCGGTATAGACTGAAAGTCGCGCTTCTTGAAAAAGAAGAAGAGCTCGCTTTTGGAGTTTCAAAATCGAATAGCGGTATTATCCATCCGGGCACTCAAAATCCTCCGAATTCATTAAAAGGAAAACTGTGCGTTCAGGGAAACCTGCTTACGCGAAAACTAGCTAAAGAACTTGGCGTGGATTTCAAAGAAGTGGGGGAGTTGATAGTGGCGTTCTCGGACGAAGAAATTCCCGCCCTGCTTGAGTTAAAAGAAAGGGCGGAGGCGTTAAAGGTTCCGCGCCTCAGGATTGTTAACGCCGAATGGCTTAGAAAGAATGAGCCGAATCTCTCAAGTGAAGCCCGCGCGGTGCTTTACGCGCCAAGTGCCGGCATTATCAGCCCGTACCGGTTAGTATACGACCTTTGTGAAAATGCCGTAAAAAATGGGGTAAAGCTTTTTACGTCAGCACGTGTTGAAAATATCGCGGTGCCCCTAGTCTCAGCTTCCAAAAAACCGTATTTTGAAATTTTCACTTCAAAGGGTATATTTAAAACGCGGTATATCATTAACGCCGCGGGGCTTTTCGCGGACGAAATTTCGAGTATGGTTGGCGTGGGAGATTTTCAAATAAAGCCGCGCAAGGGTGAAGAATTTCTTTTAGATAAAAAAAGAGAAAATTTAACCAGGCATCTTATTTTCCCTTTGCCTTCAAAAAATTCAAAAGGTATTTTAGTTATTAAAACCGCTGACGGAAATCCGATGATTGGCCCGACCGCGGAAGAGGTAAAAGACAAATATGATTTGACGACCACGGATGAAGGTTTTCGCGAAGTGATTGCCGGGGCGCGGAAAATGATACCTTTGATAAACGCAAGCGATGTTATCGCTTATTTTGCGGGCCTGCGACCGGCGGCTGGTGAGGATTTTATTATTCGTCATGAAGATAAGGTGCCGGGGTTTGTAAATGTCGCGGGAATTCAGTCGCCGGGGTTAACGGCCGCGCCGGCCATAGCGTTGTTGGTCAAGAAAATATTAAAAAACAACGGCTTGAAAATGAAAAGAAAATTAAATTTTCATAAATACCGCAAAAAAACAGTTCACTTATTCTCGGCGGGGTTGTCAAAAACAAAGAAACTTGTTAAAGAAAATCCTGAATACGGAGATATTGTCTGCAGATGCGAAATGGTTTCCGCAAAAGAGGTAAACGCCGCGATTGAACGGGGAGCGAGCACGCTCGACGGGATAAAGTTTAGGACCCGAGCCCAGGCAGGTAGGTGCCACGGCGGGTTTTGTACCACGCGGCTTATGAAAATTTTGGCTGAAAAAAAGAACCGCGCGGCCGTGGATATAACAAAAAGAGGCCGTGGGTCGGAAATTATTAAACAGGATAGGGCGAATGGTTGAACGGGATTTAGTTATAGTAGGCGGCGGAAGCGCGGGAATGGCCGCGGCGATTTCCGCGCGTGAAAATGGTGTAAAAGATATTTTACTTTTGGAAAGGGATCAATATTTAGGCGGGTTATTGAATCAGTGTATACATACCGGCTTTGGTGTTGATTATTTTAAAGAGGTTTTAACCGGGCCTGAATACGCGGATCGTTTTATAAAAAAACTTAAGGGTATAGAGCGGATAGAAATTAGTTTAAAGTCAATGGTGGCGCGGCTCACAAAGGATAAAGTGCTGACTTTTTTTAAACCCGGCAAAGTGATTGAATTAAAAGCAAAAGCGATAATTATGGCAACAGGGTGCCGGGAAAAAACCCGTGAGATGATACATATTGCGGGAACAAGGCCTGCCGGCGTGTATTCCGCGGGGCTGGCGCAAAAAATGATCAATATCGAAGGTTTTTTGCCGGGGAATGAAGTAGTAATTGCCGGCTCCGGAGATATCGGCCTGATTATGGCGCGGCGTTTTACTTTTGAGGGCGCCGAGGTGAAAGCGATTATTGAAATTCAAAAACAAACAAAAGGGCTCGCGCGAAACCTGATTCAGTGTGTGGAGGATTTTGACATACCGGTTTATTACAGTTACAAAATACTCAAGATTTATGGGAAAGGCAGGGTTGAAGGGGTTAGCGTGGTAAAGGTGGATGATGATTTTAACGAAGTGCCGAGTTCGATGTTTGAAATTAAGTGTGACACTGTTTTAATTTCCGTGGGGCTTGTCCCTGAAAATGAACTCATAGAAATGGCGGGAGTCGTGCTTGATGAAAAAACAAATACGCCCGTCTCGGATGATTTGAACAAGACATCAATCCATGGCCTTTTTGTATGCGGGAACGCTTTTAAGGTGTATGATCTTGTTGATTCGGTTTCAAAGGATAGCACCATCGCCGGCCGCCTCGCGGCGGAATACCTCAGGAGCATTACATGACGAAAACAATAATCTGTACTGAATGTCCCGAGGGATGTATCTTAGCTATAAACTCAGAAAACTATAAAGTAACAAAAGTCTCAGGGCATAAATGCCCTAAAGGTAAAAAATATGCCTCGGCAGAAATTGAAAATCCTGTTAGAATATTAACCTCAACGGTATTAACACAAGCTCTTTCCATAAAAATGGTACCGGTTAGAACAGATAAACCTATTCCGAAATTTATGATTTCAGAAGCGATGAAAGCTATAAAGGACATCAGGCTTGTTAACCCGGTTCAAACGGGAGATGTGATTGCCGAAAACTTTTTAAGCCTTAATGTGAATTTAATCGCGAGTAGAGACGCCCCAGTGGAACGTCCATAGAGACGTTTCCACAGTAACCCTGTAGAGGCGCGATTTATCGCGTCTCCACAACAAACAAAAGGAACCAAAATGAAAGAAGACGTCCGAAGAAAATTTCATGATGTTTTGTGTTGTTTGCATAAAATAACCATTCAGGCAGGTTCAAACGTAGAGAAGGCGAAAATAAAACGTGTTGAAGATATGAATGAAAATGAAATGAAAGAATTCCTTTTGCAGGCGTTAAAAACGCTAGCTTCTCTTGAAAAAACCGCTCTTGAAACTGGGATGGTTGTGGAAGACCTTAAAAAAAACGTTTATAAGAATCTTAAAATCGACAATTCAGAGCCTCTTAAGTGACGGGAAGGGAATACGGAATGGAATATAAAATGATGATTGTTGACGATGAAGAGATTGTGTCGTCAACTCTTAGCACTGTTTTCTTAAACCAGGGGTATAAAACAGTTATAGCCAATTCGGGCGAAGCCGCGAAAGAGATAATAGACAAAGAACCGTTGGATTTATTGTTGCTCGATATCGAGATGCCGAAGGTATCAGGGCTTGAAGTGTTGAAATATGCCAAGGACAAGTGCCCAGAGGTTAAAATTATTGTTCTTACTGGGTACAGTGAATACAAAGATAAGGTTTTGGCCCTTGGCTGTGACGTGTTTATCTCGAAACCGGTTGCTATGAATACTTTGACATTAAAAGTGGCGGGACTCTTAAGCAAAAAAGGCTACGAAGAAAGAAAAGAACATTCGTTAGGCATGAAATTATATGATGCGCCGAAAGGCAAACCGCTCGCGGATATTTTGCTGATTGAGCCGATTGAAGAAATAGCCTGCCGGATTTCAGCCTTTCTGGAAGATCCTTCAAAATGCGGCGGATATTATCAGACGTACACAGTCGATACCAAAGAAAAAGCTTTGACAATACAATACCTGTTATACAGCGCTCTTGTCCTTATAGACTTGCAATCAACGCAAGGTTCTTTAGAACTCATACGCAGTTTACAAAAAACCAAATACCCGCCAAAAGAATTTGTTTTCTATTTTAAACCTGAAATTCCCTCCGCCAGAAATGAAGCGGAAGCCATGGACGCCAAATATTGGGAGGGAAACCCATTTGATGAAAAAAGCCTTACCGAGCTTTCCCAGATCATAAAAACAATTTCCGTTAAATACGGACTAATCAAAAAATAGCCGTGTATTGAAAATCAAAATAAATTTGACAAAATCACAAAACAATGCGATACTACTCGAAATTACAAAAACAGGCAATTTGACATAAAAAAACAACTTTACAAATATGAAGAGAGTGTGATATTGTCAAGGTTGGAATTCGATAGTGTCAAAAATAACATGAAAGAATTATGAAAGAAAGAGTGAAGTAGTTTCCCTTCTCTTTTTTGAAAAAAGGGCAGATCTTTTCCACCCTTTTGAAAAAGCGTCAGAACTTTTCTTCTTTGAAAAAGCGTCAGAACTTTTCGTCTTTGAAAAAGCGTCAGAACTTTCCTTCTTTGAAAAAGCGTCAGAACTTTTCTTCTTTGAAAAAGCGTCAGAACTTTCCCCCCTTTGAAAAAGGGGGCCAGGGGGATTTAATACAAGATGAACTGTAAAATGAATCTGAAATCAAATGCATATCGATTGTGGAGAGAAATGACAAAATCCCCCTAACCCCCTTTTCCAAAGGGGGAATTTTAAGGGGGAGGGAAGTTAATATTAGATAACTGCTTTAGATGCAAAGGATTAAGAAAAATTTGGATACAAACTTTTGACAATACCTTGGAAAGGAGTGGGAGGTAAAGAATGAAACGGTACAAATACGCCGCGTTATCGGCGATAATAGATAAATTTGACAAAAAAAAGATAATGGTAATTGGGGATTTGCTTCTTGACCAATTTTTGTGGGGAGAAGTTTCTAGAATATCCCCGGAAGCGCCCGTTCCGGTAGTTTGGGTTAAAAAAGAAGGCTTTATGCCAGGCGGCGCCTGTAACGTGGCTAATAATCTAGCGAAATTAGGCGCGAAAGTTTTACTTGTCGGCATTGTGGGAAAAGACGAAAACGCGGAAATATTGAAAGATAAGCTGAAAGAACAGGGGATTTGCACTCAGGGAATTATTTCCGATAAAACCAGGACTACCATTCTTAAAACGCGCGTTATCGCGCATCATCAGCAGGTTGTTCGTATCGATAGAGAAGAGATAGGCCATATTTCAGGCAAGCTTTTGTTTCAAGTGCAGGATTACCTGAGAGAGAATATTAAAAATTGTGATGGAATAATTATCGAAGATTATGGGAAAGGAGTCATTACGCCGTCTCTTCTTAAAATGGCGGTTCCTTTGGCGAAAAGGCATAACAAGGTTATAGCGGTAGACCCAAAAGAAAATCATTTTTCATATTACAAAGGTGTTAGTGTGGTAACTCCAAACCATCACGAGGCGGGAGTGGCGGTGGGGCTTCTCATTGACAATGATGCGGCACTGAAAGAGGCCGGTAGGAGGCTGTTAAAAAAGCTTAAAGCCGATGTTGTGTTAATAACGCTTGGAGAAAATGGAATGATGGTGTTTGAAAGAGGGAAAACCCCGCGGCAGATTCCTACACTGGCACAGGAAGTGTTTGATGTTTCAGGCGCGGGAGATACTGTTATAGCTGTTTACACGTTATCCGCGATAAGCGGCGCGCCGCCGATTACTGCCGCGCATATAGCTAATTGCGCCGCGGGTATAGTTGTAGGTAAAATTGGTGTGGCAGTTGTAGAAAAAAAAGAATTGCTAGATAAAATAAAAAGTAGCATATAGTATCCAAACGCTAATATGAAGATAATAGCAGTTATTCCGGCAAGATGGCATTCGACCAGGTTTGAAGGAAAAGTTTTGGCGGACATAAATGGTAAGCCAATGGTCCAGCACGTTTGGGAAAGAGTTAAACGCGCGCGCGCGATTGATGAGGTTATTGTCGCGGTGGATACGGAGAAAGTTTTTAAAGCCGTGGAAAAATTCGGCGGTAAAGCGGTTTTTACTTCACAGGGGCATCCTTCAGGCACGGACAGGATTTCTGAAATCGCCAATTCGATTGACGCGGATATTTTTGTTAATGTTCAGTCGGATGAACCGCTTGTGCGTCCCTCAATGATTGACGCGCTGGCTCAGGTGTATGAGCGGGAGGGAGATATAAAGATGGCCACGCTCATTAAGAGGATTCATGAAAAAAGGGAGATATCAGATCCTAATGTTGTTAAAGTAGTTATTGATAGAAGGGCTTTCGCGTTATATTTTTCAAGGAGCCCGATACCGTTTATTCGGGATGAGACCCCCGGAGAGGATATGAGCGCCAGGTATTTTAAGCACATCGGGCTATATTCGTATACAAGGGATTTTTTGCTCACATATGCTAATCTTTCTAAGTCAATTTTGGAGAATGAAGAAAAATTAGAACAATTACGGGTTTTGGAGCATGGCTATAAAATAAAAACAATAGAGACGCGGTATGAGACCGCGGGAGTTGACACCGCGGAGGATCTGGAGAGGGTCAGGAATATGTTGAGGAGAGAGGACATCAAAAACTATGAATAGTAAAATTGTGAAAGTAAAAGATATTGTGTTTGGGAAAGAGAAACCTCTTGTTTTGATCGCGGGGCCGTGTGTTATTGAGTCCAGGGAAAGCGCGTTTTATCACGCGCGGAGAATAAAAGAAATAACTAAAAAGTTTGCCGTGCCGTTTATTTTTAAATCGAGTTATGACAAAGCGAACAGGAGTTCCGTGAATTCTTTTAGAGGCCCGGGAATAGAAGAGGGTCTGGAAATTTTGCAAGCTATTCGTGAAGATTTAAAAATTCCGATTCTCAGCGATGTACATTGCACCAAAGAACTCACCCGCGCGGCGAAAGTTTTGGATGTGATACAAATACCGGCGTTTTTATGCAGGCAGACTGATTTGATTGTCGAGGCGGCTTCTTTTGGAAAGCCGATTAATGTTAAAAAAGGGCAATTTATGGCCCCGCGAGAGATGAAGAATGTGATAGCTAAGATTGAATCTACAGGCAATAAAAATATCCTCTTAACGGAGAGGGGGACTACTTTTGGGTACAACACGCTTGTGAATGATTTTCGGGCAATCGTCATAATGGCTGAGACGGGGTATCCGGTTATATATGATGCCACCCATTCCGTGCAGATGCCGGCAGGCAGGGGCTCGTCAAGCGGCGGAGATTCAAAGTACGTGCTTCCTCTTTCAAAAGCCGCTGTGGCAGTGGGTTGTGACGCGCTTTTTGTTGAAGTTCACGCCCATCCGGATAAAGCCATGAGTGATGGCCCGAATATGCTAAAACTGGAAGATCTTGAAAATTATTTATCTCAGATAAAACAAATAGAGAAGGCGGCAAGAAAAAGATGACTATTTCCAGCGCGAAAAAAGTACTAATCAATGAGAGCAAGGCAATAGCTAAACTTGTGGAAAAATTAGACGTTCAGTTTGAAAGGGTTGTCGATCTTTTAGCCAAGAATAAAGGGCGTGTCATAATTACTGGAATGGGAAAACCTGGATTTATAGCTCAAAAGGTTTCCGCTACTATGTCTTCAACCGGTACGCCCTCACTTTATCTTCATCCGGCCGAGGCGCTTCACGGAGACCTCGGACGAGTTACTAAAGATGATGTTATTATAGCGTTTTCCAATAGCGGTGAAACCGAAGAAATAATAAGGCTGATTCCTATAATAAAGAAGATAGGCGTTAAGCTGATTGCCGTTACAGGCAAAAAGAAATCAACCTTGGCCGCGAACAGCGATTTTGTTATTGACAGTTCTGTTGATTCTGAAGCTTGTCCCATGGGGTTAGCCCCGACTACATCAACTACCGCGATGTTGGCTTTAGGCGACGCCCTCGCGATCGCCCTTCTTGAAAGAAAAAATTTTCAGCCGAAAGATTTCGCGTTGTTTCATCCCGGAGGCGCGCTAGGTAAACGCCTTCTTCTAAAAGTACAGGACATAATGAGAATAAAGCTGAACACGCCTATCGTGAAAGAAAATACCAGGATAAAGGATGTTCTTCTAATAATCACAAAAATGCGCGCCGGCTCGGCAAGTGTTGTAGATTCTAAAGGTGTATTAACAGGCATATTTACGGACGGGGATTTAAGAAGGCATTTTGAAAAAGGGCGGGACCTTTTAAGTTGTAAAGTCGGAGATGTTATGACAAAGGCCCCCGTGACAATCACGCAGGATCGTTTAGCCGCGGAAGCTTTTGAAATTTTACGCGCGAAAAAAATCGATGAAATCCCGGTTGTTGACAAAAAAGGCCATCCAATTGGGATTCTGGATGTGCAGGATATCTTAAAAGCGGGATTGGTGTGAGGAATGAAAAATTTAAAATGCAAAATGTAAAATTATAAAAGTAAAATTGTAATTTAAAAGGGAGAATTTTATGGGGCAATATTCTTTGGATGTTATTGAAAGGGCGAAGAAGATAAAGCTTTTGGCGTTAGACGTGGATGGCGTGCTTACAGACGGCAGAATCATATACGGCTCATATGGGGATGAATTAAAGAATTTTGATGTTAACGACGGGTTGGGAATACTTCTCGTTAAACGAGCGAGACTTAAATGTATAATCTTGACTGCTAAGGGTGCCAAGGTGGTTACCAAAAGAGCGAAAGAGTTGGGGATAGACAAGGTGTATCAGAATTTTCATTATAAAATTGAGGCCTTAAAAAAGATTCGAGCGAAGTTTAGAGTAAAAGAAGAAGAAATTTGTTTTGTAGGCGATGATCTTATAGATATTCCCATCTTAAAAAGGTCAGGCCTCGCGGTATCTCCGCCTAACGCCGTGGATGATGTTAAAAAATTCGCTCATTTTATTACAAAAAAATCAGGCGGACGCGGAGCGGTAAGAGAAGTATGCGACCTTCTTTTAAAAGCGCAGGAAAAATGGGACAAAGCGACAGCGCGGTACTTTGAGTAAAACATGTACACAATAAAAGTTATATCACAATTTAGCGGGGCGCATAATCTTAGAGGGTATAAGGGTAAATGTGAAGGTCTGCATGGCCATAACTGGCAGGTAGAAGTGACGGCGGCGTCTGAAGTTCTTAATGAGATGGCAATGGTGATGGATTTTAAAGATCTCAAAGAGATTCTTAACGGTGTTATCTCTGTTTTTGATCATAAGCATTTGAATGAAATCGAATATTTTAAAAAAATTAATCCAACTTCGGAAAGTATAGCGAAGTACATTCATAACGAAATAGTTAAGAAAATTCCTGAAGTAAAGATTCAACAAGTGACGGTATGGGAAACGGAATCGTCGTCGGCGGAATATAGTGAATAGCATTTAGTGAATAGTGGGTAGTGAATAGGGGGGGGGGGGGATAGTGAAGAGTAGGGCGGTGGTGTTACTTTCGGGGGGGATGGATTCGGCGGTTACGCTTTATATGGCAAAACAGAGATATGAATGTAACGCGCTTATATTTAATTACGGGCAAAAAGCGAAAAAAGAGACAGAGTGCGCTCAAAAGATAGCTGTAACGTCAGGATGCGAATATTGTTTGATGAATATTTCTCTACCGTGGAAAGGCAGTTCCCTTTTGGATGATAAAAAAGATATACCGTCCGGAAAGATAAGCGCGCCCGGAAAAATTCCGGATACATATGTTCCCGCGAGAAATATTATTTTTTTAAGCTTTGGTGTTTCTTTCGCGGAAGCAATCGGCGCGCGATCGGTATTTATCGGCGCGCACGAGATGGATTTTTCCAATTATCCTGATTGCCGCGAAGAATTTTTTGAAAGTTTTCAGGAAACAATTCGTCGTGGCACAAAAACCGGCACGGAACGCGCGGGCATAAAAATTGAAACGCCTATTCTTTTTAAAACGAAAAAAGAAATAGTAGAAATTGGCTGGAAACTTGGTGTTCCATTTGACCTTACATGGTCATGTTATCGAGGGGGAGAGGCCCCTTGCGGCAAGTGCGAGTCATGCTTGTTTCGGACAAAAGCATTTAGCGATGCTGGGGTAACTTTAGAAAATTGAAGGTGAAGGTAAAGGGTTACGCTCGGTATATAATTTCTAACTTTAAATTTTTTATATGAACGCGAAAATATCAGAACTATTTTTATCGTATCAGGGTGAGGGGCCGTTTACGGGAAGCCGCCAGCTGTTTGTCCGTTTTTACGGATGCAATCTTAATTGCGTTTATTGTGATACTTTTTTGAGCAGTTATAAGTCTTTTTCTAAAGATAATCTGTTAGGTAAAATCCTGGATTTTGGGGATGACTATAATGAGCTGAGCCTTACGGGCGGAGAGCCTTTATTGTACGCGGATTTTTTAAAAGAATTTTTGCCGCTCTTTAAAAAACATCGCTCCAATGCTGTTTATTTAGAAACAAATGGCGTGTTGTCGGAAGAGCTTAAGAAGATTTTTGACTATGTTGACATAGTCGCTATGGATATTAAACTTCCGTCTTCTACTGGGAAAACTGAAGATTTATGGAAAGAGCATACTGATTTTATTAAGTACGCCTCGGACCGAGAGCTTATAATAAAGGCGGTTATTACCGACTCAACAACGATTGATGACATAAAGACAATGAGTGGTATATTGAAAGGCATAGATAAAGAATATACGGTTGTCTTACAGCCGGTCACGCCTGTTAATGATCTAGTTAAGGCGCCAGACGAAGAGATGCTCTCTTATTTTAAGGGATATGTTGTTCAGACAACCGGTAAAAACGCCGCGATATTGGGTCAAACGCACAAGTGTTTGGGTATAAGATAATAGAAATGAAAAACGCAAAATTCAAAACCGTATGGCAAAGGCACGCCTTTGCCGATATTTAAGGGGATAAATGAAAAAGAATTATGAAGGGCTTCAGGAAAATGTCAGGAAGTTAAAATTTCCTAAAATAGATGTTTGGGAGAATAAGTATCAGGACAGAAGGTATGTGGTGAAGTTTGATACGTCTGAGTTTACGTGCATATGCCCTAAGACGGGCCTTCCGGATTTCGCGCGTATTTTTATAGAATATTCTCCCCGCGAATGGTGCATTGAATTAAAATCGTTCAAAGAGTATATAGTTTCTTACAGAGACCGCGGAATGTTTCACGAGCATGTTGTTAACCGAATGATTCAGGATCTCGCGGAAGCCTGCCTGCCTTTTTGGATAAACATAAGGGGGGTTTTTAACACGCGCGGTGGGATTACGACGACTGTGGAGGCGGGGATAGGGGATAGGGGATAGGGAATAGGGTGAAGATAAAAACTCGGAGATATTACATATATTACGCGTCAAAAATTTTGTTCTTTGCGATAAGTTTAATTCCGCGTAAAATAAGCCTTGTTATCGCGGATTTCTTAGGCAGAAAAGCTTTCTCGTTGCTTCCAAAATATCGAGATATAACAATATCGAATTTGAATGAGGCGTTTGGCGGTGATCATGAAAAAAATTTACGCATGGCAAGGGATGTTTTTCGCGGCCTCGCGAAAAGCGGCGCTGATTGGATAAAATTAATGTCTCTTGGCAAAAAAGGCGCTCTTCGGCTTGTAAGCGAATGTCAGGGGCTGGAATATCTGGATAAGACTTTAGGAAACGAGAGAGGCGCGATTCTTCTTGCTTCTCATTTTGGCAATTGGGAACTTTTGTCCGCGTATCTTTCAACAAGAGGATACAAAGGCGCAATAATAGTAAGAAGGCTGTACTTTTATAAGTATGACAATTTTATAGTAAGGCTGAGGCGGAAGTTCGGTGTGCAGGTTGTATATCGAGATGAATCACCGAAAAAATTATTAAAAGTGCTTAAAAAAGGCGAAATGTTGGGGATTTTGGCGGATCAGGATGTTGACAGTACAAGCGGTGTATTTGTGAATTTTTTTGGGAAGAGCGCGTACACGCCCACGGCGCCGGTAAAATTCGCTATGGCCGCGAGAGTAGATATAGTACCGGCTTTCATGATACGTAAGCCGGATGATTCTTATAAGTTGGTAGTAGAAAAACCGATTACCCTGTTACCGGAGAAAGATAAGGCAGAGAGTGTGCGAAAGTATACTCAGCTTTGGACAGATATTCTTGAGAAATATGTGAGGCAATATCCTGAGCAATGGGTATGGTTGCATAGAAGGTGGAAGACTGAGAAATAATTATGACTAAAAAGATTGTTTGGCTTATAACATGTGTGGCTCTTGTGGCGGGTTTATGGCTTTGGAAGCCGTGGCAGGCTAAGAGCGCGGGAGTGGATGAGTCCCTTTCTTCTTCGAATGCGGAGCGAAGTGAGGAGTTTGAGCAAGAGGTTTTATCTTTCGTTATAGACGGGCGAAGCGCGAACGGCGTGAATGAGTGGCATTTAGAAGGTGAGTCCGCCGAGATTGTGGATGAAATCATATATCTGAACCATTTAAAAGCGGTAGTTTATGGAGAAGATAATTCTGCTAATTTGTTCTCAGATTACGGAGTCTACCATAAACAAACCGGTGAGGTGGAACTTGTCGGCAATGTAAAAGTTATTTCTAAGGATGGGGCCGTTCTTTTGACGGATAAAGCCGTATGGTCGCAGATAACCAAAGAAGTTTCCACGGATGAGATTGTCCGTATAACGCATGAAAAAATGGTAGCTGTAGGCAGGGGAGGCATGGCGAATTCTGAAGAAAAGAAGGCGATGCTTACAAAAGATGTTAAGGTGACGATCGAACCGGATACAACTGTGACCTGTGATGGGCCTTTGGCGGTTGATTACGAAAAAAGTAAAGCTGTGTTTTACGATAATGTCAGAGTAGAGGATGCCGATGGTGTGCTTTTTTCAGACAAACTTACAGTAGAATTTGATAAAGACGCGGGGAAAGTCGTCAGGGTTATAGCCGAAGGTAATGTGAGAATAAAAAAAGGCAAAAGTTACACACTTAGCGAAAAGGCGGTATATACTGACAGTACCAAGCATGCCCGGCTTTTAGGAAACCCGAGAGTGATTATCGACCCTATGGAATTGTCGAAATTCGAGGATTTTGGAGCCATAAAAGGAAAAAGCTAACCAGACTCGCTCCAACGAGCGACGAAAAGTGAGCGACGAAAAATGCATTTACTGGAAACTCGAGAATTGGAGAAAGAATATAGCGGCAGAAGTGTCGTAAGAGGCGTTAGCATCAATGTGCAAAGAAGTGAAATTGTAGGACTTTTAGGCCCAAATGGCGCGGGCAAAACAACCACATTTTATATGGTCACAGGTATTATAAAGCCTGACAGAGGGCATGTTATCTTTGATAAAAAAGACATAACTGATCTGCCAATATATCAGAGGGCTCGTTCAGGGATAGGTTATCTTTCCCAGGAACCATCTATTTTTAGAAAACTTACCGTTGAAGAAAATATTATGGCCATTATGGAAACCCTTGGGTTCCCTCGTCAAGAAAGGGCCCGCCAGCTGGATAATTTGCTCAATCAGCTAAAAATAGCGCATTTACGTAAAAATAAGGCTTATACTCTATCGGGCGGGGAGAGAAGGAGGCTTGAGATAACCAGGACATTGGTTACAAATCCTATGTTCATATTGTTAGATGAACCGTTTAGTGGTATAGATCCGATCGCGGTGTATGATTGTCAGGAAGTAATCAGAGAGTTAAAAAGCATGGGATTGGGTATTCTTCTTACGGATCACAATGTGCGCGAAACACTCACAATAACAGATAGAGCGTACATTATGTACGAAGGCCAGATTCTTATCTCCGGCACAAAAGAAGAATTAATAAACGACCCCCAAGCCAGGGAGATATATTTAGGAGAGACGTTTAGCATTTGAAATCAACCTGCCAAAAACATCATATTTTCTATTAAAATCAAATAATTATACCAATCACAAAAAATCCCCCTACCCCCTTTTTCAAAGTGGGGGAAAATTGGTGGCATTTAATTTTTAGAGTTGGTATTAAGTGCTTGAATTGACAAGGGGATAATGATATGATTACGACAATAGGAGAGAATTTTGGTGGTGTTTTTGGTGGTCAATCCCTGTAAAATTCAAACAAGATTGCTTCCCGACGCGCTCCGCTCGCGGCCGTTTTTGACACGAAATATTTAGATATTGAAAAACTGGATGTATGATGATATATTGTAGCTTTTCAAAAGGGGGAATATGGAAATAATTATTACTAGCAGGAATATGGATCTGAGCAATACTCTAAAAAGGTATGTGCGCAAAAGGTTAAGCAAAGTAAAACGTCTCTACAAACGTATTTACAGGTGTGAAGTTATTTTGGAAGAAGAAAAAATTAGAAAAAACGTGGAAGTAGTTATCCATCTTAAAAGAAATAGAATAGTCGCGAAGGAAAGTTCTTTAGACGTTTTTACGTCAATTGACGAGACTGTTGATAAAGTGAAAACACAACTAAGAAGGTTAAATGACAGAGTTTTGTCTGTTAGAAAACAGAGGAAAGAAGTCAGAAGGCAAAAAACAGTGGACTTTTAAAATAACTATGAAAAGTAAGATAAAAAAATTAAAGGGGACGCTTCGGCAGTTTGATATAGATGTGCCGCGCGCGGTTGTGGATGACGTGTTAAATAAAATCCTGGAGGATTTTAGGCGGGAAGCTAAAATACCGGGTTTTCGGCAGGGCAAAGCGCCTGTGGGCCTTGTGCGCAAAAGATACCAAAAAGAAGCGGAAGATGAATTAAAACAGGATCTAATCCCTAAGGCGTACCAGGAGGCGTTGGAAGAGAGTGAAGTAAATCCGGTAAGTTATCCTGAAATATCGGATGTAATTTTTGCCGCGGACGGAAGCCTTTCCTTCAAAGCGGTGTTTGATGTTTATCCGGCAGTCGGACTTAAAAAATATAAGGCTTTAAAGGTTACTACGCGAAAGGTTAAGGTTACGGAAGAAGAAATAAAGGAATCGCTTACGCGCGTCCAAAATATATGTGCGGAACATATTGATGTAGCGAGGCCTCTTGAAAAAGGAGATTTTGCCGTATGTGATGTTGAAACCTTTGTTGATGGTAAAAATGTCGCGAAAAAACGCGAAAATATGTGGATTGAGGTTAGCAAAGAAGCGTCTATGCTTGGTATGGGAGAATATCTTCAAGGTTTAAAAATAAGCGACAAAAAAGATGTGGAAACGGTTTTGCCGGAAGGGTATCCGGACAAGAAATACGCGGGGAAGAAAGCTGTGTTCAAAGTTGAGGTTAAACAGACCAAAGAAAAGAGGATGCCTGAACTGGGTGAGGAATTAGCTTCTAAGCTTAAAAAAAACAGCATAGATGAAGTTCGGGAAGAATTGAAATCAAGCCTGTTGGAGAGAAAAGAAAGCGATGCTAAAGCCGAAATGAAAAATCAAATCATGGAACAATTATTAAAAAGCCATCCTTTTGATTCTCCGGGATCTATGGTTGCCAGGCAGTATAAAGTTCTTGTCCAAAAAACCGAAAATGAATCGCGGGAAAAAGGCGTGGATAAAGAAACAATAGGATCAAATCAAAAAGAATTGGAACAAAAACTGCTTAAAGAAGCTGAAAACAAAGTTCGATTGTATTTTATACTTGACGAAATAGCTAAGAAAGAGAAGATTGATGTGACCGAAGAGGAGACAGATAAATGGCTGGAAAATCTCGCGGATTCTTTCAAAAACCCTTTTGAGGAAGTGAAAAAATATTATGAGAAACACAATCTTATTGAAGGGTTGAGAGAACAGCTGAGGGAAGAAAAGACGCTGGATTTTCTTCTCCAAGAAGCGAAAATAGCGGATTAATTACAGGAGCGATAACCGAACCCAGGGGGGGGATAATGAACATAGTACCGATGGTCATCGAAAAAGAGGGCAGGCTCGAGAGGGCGTATGATATTTATTCGCGGTTATTAAAGGACAGGATAATTTTCATTGGTTCGCCTATAGATGATAATGTGGCGAACATAGTAGTCGCGCAGCTTTTATATCTTCAAACAGAGGACTCTGACAAAGACATCAACATTTATATCAACAGCCCCGGTGGAAATGTTACGAGCGGTTTATCCATTTATGATACTATGCAATTTGTTAAGCCGGATGTGAATACTTATTGTATGGGCCAGGCCGCCAGTATGGGCGCGGTGCTGTTGGCCGCTGGTACAAAAGGTAAAAGGTACGCCCTGCCTTATTCCAGGATCATGATGCATCAGCCATGGGGTGGGACTCAAGGTACCGCTACTGATATTCATATCCAGGCTCAGGAGATACTGAGAATTAAAGATATGCTGGAAGGTATTCTTGTGAAACATACAGGACAAACGCTAAAACGCGTACAAGCGGATACGGATAGAGACTATTTTATGAGCGCGAAAGAAGCGAAGGATTATGGAATAGTAGACCAGGTAGTTACCAGCGCATAACACGCAGTGATATACGCTAAGGTAGTATCAAAGGAAGCAAAAAAAAGGATACAAAATTGTTTCCCCCCTTTGAAAAAGGGGGAAAAAGGTAAGTTTCTTTATCGTTTCCACTTTGTGAAAAAGGGGGAAAAAGGTAAGTTTCTTTATCGTTTCCACTTTGTGAAAAAGGGCGCAAAATTGTTTACTTCTTTTGAAAAAGGATACAAAATTGTTTCCCCCCTTTGAAAAAGGGGGATAGGGGGATTTAACGCGCGAGCCGTCACGAAGAAAAAACAGCCAACATCGAAAGAGGGCTACGGAGTGGACATAGAAGCAAATTTTGCGGATATAAGTTCAGAAATGAAAATGATTTGTAAGGTGGTGGAGAGAAAATAAATCCCCCTAGCCCCCTTTTTCAAAGGGGGGAAAAGATAAGCCTTTTTTCAAAAGGGGGAGAAAGATAAGCTTTTTCAAGGGACATTTAACGAAAACTTTTGATAGTATCACGCTAATCAGAGGAGGGACATTGATGAAGAAATACAGGCTGTTGTCACCAGGGCCCACGCCGGTTCCTGAGAAGATTTTGTTAAAGATGGCGGATACAATAATGCATCATAGAACGCCTCAGTTTCAGGTTGTTTTAAAAAATGTGCATGAAAAGCTAAAAAAGGTTTTTCAGACTGTAAATCCGGTGTTTATTTTAGCGTCAAGCGGAACCGGCGCGATGGAAAGTTCTGTAATAAATTTCTTATCCAGGGGAGATAAGGCTATTGTGGTTAGGGGCGGAAAGTTTGGAGAACGATTTAGCGAAATTTGTGGAATGTATGGTGTAACAGCCATAGATTATGACGTCACCTGGGGCGAAGCCGCGGATCCCGGAGTTATAGAAAAACTCTTAAAAGAGTCTCCAGAGGTAAAAGCTGTATATGCCACTTTGTGTGAGACATCAACAGGTGTGGTAAACGACATCAAGGAAATAGCTAAAAAGGTTTCTTTAACCGACGCGATACTTGTGGTGGACGCTATAAGCGGTTTAACCGCGGATGAATTAAGGCCCGACGAATGGGCGGTTGACGTGGTGGTTTCAGGTTCGCAAAAAGGGCTTATGCTTCCGCCGGGGATCGCGTTTTTAAGCCTTAGTCCAAAGGCGGAGAAACTTATGCAGTCGTCAGATTTGCCTAAATATTATTTTGATTTAAAGGCCGCCAAAAAAGCGCATGAAAAAAATGATACGCCGTGGACTCCGGCTGTTTCTTTGATTATGGGGCTGGACAGCGCGTTGGATATGATACTGGAGGAAGGATTAGATAATGTGCTGAAAAGGCACGCGTGTTTGGCAAACGCGGTACGGGAAGCGGTAAAGAGTATTGGGCTTGAAATTTTTGCCCAAAGGCCGTCAAACGCGGTGACATCGGTAAAAGTGCCGGCGGGAGTTGACGGCTCAGCGCTGGTAAAAAAGATGAGAGATGAACAAGGGATAACCATAGCCGGCGGGCAGGGAATTCTTAAGGGAAAAATTTTTAGGATAGCGCATCTTGGTTATATGGACGGATATGATGAGATTTCCGCTGTCGCCGGAGTAGAAATGGTTCTTAAACAGCTTGGTTATAAAGTTGAGTTAGGCAAAGGTGTTGGGAAGTTGCAGGAAATGTTAGGGTAGAAATTTTTAAAGAGAGGAGTAAAACTTATGGCGATAAAAATATTAGTGAGTGATCCTTTATCCAAGGAAGGGATCGTGATATTAAAAGAGGCGAACTTCGAAGTTGACGAAGTTTTTAAGCTTAGTGAGGAAGATTTGGTTAAAAAGATAAAAGGGTATGATGCCCTCGTTATAAGAAGCGGCACTACTGTGACAAAAAAAATAATAGAAGCTTCGGACACTTTGAAAATTATTGGTAGAGCGGGAGTGGGCCTGGATAATGTCGACGTCGAGTCTGCGTCTAAAAAGGGTATTATTGTAATGAATGCCCCTAGCGGAAATACTATATCGACCGCGGAACATGCTTTCAGTCTTATGCTTTCTCTTTCAAGAAATATTCCACAGGCAAACCAGTCCGTGAAACAAGGTAAGTGGGAAAGAAAAAAATTTATGGGAGTGGAATTGTACGGGAAAACCTTGGGAATTATCGGGCTTGGCCGGATTGGCACGGAATTCGCTAAGAGAGCTCTTAGTTTTGGCATGAAAATAATAGCGTTTGATCCGTTTCTTTCGGAAGAACGCGCTGAATCTCTTAGCGTGGAGCCTGTGAATTTGGATGATCTTTTCAAAAGGTCCGATTTTATTACGATACACACGCCGCTTACAGATGATACCAGGCATCTTATTGATGAGGATGCCTTTAAAAAAATGAAAAATGGAGTTCGTATCATAAACGCCGCTAGAGGGGGCATTATCGATGAGAGTGCTTTGGCGAAGTATATAGCTTCCGGCAAAGTAAGCGGAGCCGCGCTTGATGTGTACGAAACTTCGGAAACACCGCCGAAAGACAGCCCCGTCGTGGGCATGGATAACGTTGTAACTACACCTCATTTAGGCGCGTCTACGGAAGAAGCGCAGATAAACGTGGCTATAGATGTCGCCAAAGCTGTAAGAGACGCGCTTTTGGGAAAAGGATTTCGTAACGCGGCTAATGTGCCTGCCATGGAAGAAGAAGCACTGAGGAGAGTGAGGCCGTACATCAACTTGGCGGAACGCTTAGGTTCGATACAGACTCAGCTTATTAGTGAGCCTATCAAGAGCATTACAGTGACCTACATAGGCGAGGTAGCGGACGCGGATGTGTCGATAGTTACATCCGCGTTGATGAAAGGCATATTCAATCCAATCCTGGAAGAGGAAGTCAATTACGTAAACTCTCTTCTGGTAGCTAAAGAGAGAGGGGTTGAGGTTGTTGAAAAAAAGACTTCTAAAATAACGGATTTCGCGAATCTGATTAGTGTTGAATTTGATACCGGTAAAAAGAAACATTTTATTATGGGCACGCTTTTCGCCAATAAAGAGCCGCGAATTGTCAAAATGGATAAGTTTTATGTGGAGGCCATTCCTGACGGGTATATGCTTGTTGTGTCTAACAGGGACGTACCCGGAGTTGTGGGTAAGTTGGGAACGCTTTTGGGGGAACAAGGCATCAATATCGCGGAAATGAGTTTTGGCAGAGATAAAAGCACGAAGGAGGCGATTAGTTTGCTAAATGTGGATAGTGAAGTTCCAAAAGACGTTATTGAAAAACTTAAAAAAGAAGATGACATATATGATGTGAAACAGGTTAAGGTGTGATTTAGTGTGTAACGGTGGATCGGAACAAGCATCAATTTCTCCCTTTGAAAAAGGGAGTTTAAGAGGGATTTAACGGGTATTTAAACAAAAATCCCCCTAACCCCCTTTTTCAAAGGGGGGAGCAACGAAGCCCTTTTTCAAAGGGGGGAGCAACGAAGCCCTTTTTCAAAGGGGGGAGCAACGAAGCCCTTTTTCAAAGGGGGGAGCAACGAAGTCCTTTTTCAAAGGGGGGAGCAACGAAGTCCTTTTTTTCAGGTGGATATGTTTGGTGGAAAATTTTGACAATACTCAGAGATACAAAAGGAGCTTAGATGGCAAGAGCGAAACAAAATATAATCAGGTTTATCGATGTAACTAATCGTGACGGAGTTCAGACCTCACGTTTAGGCTTGGCGAAATTACAAAAAACTTTGGTAAACATCTACCTGAACAAGATGGGGGTATTTCAGTCTGAATTTGGGTTTCCGTTTACGAGGCACGAACTCAACTACCTTAACGCGAATTTAGAACTGGCAAGAGAAAAGGTTATTTATCCCATGAGGCTTTCCGGATGGATACGGGCGATTGAGGCTGATGTGAAGAAAACGGTTAGAGATACCAAAGTGGAGTATCTTAACATGTCAATCTCCACGTCCGATCAAATGATAAAGCATAAATTTTCCGGCAAAATGGGGAAAAATGATATCATTGAGTCTGTCACGCGCGCGGTAAAACTCGCGCGCGAAGAGGGCATAAAGGCTATCGGAGTCAACGCGGAGGATGCCTCCAGGACAGATATGGATTATCTTATTGAGTTCAGCCAGGCGGCTAAAAATGCCGGAGCGGATCGTGTGCGGTATTGTGATACTTTAGGATATGATGATCCTTTCACGATATACGACAGGATTTGCGCTCTTGCCGAAGCTGTAAATCTTCCGATAGAGCTTCATTGCCATAATGATTTAGGTATGGTTGTGGCGGTAAGTGTGGCCGGGGCGAAGGCCGCGATTGACAGCGGCGTTGATGCCTACATTAACACAACCGTTAATGGCATGGGAGAAAGAGCGGGTAACGCTGATTTGGTAAGTTGTATCCTGGCGCTAAAATATTCGAGCGGTTTTTTTAACAATCCGAAATATAAACTAGATCCGAATATTAACCTTAAAATGGCTTGGAAAATTGCTAAGTACGCCTCTTACGCTTTTGGCGTGCCGATTCCCGTTAATCAGGTGGGTGTGGGCGCGAACGCGTTCGCGCATGAATCCGGGATCCATGCTGACGGCGCGCTAAAGAACAGAAGAAATTATGAGCTTTACGATTTTGAAGAACTTGGCCGCGGTGAACCGGAAATTATTGATACTGGAAGGAATATAACAGCGGGCGAATACAGCGGGATAAAAGGGTTTAGGAATGTGTACAATAAATTAGAGATTAAGTTTAAAGACGATGAAGAGGCCACGAAAATATTGGAGCTTGTGCGGTATGCTAATGTTCACACGCAAAAACCGCTGGTTCGAGATGAACTGCGTTTTATCGCGAAGTATCCCGATATCGCTCAAAAAATATTTACGATGACACCGGAGTGAGAGACTGAAGTGGGGAAACAGATGACAGAAAACTTGAGACATCTGACCTCTGACTTCTGGTATCTGTCTTCGATGCAGACGAGGAGATTATGGGAGAAGTAACGGTATTAGTGGGTACTCAATGGGGCGACGAAGGAAAAGGCAAAGTTATTGATCTTCTCTCAAGCGATGTGCAGTATATCGTTCGATACCAGGGGGGCAACAATGCGGGGCATACAGTTGTTATTGATGACAATAAATACGTGTTGCACCTTATCCCGTCTGGAATCCTGCATCAAGGAAAGATTTGTGTTATAGGGCATGGTGTGGTTATTGACCCGAAAGCTTTGATTGAGGAAATAGAACTTTTAGAGTCAAAAGGTGTAATTATAAATGGGCGTTTAAAAGTGAGCGACAAGGCGCATGTTATATTTCCATATCATAGAAAAATTGATGAGTTTAGAGACGAGAGAAGAAGGGAAGGCAAGATAGGCACGACAAAAAAAGGAATAGGGCCTTGCTACGCGGATAAAGTTTCCCGTGTTGGTATTCGGATAGCGGATCTTTTTGACAAAGAGTATTTCCTCGCGCGGCTCAAAGATAATGTAAAAGAAAAAAACGCTCTTTTGAGCGACTTAGAGGATTTTGAAGGTTTTTCAGAAGAAGGTATTTTTCAGGAATACATGGAATATGCCGAATTTTTGCGGAAATTTGTTTGTGACACAACAGTACTTTTAAATTCAGCGCTTAAAAAAGGTGAGTCCATACTTTTCGAAGGCGCTCAAGGCACTTTTTTGGACGTTGATTATGGAACCTATCCTTACGTGACTTCTTCAAACGCGACGGCCGGCGGCGCGTGTGTTGGGGGCGGTATCGGGCCGTCCCGGATTAATCGGGTTCTGGGTGTTGTAAAGGCGTACACAACAAGAGTCGGTGAAGGGCCTTTTCCCACGGAGTTTGGGCCTTGTCTGATGGAGAAGATCCGGGAAAAAGGCGGAGAGTTTGGAGCTACTACCGGTAGAGCTCGCAGATGTGGCTGGTTTGACAGCGTGCTGGTAAAGAATTCTGTCAGTATTAACGGCATTGACAAAGTTGTTATTACAAAACTTGATGTGCTTGACGATCTTGAAACAATAAAGATATGTGTTTCGTATAGGTACAAGGGAAAGATTTATGATAACATTCCCGGAGAACCCGGGTTTTTAGATAAGTGTGAGCCTGTTTACGAAGAACATCCCGGCTGGAAGCGGGACATTTCCAAGATAACCACATACGAAGATCTCCCTCTGGCGGCCCGTGATTATCTTGAGAGGATAAAAGAACTTATAGGTACCGACATTATGATGATTTCGGTTGGAAAAAGCCGAAAACAGACATTGGCATATAAAGAATGTAAAATTTAAAATGCAAAATGTAAAATTGCAGTTCAAAATTGTGGGGTAGGATTTGATACGGTAGAGTGGGGGTTTCGACGCTCCACTGGGTCGGGTTTTAAATCGTAATTTTGCATTTTAAATTATGGTTTTAATTTTACGTTTAAAAGGAGGAAGTAATGAAGACAAAAGGATTATTTTTAGCAGTAATAGCAATTGTTGCGGTCAGCTTTTTGACATCAGGCTGTGCCGTAAATTTTTACAAACAAAATCCGCGCAGTAAAAAGAAAATAGAGGCGCTGGAAGCCAAGGTTATGGATTTAGAAACTGAACGTGAAACAGAACGCATAAAATTTGAGGAAGTCCAGCGCATATTAGCTAAGAAATTTCAGGAAGAGATTACTGAAAAACAGATGTCACTAAAAATGAATGAGGGACAGCTGGTCATTATTGTGTCCGATGATATCTTGTTTGATTCGGGTAAATCACGGGTAAAAGAAAGCGCTCGCGCGGTTCTTGACAAAGTGGCAGAGGTTATAAACAAAGAAGTTCCGGGTAAAAACATAGGCATTAGCGGGCATACTGACAATCTGCCTATAAAACATTCAAATTGGACATCCAACTGGGAACTCTCTACCTCTCGAGCCACGAATGTGCTGCATTACCTTATAGAGAGAAGCATTCCTCCGGAAAGATTATCCGCGACAGGATACGGAGAGCATCGTCCTATTGTTTCTAATGAGGATAGTGAAGGCCGCTCTCAAAACAGAAGAGTTGAGATTGCGATTCTTCCGGAATTTACAGAAAAAAGACCGAATTAGTTCGAATTCTAAACCATGGATTCTTTACCCCAGCATATCGCGATAATAATGGATGGGAATGGCAGATGGGCGAAAAAAAGGAATTTGCCGCGTATCATGGGGCATCGTGCCGGGTTGAGGGCTGTGCAAACCGTAATTGAAGTAGCCGCGCGCCGTGGTATAAAAGCTCTCACGCTGTATACTTTTTCCACAGAAAATTGGAAACGTCCTAGGATGGAGATTGACGCTTTGATGAGCCTTTTAGAAAAGGCGATAAAAGAAAATTTAAAAAAACTGTTAGAAAATAATGTACGGTTTAACGTTATCGGGATTCGAGATAATCTTTCGCCGGTGCTGAGAGATTTAATCAAAGGCGCGGAAGAAAAAACTTCTTCAAATTCCGGCATGATTTTGACTTTAGCTTTGAGTTATGGATCCCGGCAGGAAATAGTTAACGCGATAAAAAAACTGTATCTTAAAGTTGAAGAAGGAACTTTGGATATATCTAATTTAAAAGAGGAAGATTTCGAGGAATTTCTTTATACAAAAAACCTGCCGCGGTTGGATTTGATTATTCGTACTTCGGGAGAGATGCGGCTGAGTAATTTTTTATTATGGCAAGCGGCTTATTCTGAGATTTATGTCACAGATACTTTATGGCCCGATTTTGAGGAAAAAGAGATGGAGAAAGCTTTAGCGGAATACGAAAAACGGAACAGGAGATTTGGTGAATAAATTTGCCTGGAGAACGATTGTCACTTTGATTTTAGTATCTATTGTTGGGGTGGTGATATACGTTTTCCCAAATTGGATATTTTCTTTGGTAATTGTTTTGTTTATTGCTTTTGGTCAGCTTGATTTTTTTCGTTTAGTTGAGAGCAGAAAAATATTTGTGTACAAATATTTTGGAATTATCGCGGGCTGCGGTATTCCGATTGTTATTTTTATCGGGGATAAACTCCCCAGCCTTAAAAATCTCGATCCGCTTTTGATAGTCGCGGCATGCCTCGTAACATTTGTTCTTCAATTTACCAGGCGAGATAACGCGAAGGACCATCTTACAGGGACCGCGCTTACCTTGTTTTCACTTTTTTATATTGCCTGGTTTTTTTCCTTTTTCGTAAAAATAAAGCTTTTAGATAACGGATCTAATTTGACGGCTTTTCTCATTCTTATTACCAAATCCGCCGATATCGGCGCTTATGTGATAGGCAGTTGTATCGGTAGGACAGAGCTCATTCCAAGGATAAGCCCAAAGAAAACAAAAGAAGGAACCATTGGCGGTATTGTTGTAAGCGCGGTTATCGCTCTTACATTAGGAAGGATTCTTACGAATTTTTCTTTTGTGCACCTTTTTATTTTAGGAGTTGTTTTAGCGGTGCTTGGCCAAGTGGGAGATTTAGCGGAAAGCCTTATTAAAAGAGACTGTGGAGCGAAAGATGCCGGTTCTTACTTACCCGGCATCGGCGGCGCGCTGGACATTATGGACAGCCTGCTTTTTACCGCGCCCGTGTTTTATTTTTACGTAAAAATTATGCAAAGCTAATTTTGGAATAGAAATTCCCTTTCTTCTGAAAAAGGAATAGGAAATTCCCCCCTTTGAAAAAGGGGGCTAGGGGGATTTAATCCGCGCCCTAATCAATGATAATAACCCAAAGTGGCTGGATTTGGTCAAGGCGAGATACAGTTTATCGCGGACAATTATGAAAAATATTACCATATTAGGATCAACAGGATCGGTTGGAAGGAATGTTCTAGATGTAATAAGGAGTTATCCGGGGATGTTTAGAGTAAAAGCCCTCTCCAGCAATGAAAATATTTCATCCCTTCTTGAACAGGCGGAAGAATTCAAACCGGCTTCCGTGGTAATAGCCAGAGAAGAGTTTTACTCTGAATTTAAAAAAAAATGCCCCTTTGGTGTTAAAATTTTTTCAGGGCCGGAATTTCTTGAAGAAGCGGCGCGAGAAAAAGACACGGATATTATTTTCATGGCTATTTCAGGCACTCACGCGTTAAAACCGCTTATGGCCGCGCTTTCGGCCGGAAAAACTGTCGCTCTCGCGAGTAAAGAACCGGTAGTTAGTGCCGGTGAGATAATACAAGCCGCGCTGAAGAAATATGGATCACGTATCCTGCCGGTGGATTCGGAACACAGCGCCGCCGCGCAATGCCTATCCGGTAAATCTAAAGATTACGTGAAGACTTTGTATATAACAGGTAGCGGCGGGCCTTTAAGAGAACGTCCTTTGGAAGAATTTGATTCTCTTTCGATTAATGAGGTTTTGAACCATCCTGTATGGAAGATGGGCCGGAAAATAACAGTTGATTCCGCGACTCTTATGAACAAAGGGTTAGAAGTGATAGAGGCGCGGTGGCTTTTTGATATTCCTTCTGATAAAATAAAAATTGTTATACACCCGGAATCCGTTGTGCATTCTATGGTGGAATTTATTGACGGAACCATAAACGCGGGCTTATCTTGTCCGGATATGCGGTTTCCAATACTAAAAGCGCTTTTTTTTCCAGAGATGGTAGAAAACTCTTTTCCAAGAGTAGATTTTAATATCGTGAACAAATTGTCGTTTTTCGAGGCGGATACTGAAAAATTTCCCGCCATTAATATAGCTCTTAGCGCTCTTGAATCTGGAGGGACATACCCGGCGGTTTTAAACAGTTCTAACGAAGCGGCAGTAAAATGTTTTTTGGAAGGAAAGGCTAAATTTACGGATATTATGAAACTTATAACAAAGGTTATGGAAAAACACCAAAGTGTGAATAACCCGTCTTTAGAGCAGATACTTTCCGCTGAAGAATGGGCAGAGAAGGAGGTGTCGCGATTTTGTTAACAGGAATTATAGTTTTTATTGTTTTTGGAATACTGATCATCGTACACGAGGCAGGTCATCTAATAGCCGCGAAGAAAGCGGGTATCAGAGTCGAGGCTTTTTCTCTGGGCATGGGCAAAAGGCTTTTTGGCATTGCAATCGGAGGCACAGATTACAGAGTGTCGCTTATTCCGTTCGGTGGTTTTTGCCAGATGGCGGGGGAAGACCCTCATCAGGCTAAAGGCGCGAAAGATGAATTTGGTTCAAAACCTGTTGGAGCGCGGTTTTGGGTAGTAGCGGCCGGATCCATAACGAATTACATATTCGCTTTTTTGCTTTTCAGCATTGTTTTTATGATAGGCTCGCCTGTTGTTTCAAACGAAGTTGGCCAGCTTTTGAAAGGTTATCCGGCAGAGAAAGCGGGAATAAAAACAGGGGACAAGATTTTAAGCGTTAACGGCAAAAAAGTTGAATATTGGGATGACATTGTGTCGGAAATAGCGAAAGGTTCCTTGGCTTTAAAGCCGCTTGAGATGGAAATATTGAGGAGTAAAGAAACGATGATTGTAGAAGTTACTCCTGAAGTATCAACTGTGACTAATATCTTTAACCAGAAGATATCCCGGCCTGTAGTAGGAATAGCGCCCGAAAATAAAATTTTAGCAGTTTCTTACAACCCTGTTAAAGCGTTATTTTATGGCGGGAAAAAACTGATAGCGCTTACCGCTGTGACGTATAAAAGCATATGGCTTCTTTTGACCGGAGGTATGCCCCTTAAAACATCAGTATCAGGGCCCATCGGTATCGCGTGCCTTATAGGGCAGGCCGCGAATATGGGACTTGTGTATCTTATTTTAGTGATGGCGCATATCAGCATGGCCTTGGCCGTATTTAATCTTTTGCCGTTTCCCGTTCTTGATGGCGGGCACATCTTTTTTTTAATTATCGAAAAATTACGCGGCAAGCCTTTAAGCGTAAAGACGCAGGAGATAATCGCGCAAGCCGCGCTTGTCGGCCTTATCAGCCTGGCGTTGTTTGTCAGCTGGCAAGACATATTGAGAATTATCCGATAAAAAATGAAACGTAGAAACACACGAACAATTACGGTAGGCAAATTAAAAATCGGGTCAAAACATCCTGTGAGCATCCAGTCTATGCTGAAGACGGATATTTCCGATATTTGTTCCGCGATTGCCGAAGCGCGCGCGTTGGAAGAGGCCGGATGCGAACTTATACGCGTGGCAGTTAAAGAAAAAAAAATACTTGAAACTTTGCCCGTTCTTAAGCAAAACATAAATATTCCTATCTGCGCGGATATACATTTCGATTATAAACTTGCCGTTGAAGCGATAGAGCGGGGCGCGGACAAGATAAGAATAAACCCGGGCAATATTAAAAAACCGAAAGAAATTCGCGCGATAATTGATTGCGCGAAAGAAAATAAAATACCGATAAGGATAGGGATAAACTCAGGGTCCACCGGCAGTACCAAGAGCAGTGGTATGGTAAAGTCGCTCCTGGAATATCTAGCCCATTTTGAACGCGAAAATTTTCATAACATCATTATCTCTATCAAATCTTCCGACGTAAAAACAACTGTTGACGCGTATAGAAAAATGGCGTTAAGATGCGATTATCCCTTTCATCTCGGCCTTACCTCTACCGGGCCGGTTTCTCGAGGAAAAGTGAAATCGAGCATATGTATAGGTGCTCTTTTGTTGGACGGGATAGGCGATACTATAAGGGTTTCTTTAACCGCGGGATCAAAAGAAGAGGTAGCTTCGGCCAAGGATATACTCAGCGCGTTGGATATTAGAAACTTCGGCCCTAAGATAATATCCTGCCCCACATGTGGCAGATGCCAAGTTAATTTAGTTTCAATTGTCAATGAATTATCGGATATCCTCCAACGATCAACGGCCAACGGCCAACGGCCAACGACTATAGCAGTTATGGGATGCGAAGTTAACGGCCCCGGTGAGGCGAAACACGCGGATATAGGGATAGCCTTTGGCAAAGGCAAAGGCGCGATATTCCGCGAAGGTAAGATAATAAAGACAGTAAAAGCAATCGACGCGGTAAAAGAAATAATGTCGGAAATTAAAAATTTTTCATTTTAGCTTTACATTTTTAATTATTAACACAGGAGATTAACATGAGATGGTCTAACACATTTATACCAACATTAAAAGAAGACCCGCAGGACGCTGAAGCCATAAGCCACAAACTCATGGTGAGGGCGGGCCTTATCAGGCGCCTTAGCGCTGGAGCGTACACGTACCTTCCTTTAGGGTACAAAATTCTTAAAAAAGTGGAGAATATAATCCGTGAAGAAATGAACGCCTCCGGCGCCAGCGAGCTTTTAATGCCGGCATTACAGCCCATGGAATTATGGAAAAAGACAGGAAGAGATGCTGATATGGGCGAGGTGATGATCCGTTACAAGGACAGGCATGGGAAAACTACAGTTTTGGGCCCGACGCATGAAGAAGTTATTACTGATCTCGTTTCCAGGGAAGTCAGGTCGTACAAAGATCTTCCCGTCATCTTATATCAGATACAGACAAAATTCCGGGATGAAATTCGCCCCCGGTTCGGCGTGGTAAGAAGCTGTGAATTTATAATGAAAGACGCTTACAGTTTTGATGTTACCCCTGGCGCGATGGAAGAAAATTACAAGAAAATGTACGGCGCGTATTGCCGGATTTTTGAAAGGTGCGCTTTGCCCTACTTAGCGGTAGAAGCGGACCCTGGCCTTATGGGCGGCACAGTGTCGCATGAATTTATGGTGCCTTCAAATATCGGGGAAGATAAGGTTTTTAAATGTTCAGGATGCGATTACGCGGCAAGTATGGAAATAGCCGAAAAAGGGGTTACTTCGGGCGGGTTATGCCCAAAATGTAAGAAAGCAAAAGGAGAAATTATAAATGCCATAGAAATCGGCCACACATTTAAGCTTGGGACAAAGTATTCTAAACCTTTAAACGCATCATTTTTAGACGAAAAAGGTAAAGAAAATTTTATTGTAATGGGCTGTTATGGTATTGGGGTTAACAGGATTCTTGCCGCTTTTATAGAAACAAGCCATGATGCTGATGGCATTATCTGGCCGGAATCTATCAGCCCCTACGAGATAGTAGTGATTCCCTTAAGGAGCGATAATAAGGCTGTACAGGCGGAAGCGGAACGCGTGTATGGTGAATTGAAGGAACATGGATTTGATGTCCTCATAGACGACCGGGATAAATCAGCCGGAATAAAATTCAAAGACGCCGATTTAATAGGTTTCCCCACACAGGTAATAATAGGTGAAAAAAGTTTTAAACAAAATAAGGTCGAAGTCAAACAGCGAAAAACCGGAAAAACAACCTTGATTGACAGGGAAACCGTAGGGACAGGCCTAAGGCCTGTCCGTTTCTAATAACAACTTCGTTGTCGAGACGAGATACCCTTTGACAGGCTCAGGACAAGCTGTTTTGTCTCTGTTGTTTTTTAATTTTTTCTTGACAAGAATGAAGCGAGGCGGTAAAATTATGGCTAATGATAAGTGTCAAAAACCTAAGTGGGCCGTATGCCCGCTTTTTTTTTCTATCTTGTTGATCTAAACTGGCTAGATTAACATTGGATTAACATTATGAATAGTAGAATTCCTGAACAATTAGAAGAGTTCATTCGGCAAGAGGCGGAGAGGCTGGGGTGTGTGCTGGTGGAGGTAATTGCCAAAGGTTCCAGGCAGGGGCCTCTTTTGGAGGTTATTATGGATAAACAAGGTGGTATTACTCTTGGTGAGTGCGGGACTTTTAATAAAAAAGTTATGGCTTGGATAGCGGAAAACAAGATGTTTGTCCGCGGGTGCACTCTCGATGTTTCTTCTCCCGGGCTTGACCGGGAAATCAAAACAGACAGCGCTTTTTTATGGGCGCGGGGGAAACAGGTTAGAGTGACCTTGCGGGAAGGCCTGGATGGTAAATATGTGTTTTCAGGCAGGCTTGTAGAAAAAAACGATAACGGCGAGATTGTTTTAGAAGAAACAGCCGGTGGAGAAACAGTGAACATTGATAACAAAAATGTCGCAAAAATAAAACTAAACATGTAGAGACAGGCCTACGGCCTTGTTCGTTAAGGAGAGAATATTATGAATGGTGAACTACTAATAGCTATAGAAAGGCTTGAGAGAGAAAAAGGCATAAAAAAAGATATCCTTTTTGAGGCCATTGAAAGCGCTCTAATAAGCGCGGCACGAAAGGTTATAGATGACCCTGAAATCATGAAAGAGGATATTGATGTTACCATAAATAAAGATACCGGTGAAATTGAGGTTTTTAGTGAAGGTGAAAAAATTAATAATGAAAGATTCGGCAGAATCGCCGCGCAAACTGCCAAACAGGTTATTATACAAAAGATCAGAGAAGCGGAAAGAGACGTGATTTATGAAAAGTATCTTAAAGAAGTGGGCACTATCATAAGTGGGTCAGTGCATCGTTTTGAGAAAGGAAATGTCATAGTTGAGTTGGATGACGCTGAAGCTGTCTTACAGAGATCCGGGCAGGTTCAGAGAGAGAGGTTCCGGCAGGGTGAACTGGTAAGGGCGTATGTTCTTAAAGTTAACAAAAATTCCGGAGGCCCGGAGATAGTATTGTCCCGCACGGACACGGGTTTTATAAAAAAACTATTTGAGTTAGAAGTTCCTGAAATATCTCAAGGAATTGTTGAAATCAAAGCGATAGCCAGAGAACCCGGGGAAAGGACAAAGATTGCTGTTCTTTCTAAAGACGATAAGGTTGATGCCGTGGGCGCGTGTGTCGGTATGCGCGGGTCAAGAGTGAGAGATATTGTAAAAGAACTGCATGGAGAGAGGATAGATATCGTTCCGTGGAATAGTGATATACGCGAATACGTGCCTTCCGCCGTAAACCCTGCTGAGATTTCTAAAATGGTTATAGACAGGGACAAAAAGAGTATAATTTTGACAGTTCCGAAAGATCAACTTTCACTTTTAATTGGGAAAAAAGGCAGGAATATCAGATTGGCCTCTAAGCTTGTGGGTTGGGAATTGGTTGCTGATGCCGAGAGAGAAGAGCAGTCGCCGATAGAAGTCGCCGGCGCTCAGTCTTTAGATGTATTGTCTCTCGGTAAAAAAACAAGAGAAACTTTGGAAGAAGCGGGGTATGATACTCTGAGAAAACTGAAAGAAGCGGGTGTTGAAAAGCTAGTAGAATTAAGCGGCATAGGGGATAAAACCGCTGAAAAAATAATTACTGCCAGCGAAGATCTTCTATCAGCGGAATCCCAGGTAGAAAAAAGAGACAAGTTAGATGAAAAAATCTCTGAGTTGCAGGAAAAAGAAGAAAAAAACCCGGAGGAGCAAACCTAATCTTCCGTAACGAGCGCCGAGCGACGAAAGACAAGCGACGAACAAAGAGGTGTTTAATGGCAGTAAAGATTTGTGATTTAGCTAAAGAATTGGGTGTTAAAAATGAAGATATTTTGGACCAGCTCAGAAGGCTCTACGTGGAAGCCGAGGATGAGACAAGCGAGATAGACAATAAGATAGCGGGTTTGGTTCGTATTAAATTGGGCGGGGTGAAAGCTGTTATTAAACCGTCTAAGCCGAAGAAGGAAAAACCCAAAAAAGCCGTGGCAACAAAGCCTGTTAAAGAGTCGCCTTCGGATAAATCTTCTCAGGAATTTTCAGAAAAACCGGAAAAGAAAATTCTTGAGAAAGAAGAAATTTTTGAGAAAAAATCCGAGAATCAGAAGCCTAAAGATACGGTGGATGATTTAAAGGAATCTGCAAGCGGGAATTCTAAAAAGAAGGATAAAACAGTAAAAGAAACCGTGGAGTTTGATTTAACCGGTGAGAAGCCCTCGAAATTCAAGGTATCGAAGAAGCGCCATAAATCCCCTAAATTCAGGGCTGCTATAGAAATTGTGGAAAGAGCCCCTGGTGATAAAACCAAAAAGTCAGAGGCTGGTTCGTTTATGCCGGAAGTTAAAATTGCTTCCGATAGGAAGACCAGGCCGAAAATAGCGGTACAATTTCCCATATCCGTGAGAGGCTTAGCTCCTCGTATTAATTCAAAACCCAATTTAATTATCAAATATTTAATGAGTAGCGGTGTTGTTGCCAATATAAATCAGGATTTAGGCGAAGAGATTGTTCGTAAGATTATGGAATACTTTGGATATGAATTGGAAATCCCGAAAACTATTGAATCCATGGAAAAAGAATTAGTATCGGACCTTTATGATACTGATAGGGCAGATCTTGTGCCACGGGCGCCGGTTGTTACTTTCATGGGCCATGTTGATCATGGCAAAACTTCTCTTCTCGATTACATAAGAAAGACCATGGTTACTAAAGGCGAAAAGGGCGGGATTACTCAGCATATTGGAGCGTATAAAGTTGAAACTGCCAGCGGAGCGGTAACATTTTTAGACACGCCGGGGCACGCGGCGTTTACCGCTATGCGCGCGAGAGGCGCTCATGCTACGGATGTGGTTGTGCTTGTTGTCGCGGCAGATGACGGTGTTATGCCTCAAACAAAAGAAGCTATAGATCACGCGCGGGCCGCGAAAGTTCCGATTGTTGTCGCGATTAACAAATGCGACCTTCCCGGAGCCAATCCTGATAAGGTTAAGGCGGACTTGCAAAAAGAAAAAATTGTCGCTGAATCATGGGGCGGAGATGCCATTATGGTAGAAGTTTCCGCGCGCACGGGTGAAGGAGTGAATCGGCTTGTTGAGATGCTTATGCTGGAATCTGAAATGCTTGAACTTAAAGCGAATCCAAAATTACGGGCCAGAGGTGTGGTTATAGAAGGAAAGAAAACGCCGGGCCAGGGTGTAGTAGCTACTCTGTTAGTGCAAAACGGGACTTTGCGCCCCGGTGATATAGTTCTCTGCGGGTCTTATTATGGAAAGCTAAAGGCTATGATGAATGATAAAGGCGCCAGGATAAATGAAGCTAGCCCCGCAACCCCGGTTGAGATTCTAGGCCTCTCTGGAGTTCCTGAAGCCGGTGAAGAATTCTTTGTCGTAAAAGATGAAAAAAAAGCGAAGACATTGTCCTTATTGAAATACCAGCAGAATAACCGCAAAAACACCGAGGGCAACCAGCATGTTACGCTTGAGGATCTGTACAGCCGCATCAAGGAAGGAAGCATAAAGGAGCTTCGAATAATACTAAAGGCTGATGTTCAGGGATCTGTTGAGGCGCTTAAGCATTCTTTGGAAGAACTCGCTACAAGCGAGGTGAAAGTAAAAATAATTCATGACGCGGTTGGAGACATTAACGAATCTGACGTGATGCTCGCGATAGTTTCTAACGCTTTGATAATAGGGTTTCACGTTAAAATCAATAATCAAGCTGAAGAGATGTCAAAATCAGAAAAACTTGACGTTCATATTTATGACATCATATATGAGGCTATCGCGGATGTAAAAGCCGGCATGGAAGGTTTGCTTGAGCCCGTGGAGCGGGAGATTTTTCACGGCAGGGCGCAAATTAAAGAGATTTTTTCCGCTAAAAACACTAAGATAGCCGGATGCGCCGTTATTAAGGGAACTGTTTATCGGAGGGACAGAGTAAGGGTGAAAAGAGGCCAGGAAACAGTTTTTGAGGGAGAGATTGACGCTCTTAAAAGGTTTAAAGATGATGTTAAAGAAGTAAGAGAAACGTTTGAGTGCGGCATTTCGATAAAAGGGTTTAATGACGTAAGAAAAAATGATGTGCTAGAGACTTTTGCTATTGAAAAAATTGCTAGAAGATTGGAAAAATAAAAATGAAAAAAACTATTCTCAGCGGCATGAGGCCTACAGGTATGCTTCATCTTGGGCATCTTGTGGGAGCTTTAAATAATTGGGCAGAATTGCAGGAGAAATACAACTGTTTTTTTATGGTGGCTGACTGGCATGCCTTGATGAGTGAATATGAGGGGCCTTCAAGCGTAAAAGAAAATAGTATTGAAATCATTAAGGATTGGCTTTCATGCGGCATAGACCCCGAAAAAAGCACAATTTTTATACAAAGCATGGTGCCGGAACATTTAGAGCTGGCGATGGTATTCGGTCTTTTGACACCTCTCGCGTGGCTTGAAAGGTGCGCTACTTACAAGGAACAGCTCAGGGAGATTAAAGGCCGCCTTCTCGCGACTTATGGTTTTTTAGGTTATCCGGTTCTTCAGAGCGCGGATATCGCTCTTTATAAAGCGGATGTAGTCCCTATTGGAGTTGACCAGCTACCGCATTTGGAACTGGCAAGAGAGATTATCCGCAGGTTTCATTCTTTGTACGGGAAGAAGATATTTAATGAACCGGAACCCATGTTGACCAAGGTTTCTAAGCTGGTTGGCTTGGATAACCGCAAGATGTCCAAAAGTTATGGAAATTTTATTTCTTTGTCTGATTCACCTGAAGTCGTGAAGAAAAAGGTTTATAGTATGTACACTGACCCGAATAGGACAAGCGCGGATATTCCGGGTAAAGTGGAAGGCAACCCTGTGTTTATCTATCACGACATATTCAATCCTGACAAAGATGAAATAGACGACTTGAAAAAAAGATACCGTTCCGGTAAAGTAGGGGATGTTGAGGTGAAGAAAAAACTGAGCGTGGCTTTAAATAATTTTCTTGAACCCATACGCCGAAAGAGAGCGGGCTTGTCGGATGAATATGTGCGGGGCATTATAGCGGACGGAGCTCGAGGGGCGTCTAAGGCGGCCAAGAGTACAATGATTAAAGTTAAGGAGTGTTTGAAGCAGGCATTTTAGATAAATACCATGTCCTACAAAGTAAAACTTAACATTTTTGAGGGGCCGTTAGATCTTCTGCTGTTTCTTATCAAAAAAGAAAAAATTGATATTTATGATATTCCTATCGCTTCGGTTACTGATCAGTATTTGGAATATATGAATTTGATAAAACTCCTGGATTTGGATATTGCCGGTGAATTTCTTGTAATGGCCGCGACTTTGATACATATAAAAAGCAAAATGCTTCTGCCTCAGGACGAAGTTGTTGAGGAAGAAGAAGAGCGGGATCCCAGGGAAGAGCTTATCGAGAGGCTCCTCGAATATAAGAAATATAAGGACGCGGCTGAAAAATTAAAGGATTTGAAGGAAAGAAATAAAGATATATTTTTCAGGCAGGTTCCCCCTGATAAAACTTCGATAATAGCCGAAGACGGAACAGAGTATTTTCAGGCGAGTTTGTTTGAACTCATTACCGCTTTCAAAGGGGTACTTAAGAAAGTTCAAAAAAAATCTGTTCATAGAGTCACGAAAAATAGATTTACTGTTGAGGATAAGATTCACGCGGTGTATCATATTTTCGCGAAGCAGGAAAAAATTTATTTTTTATCGTTATTTCAGCAAGCTGAAGATAAAGATGAGGCAATAGTTATATTCCTGGCGGTATTAGAGCTCATAAAAAGGAGAGAAGTGCTTATCGCCCAAAAAGGCCTTTTTGAAGAAATTGAAATTATTAGAAATCCGGAATTGGTCCATAGTCTGGCGTATAGCGTTAGCGAGGAAAGGAACCCCGTTTCCCCCCTTTGAAAAAGGAAAGGACCCTGTTCCCCCCTTTGAAAAAGGAAAGGACCCTGTTCCCCCCTTTGAAAAAGGAAAGGACCCTGTTCCCCCCTTTGAAAAAGGAAAGGACCCTGTTCCCCCCTTTGAAAAAGGGGGCTAGGGGGATTTAATCCAAGCATCCCCCATCGCTTCGCGAATCAAAGTGCCGGGGGCGGCAAAGCAGTTTTATTAATAGTCAAAATATTAACACGGTGCCCATATGCAAAACGTAGACAAAATAAAAAACATAATTGAAGCTCTTCTTATTATCTCAGAGGACGGATTAAGCGCCGAAGATTTTAAAAAAGCGGTGCCTGATTCCGATATCAGCGACATTGAGGAAGGGATTCATCTTTTAAAAAATGAGTACGCCCTTCCCGCGCGGGCGTTTAATCTCGCGGAAATAGCCGGAAAGTATCGAATAGTGACTAAACCGGAATATATGCCGTGGATAGATAACCTGTATCAAAAAGAAAAAGACAGATTAACCCTACCTGCTTTAGAAACCCTGGCTATTATCGCTTATAATCAGTCTATCACACGTGCTGAGATTGAAAATGTCAGGGGAGTTAATTCAGGGGGGGTGATTAAGACGATTTTAGAAAAAGAACTTATCGAGATAAAAGGCAGAAGAGACATAGCGGGACGGCCTCTTATGTATGGAGTTACTGAAAAATTTTTGAAAATATTCGGACTAAATTCCCTAAGTGACCTGCCGTCATTGAAGGATTTTAAAGAGGACGAATTGGAATTTGTAGCGGGGGGTTAATGGTTTACGCGTTCAAAAATCCCCCTAGCCCCCTTTTTCAAAGGGGGGACAAAATTGAAAGAGGAAAGGAACCCGTTCCCCCCTTTGGAAAAAGGGGGCTAGGGGGATTTAATAAAGACAGCCAAAGTTCCCCCACAACCGCGGTTTAAACAGGAGCTAAGAATGGATTCAAAAAAAATAACCAATTTCAGAAAAGAAATCAATAAACTGGATTCTCTTATAACTGACTTGATTAATAAAAGGGGCAAGGTTAGCCTTAACATTGGTGAACTCAAAAAAAGTAAAAACCAGCCGGTTTACAGACCTGAGAGGGAAAGCCAGGTTTACAACCAGGTTACTAGAAAAAATCAGGGGCCTTTAACCGATGAATCCATAAGGGCGGTATACCGTGAAATTATGTCAGCATGCCTTTCTTTGGAACACCCCCTAACGATCGCGTTTTTAGGCCCTGAACTTACTTTCACACAGCAGGCCGCTTTAAAAAAATTCGGTTCAAGTGTAAACTATCTTGCCTGCGATAATATTCCTGAAGTTTTTAGCGAAGTAGAAAAGGAAAATGCCGAGTATGGAGTAGTGCCTATAGAAAATTCTACCGAAGGTGCGGTTAACCACACTATGGATGTGTTTGTCGATTCTCCGCTTATGATTTGTTCTGAAATTTATTATCCAATCAAGCACAGCCTGCTGAGCAAAAACAAAACTCTAAAATCCATTAAAAAGGTTTATTCCAATCCGCATGTTTTTGGGCAGTGCCGCTGGTGGCTTGAAAAGAATTTACCTTTCGCGGAGCTTTGTGACGTTGCCTCAACCGTTAAGGCGGCCGAGATAGTGTCCAAGATTTCAGATTCAGCCTGTATAGCGAGTGAACTCGCGGCAAAAAAATATCTGCTCAAGGTTTTGGCCAGGTCAATAGAAGATTCGCCTATCAATGAAACCCGGTTTCTTGTTGTGGGAAAACAAATGAGTAAAATTTCAGGCAGGGACAAGACTTCTATACTTTTTTCAGTGAAGGACAAACCTGGAATCCTGCATGATGTACTGAGCCCTTTTAAAAAAGGTGGCATTAACCTGACAAAAATCGAATCCAGGCCGCTAAAAAAGAAAGCCTGGAAATATTACTTTTTTATCGATATGGAAGGGCACTATGAAACGCCCAAAATTAAAAAAGCGTTAAGTCAATTAGAAAAGAAATGTTATTTCCTAAAAATTTTGGGATCATATCCTAACGGAAGATAGAAGTTAGAAGAAAAAGGAAGGAACCCATTCCCCCCTTTGAAAAAGGGGGCTAGGGGGATTTAATGACACATTTAAGGTATTACCTCAAATGTGTCAGAATGAAAAATTAAAAAACACAATTAAAAATCTAAAAATTGATTTTTAATTTTAAATTGTAACTTTACATTTTTCATTTTTAATTGTACATTTACAAAACCATGTGCAAAAAACATCTAAACAACATAAAACCGTACAAGCAGGGTAAACCCATTGAAGAAGTAAAACGCGAACTTGGGCTTAAAAAGGTTATAAAACTCGCTTCAAATGAAAGCCCCCGCCCTCCTTCAAAAAAAACAATAGAGGCGATTAAGAAGCAGGCCGCGTCAGTAAACCGATACCCGGATGGGGGGTGTTTTTATCTCAGAGAGGCTTTGAGCAAGAAACTCTCTATTCCTGGAGACAATATTGTTTTTGGAAACGGGTCTGATGAGATTATTATCTTAGCGCTTCAAGCCTTCGTTAAGCCCGGTGACGAAGTTATTACGGCAAATCCCACGTTTCTTGTTTACGGCATAGCCTCTATGGTAAAAGGCGCGCGGGTCCGCGAAGTTCCCCTGAAAAATTACAAATACGATCTTGAAGCCATGCTTAAGGCTGTTACCCGAAGGACCAGGGTTGTATTTATTGCCAATCCCGATAATCCCACAGGGACATATGTGACAAAAAAAGAATTGGATTTGTTTTTAAAAAATGTTCCGCGGGATATACTCGTTTTTATTGATGAAGCATATTATGAATTCGCGAGGGGCGGCGATTATCCTGAAACTTTGAGCCTGATTAAAACAGGAAACCGTAACATTATAATCGCGAGGACTTTTTCTAAAGCCTACGGCCTTGCCGGATTAAGAATCGGCTACGGCCTCGCGGGGAAAGATATAGCTGATATCCTAAACAAGGTGAGAGAACCGTTTAATGTGAATTCTCTCGCGCAGACAGCGGCAATCGCGGCTCTGAGTGACGATTCTTACATGGAAGAGACGATAAAATTTATCAAGGAAGAAAAGGAAAAATATTGCGGTGTATTTAAATCATTAAACGTGGGATATCTTCCAAGTAAAGCTAATTTCATTCTTATAAACACAAAAAGGGATTCAAAAGAAATTTTTAACCGTCTCCTCGCGAAAGGAATTATCGTGCGGGAAATGTCGGAGTGGGGGCTCGATGGATTTATAAGAGTAACCATAGGCCTCCCGGATGAGAATAAAGCGTTTTTTAAGGCGTTTAGAGAGATTGTTGCCAAAGTGTGAGGAAAAAATCCCCCTAACCCCCTTTTTCAAAGGGGGGACAGAATTGAAAAAGGAGTGGAAACATTTCCCTTCCACTCTTTGAAAAAGGAGTGGAAACATTTCACTTTTACCATTTGAAAAAGGAGTGTAAACATTTTCCTTCCACTCTTTGAAAAAGGAGTGTAAACATTTTCCTTCCACTCTTTGAAAAAGGAGTGTAAACATTTTCCTTCCACTCTTTGAAAAAGGAGTGTAAACATTTCCCCCCTTTGAAAAAGGGGGGCGAGGGGGGATTTAACACACGATGTTAAATTACAAACCAAACTTAAAATCAAAGGCTCAGCAATTACGAAAAGAAATGACCGACAGTGAAAGAAAACTATGGTCAAGATTGAGAGGAAAGCAAATTTTAGATGTTCAATTTTACCGGCAGAAGCCCATTGGAAATTATGTCGTGGATTTTTACGCGTCCAAAGTGAAAATAGTGGTTGAAGTGGATGGATCTGGGCACATGGAGGAAGGGCAGGCGCTAAAGGATGCACCACGAGATGAATATTTAAAACGTCAGGGATTAGATGTGTTACGTTTTGATAATTTGCAGGTTTTGCGGGATACGGATTCGGTAATGGAAGTGATTTATAAGGTGGTGGAAGGGAAGATTAAATCCCCCTAACCCCCTTTTTCAAAGGGGGGACAGAATTGAAAAAGGAGTGGAAACATTTCACTTTTACCATTTGAAAAAGGAGTGTAAACATTTTCCTTCCACTCTTTGAAAAAGGAGTGTAAACATTTCCCCCCTTTGAAAAAGGGGGGCGAGGGGGGATTTAACTCCCCCCTCCCTAAAAAAAAACAACACAGGAGAAATTATGATTATCGTTCTGAAATCTTCCGCTACTAAAAAACAGATAAGCCACATTATAGAAAAGATAGAAAAACTGGGGCTTAAGCCATGGTTGTCCTGTGGCGTGGAACGTTCAATTATCGGCGTAATTGGAGAAGAACAGGTTGTAAGGACTCTGCCGCTTGAGGGATTCCCAGGGGTAGAAAAGGTTATGACAATTCTTAAGCCGTACAAACTGGCGTCTCTTGATTATAAAAGCACTCCCAGTGAAATAAAAATAGCAGATGGCGTGACTATTGGCGGCAAAAAAATAGTTGTCATGGCCGGCCCGTGTTCTGTTGAGAACAGAGCGATGCTGATGGAAACGGCCGAAGAAGTAAAAAAATCCGGAGCTGTATTTTTAAGAGGCGGCGCGTTTAAGCCAAGAACAAGCCCGTATAGTTTTCAAGGTCTGGGGGAGGAAGGCCTGAAATATTTGAGGGAAGCCGGAAAAAAAACAGGCCTTCTTGTTGTGACGGAACTAATGGATATTCGTATGCTTGGAATGATGGTTAAATACGCGGACATCATACAGGTAGGCGCGCGTAATATGCAAAATTTTGATCTTTTAAAAGAACTCGGCAAGATAAGAAAACCCGTGCTTTTAAAAAGAGGAATAGCCAACACTATAAATGAATTTCTTATGAGCGCTGAATACATTCTCGCGGGCGGGAACGACAACGTGATTTTGTGTGAACGTGGCATCCGGACCTTTGAAACTTTTACCAGATTCACGCTTGATTTAAACGCTGTCGCCGCCATAAAAAGTTTAAGCCATCTTCCTATTATCGTTGATCCGTCTCATGGGACAGGCAGGTGGAATTTAGTGCTTCCGGCGGCCTTAGCCGCGGTTGCTTCCGGTGCCGACGGGCTTATGATAGAGGTCCATCCTAATCCGGAAGAAGCGTTTTCCGACGGGGATCAATCGTTGCTCCCGGCTAAGTTCGCGAAACTGATGGAAGGCGTAAAAACCGTCGCGAAAGCAGTTGGGAGGACAGTTTAATAATCCCCCTAACCCCCTTTTTCAAAGGGGGGAAAGAACTGAGATAAAGAGGAAAGGGCGAGAAGTTTCCCCACTTTGAAAAAGGAAATGGACCCGTTTCCACCCTTTGAAAAAGGGTGGCTAGGGGGGATTTAATTCAACCAATAGGAATTAAACTTAGAGGACAAGATATGAAAAAAATAGTTGTTATTGGCATGGGGCTTATTGGAGGGTCCATTGGCAAGGCTGTTATAAAAAGATCTCCGGTCAGAGAAGTGATTGGGGTTTGCCGCAGCCAGTCTTCATTGGAGAGGGCTGTTAAAGAAAAAGCCTTGACTAAAGGATATGTAAACGATTACGAAAAAGCTTTCCGTGGCGCGGAACTTATTGTTATCGCGGTTCCTTTTCACAAGATACAAAATATATTAGAAGAGATATCCGGAATAATCACGGACAAAACGACCGTTGTTACAGATGTGGGCAGCGCGAAAAAAACCATAGTTAAATATGCCGCTCGTTTCAAAAATCAGTTTTCTTTTGTGGGCGCTCATCCGCTCGCGGGTTCGGAAAAAACAGGCGTGGAAAATTCCGACGCGGATCTTTTTCAAGGTGCGTCGTGCGTGTTAACGCGCGCTTCGGCGACAGTAGAAAAAGACCTTAAGGAAGTCCGTGTTTTTTGGGAGAGTATTGGGGCAAAGGTAAGCATTGAAACACCGGATAAGCATGACGAGATAGTGGCTTTTACAAGCCACCTGCCTCACGCGGTCGCTTACGCTTTAACCGGAACAGGCGTCAAAAAGAAAGAATGGGTTAAATACATCTCAAGCGGGTTTAGAGATACAACACGCGTGGCGTCTTCAGATCCGGCGCTATGGAGCAATATCTTTTTGAACAATAAAGGCCATTTATTAAAAGCTGTCAATGAATTTAAAAAAATACTTTCCGGCATAGAAAAAGATATACTTTCTGAAAAAAAAGACGCTCTTGAAAATAGGTTTAAGACGTATAAGGAGAAGAGGGATGACATCTTTCAAAAACGCTAAAACCATAGCGATTGACGGGCCCGCCGGAAGCGGTAAAAGCACGGTAAGTAAACTTACCGCGGAAAGATTGGGGTATATGTACGTGGATACGGGCGCTATGTACAGAGCGTTAACCTTGAAAGTGATGAAAAAAAATATCAGTTTCGATAATAAAGAAGAAATCATAAAACTTTCAGCGAATCTTGATTTAAAATTTTTAGTATCCGAAGAAAAAACAAAGACTAATCGCGTTGTATTAGACGGATTTGACATCACAGCGGAAATTAGAAAAATGGAAGTTACTGGCAATGTCAAGTATGTCGCGAAAATCCCCGCTGTTAGAGAAAACATGGTTAATTTTCAAAGGCGGCTGATAGAAGAGATGAATCACGGTGCGGTTATGGAAGGCAGGGATATAGGTACCGTGGTACTTCCGGGGGCAAAATACAAGTTTTATCTTGACGCTTCTTTTGACGAACGAGTCGAACGCCGGCTGGCGGAACTAAAAGCGAAAGGCGAGGTTATCACGCGTGATGAGGTGGCAAATGACCTTAAACAGCGGGACCATACTGACAAGACGCGAGAAACAGGCCCCCTGCGCAAAGCCGCTGACGCGCTATACCTCGACACAACAAATCTTTCCGTCGAAGAGGTTATTACGAAAATTATTACTTGTATAAACCCGTAGGGCAAAGGCACGCCTTTGCCGATACACCCCAAAACAAATGTTTTACAGAATCTCACGATTTATATTTAAAGTGTTTCTTTATATTTTTTTTAAGATCCGTTTTTTCGGCAAAGAGAATATTCCGGACAGACCGTATATTGTTGCGGCAAATCATGCTAGTTTAATAGATCCTCCTTTAGTTGGGGTAGCTTGTGAGAAAGACGACGTAGATTTCATGGCTAAAGAGGAACTTTTTAACGCTCCTATTTTAGGGCTTTGGACTCGTTCAGTAGGCTGTATTAAAGTGAGGCGCGGGGCAAACAGTGTCAAAAGTTTAAAAGAAGCGCTAAGGCGTGTAAATAATGGCAGGGTTGTTAGTGTTTTTCCCGAAGGAACCAGATCTAGTGACGGAAGCCTACAGTCGGCAAAAAGAGGTATTGGCTTTTTGATTGCTCGGGCAAATGTTCCGGTTGTTCCAATTTATATCCAAAATTCAGCGCAAGCTATGCCGAAGAGTGGAGGGATTAAACCAGGGGTGACTATTAATATTTTTATCGGTAAACCAATTTTGCCGGATGATTTCAAAAGCAGTGAAGATTCATCAAAAAGAGATTACGAAAAAGTATCCAACATTGTTATGGAGCACATTTCCGCGTTAGTGAAATAATCCCCAGCAATATAGACATATGTCTTGACATAAGGGATAACAAGGGAACAGCACCCTTTAAAAGCAAAACGAAGGGGTACCACTTGTGGAAAAAATCTCCCCCGGTCCCTTTTTGTTAAAGAGGGAAAAATTAATTGAAAAATTCGTAGGGGCACCCTTGTGGTTGCCTTTTTTAAAGGGGAGCGTGCGAGGCAATTAAATAACGATTGCATATTTTTGTTAAAAAGAGTAAAATACAGATTTAAGTGGTGATTTAAAATCAGAACGAGAGGTGCCCCTGTGTCGGGGGAACCATTAGGAGGGTGATTCGTTAATGGAATTCGAAAAAAGGACAGACAAACTAAGTGTGGAGCTCGCGGAGCTTTACGAGAAAAGTATAGTAGACATCAAAGAGGGACAACTTTTAAAAGGTCGGATAGTTCAGATGACTGAGAAGGAGATTTTGGTAGACATCGGATATAAATCTGAAGGCGTTATCTACAAGTCGGAGCTTACCAACGCGGACAAGTTAAAGATTGGTTCGGAGATCGATGTTATGCTTGAAGCCAAAGAGAACGATGTGGGAATGGTCGTACTTTCTCATGATAAGGCAAAGAAGTTCAGAGGCTGGCAGAGTATCATGACGAACAATAAAGAAGGCGATATTGTTGAAGGCAAGGTAATGAAGAAAGTAAGAGGCGGGTTTATGGTGGATGTGGGGATGGAAGCCTTTTTGCCTGCTAGCCTATCCATGATGCAGGATTTCGGCGGAGGCGATAATATCGTGGGCCGGACTATGGAATTTAAGATAGTAAAGATCAATATCGCGCGTAAAAACATAGTGCTTTCAAGAAAAGAGATTGTTGAAGAAAAACGGCGCGATGAAAAGCGCACGATAATGGAAAGCCTGAACAGGGGAGATATTGTTAAAGGTATTGTGCGCAACATAACTGATTTTGGAGCCTTTGTTGATATCGGCGGAGGAATAACGGGGCTTCTCCATATTACTGATATGAGCTGGGCCAGAGTTAATCATCCGAGTGAGGTTGTGAAAATTGACGATGAAATAGAGGTCAAGGTTTTGGATTTTGATAAAAAAACGGTCCGGGTTTCTTTAGGCTTGAAACAAAGTGGACCCAATCCGTGGGAGAGCATAGCCGAGAAGTATACAGAAGGTGCCATAGTTTCCGGCAAGGTTTCAAACGTTATGCCGTATGGGATATTTGTTGAGCTGGAGAAGGGGATAGAAGGTCTGATTCATATTTCCGAATTTTCCTGGTCCAAAAGATTTAATCATCCCAATGAGAAATTCAAAGTAGGAGATAAAGTCGAAGCTGTTGTTTTAAAAGTTGATAAAGACAAGCAGAAACTTTCTTTAGGGATAAAACAGTTGGATAAAGATCCATGGGAAGGGGTAGAAGAGCGTTATAAAGTCGGCGAATATCTGAAGGGAAAAATTAGCACTGTAACGGATTACGGCGCGTTTGTAGAGTTGGAAAAGGGGATTGAGGCGCTCATTCATGTTTCAGATTTGTCGTGGACAAAAAGAATTACTCATCCTAAGGAACTTTTGAAAAAAGGCAGTGAAATAGAAGGCGTAGTTTTAAACGTTGATGAACAAAATAGACGGATAGCTCTCGGTGTAAAACAATTGACTCAAGATCCGTGGGATGAGATAGTAAAGAAATACAATCCCGGCACGGTCTGTGAAGGCAAAGTTGTTAATATTACCAACTTTGGTATATTCGTAGAGCTTGAAAAAGATTTGGAAGGGCTCCTGCATGTTTCAGAAACCAGTCTTGCTGTTTCCCAGAAGATGGAAGATCTATACAAGGTTGGCGATGCCGTTAAAGTAAAGGTTATCCACATAGACGGGATCCAAAAAAAGATTGCGCTCAGTACTAAATTAGAAGAAGAGGGGTCTGTGGATAAATGAGATTACCGCGGGCGTTAATGGTGGCCTGGATATTTTTAACGTTTGCTGTTGATTCGCACGCGTTGTTAGTAAGCCAGACCGCTAAAGCTGAGAGTGAAAAAAAACAAAGCTTTGGAGCAAATTCTTCAGATGTGTGTTCGGAGTCGGTTGAGCTTAAATTGCTGGATGAATATTTAAACAGGAAAATTAAAAATATTCTTGCCGCGATTGAAGGCCTTTCAGAACGGTTTTCCGATATAGAACAAAAACTTGCCGATCTCAATTTATCGATTAATAAAATAATGGAAAAAATAGATGGTGTCATAAACAAACCTCATCAAGAAGTTAAAATGGAGTTTAGGTAAGTTTGTTGGGATTACTTCGTCACCGTTTTACTCGCAATGACATGAAACGGGCCTTGGTCTGTTTCTTAAGCTAAGCCTGATTCTAAATCATGTATTCATTATCAGAACAAATCACAAAAATAAAAAGAGGGACGGAGGAAATAATAAATCTTCCGGAATTAGAAAAGAAGATTTCTTTAAAACGTCCTCTTATCGTAAAGGCGGGGTTTGACCCTTCCGCGCCGGATATACATTTAGGCCATACTGTTCTCCTGCGCAAGATGCGGCATTTTCAAGAATTGGGGCATGACGTTTATTTTCTTATAGGAGATTTTACCGGCCGCATAGGAGACCCCTCGGGGCGTTCAAAAACGCGTAAGACACTTTCTCAAGATGAAGTTAGAGAAAATGCCGCCACGTACAAAAAACAAATATTTAAAATACTCGCGAAGGATAAAACAAAAATAGTTTTTAATTCAAAATGGTGTTCAAAACTTGGGACCGAAGGTATATCTGATCTTTTATCCCGGTACACTGTGGCGCGGATGCTTGAGAGAAATGATTTTCAGAATAGATACAAAAAAAATGAACCGATAAGCATGATTGAGTTTTTGTACCCGCTTTTGCAGGGATACGATTCGGTTGTTATGAAAGCGGATGTTGAATTGGGGGGCACGGATCAAAAGTTTAATTTGCTTGTCGGAAGAGACCTTCAGAGAAGTTACGGCATTGATGAACAAGTGGTGATTACTCTGCCTATCCTTGAAGGGCTTGCCGGCGTGGATAAAATGTCAAAGTCTCTCAATAATTATGTGGGCATAAACGACGCTCCGGATGAGATGTTTGGAAAAATTATGTCCATCTCGGATAGTTTAATGTGGCGCTATTATGAGCTTCTTACAGATGAAGACTATCTCAAAATAAAAGCCAGTGTTGAAAGCGGCGGGATGCATCCTAAAAAAGTTAAATCTGATTTGGCGAAAACAATTGTCGCGGAATACCATGACAGAGATGCCGCGGCGGAGGCTTGCAAAAATTTTGAAACAGTATTCACAAAAAGGAAAGAGCCGGAAGAGATGCCGGAATATTTTTTTACCGTGCCCGAGATTAACCCAATTGACGCTATGGTGAAGACAGGATGCGCCGGTTCAAAAAGCGAGGCGCGGCGGTTGATAGAACAGGGCGCGGTATTTTTTGACGGCAAAAAAATTGAAGACATAAACATGAAACTTGATTTGGATAAAGCTGGAAAAATATTAAAAGTCGGCAAGCGCAGATTTCGAAAAATATTTCAAAAAAAAGCTTGACAAGATTATATAATCAAGTACAATACCACTTGCGCCTGGATAAAAACTCTCCTGCGTTGTAATTGCAGGAGAGTTTTGTTTAGGCAAAGTTCTTTGAAAATCAAATAGTCAAAAGCACATGGGTCTTTGAAGATTAAACTGGAGAGTTTGATCCTGGCTCAGAACGAACGCTGGCGGCGTGGATTAGGCATGCAAGTCGAACGATCCCTTTCTTTGAGGGGGATAGTGGCAAACGGGTGAGTAACGCGTGAGTAATTTACCTTTGGGTTTGGAACAACCTGTCGAAAGGCAGGCTAATACCGGATAAGACCACAATTCCTAAGGAATTGCGGTTAAAGGTGGGGATCCTGAAAATGGACCTATCGCCCATTGATGAGCTCGCGTCCTATCAGCTTGTTGGTGAGGTAAAAGCTTACCAAGGCGATGACGGGTAGCTGGTCTGAGAGGATGGTCAGCCACACTGGGACTGAGACACTGCCCAGACTCCTACGGGAGGCTGCAGTCGAGAATCTTTTGCAATGCCCGAAAGGGTGACAATGCGACGCCGCGTGAGCGATGAAGGCCTTCGGGTTGTAAAGCTCTGTCAGCTCGGA
>JBDRBY010000047.1:0-7530 GCA_043822245.1 Candidatus Omnitrophota bacterium
ATTTCCTGACTCATCTATACTCAACCCTTCCCACTGCTGTGTCGCGTCGTCTCCCTTTGCCGGCGCTTTAAATACATCTCCCACTTTTATCGCGTCTTCTGTCTTACCCTTTTTTGTATCTCTCAATACTTCGCGTGACGCCCCCTCATGCTGTGTATAGTACCTCTTCTTCCCGCCGGCGTCTCTCCTCACTCCAAACGTGTACATTAAATTCCCCGTACCGCTTACATTTCCTGACTCATCTATACTCAACCCTTCCCACTGCTGTGTCGCGTCGTCTCCCTTTGCCGGCGCTTTAAATACGTCTCCCACCTTTATCGCGTCGTCTGTCTTGCCTTTTGCTATGTCCCTCAACACTTCCCGTGACGCCCCCTCATGCTGTGTATAGTACCTCTTCTTCCCGCCGGCGTCTCTCCTCACTCCAAATCTATACATTACTTTTTCTATCCCGCCTATTTCCTTTTTTTCATTAAGAGTAAGTCCTGTTACTTGCCTTATCGCTTCCTTTTCTTTTAATGGAGAAACAAAAATATCACCTGGCAATACTTTGCCTAATTTCGCTTGTTTTAATACCTTTTCATATTTCACAAACGTTTCTTTCTCCTCAGTATAGAAAGTATAGATTTCCTTCCCCTTTACCCCAAAACGGGACAATGGAACAAATTCAACAGATTTGTGGCCTTTTTTGTTTCGTTCGAGGCTTTGTGCTTTTTTTAGAAAAACTTGTAATTTATTTTGGAGTGTTTTACCTTGATCTGTGGATGATTCTAAAGAATTGTATATGATTTGAATTTTTTCTATTGCTTTACCTATTTCACCTTTTTCTATAAAACTCTCAACATCTTTAATCGCGTCTCTGATTATCTCACCTTTGCCTATACTTACTGCCGATGGATCTAAATTAGCCAAAGTTACAGGGATTCTCGTATCTAAAAACCCCGTTACTGAAAGCATTTCTTTAATTTCTTCAAGGTCTCTTTTTAATCTCTGGCTGTCATGTTTTACCATTGCTTCTTTTTCCGGATCAAAGTCAGGTGTTACCTCAAACACAAATCCTTCACTCGCGATTTTGTTTTCACCGATGGTTTTGTAACCTATGCCTGTGTAGTTTCCGTTCTCGTCTATTTCGAAGGTATAACCCAATTCCGAATAAAAATCCAAATCTTTAAATATGACTACTTTGCCGGTTACTGTTTCTTTTTCGTTTATTATCTCTATCTTGTCGCCGGTTAAGATAACCCTTTTGTTTTTAAGATCAAGCGTAGCTTTTCTGACAAGGTCAACTGTTTCAGCTCTTGGGATTTGGCCGGATACTATGTTTCGACCTTTGGTTTCGTCCCAGGTTATTGTGCCGATGGCTGTGCCTTCCGGGACAGGGAGGCCTTTGGGCGCTTTCAGGGTGAAACCAAATTCGCGGTCGGGTTCGGCGTTTATTGAAGTGATTTCCCATTCGCCTGTAGATATATTTTGTTCCAAAACCGCGTCCGGCTGAGTAAAGCGGCTGCCAAGATACATACGTTCGGTGTCTTCATGAAAAACGGTTATAAGGTTTCTTGTCTGGTCGTGGTAATACACAACGTGGTTTTTAGGATCGTCAAGGTCATAGTGGCAGGTAATCGTAAGTTTTACTTCACCTGTATCAATGTCTATCATCTCTATTTTTACAGGTCTTGCCGCAAATTCGTCCGGCAAATTTGGATTGTAATATAATTGCTGTCTAAGTTTACAAAACTGCTCGCCTGTGGCGAAATCAGCGATAGGAAGACCCATGAAGGTACGGAGTTTAGATTCTTCGTCGGGCTTCGCCCTCCTCAGAATGACGGAGGAGGAGACTCCCCTGTCATCCTGAGACCCCGCACTCTTGTCATCCTGAGCGAGGCCATGAAATGGCCGAGTCGAAGGATCTTTTCCCACATCAACCCCAAGCCGCTCTAAGAGATTCCTCACCGCTATGTCCGCGCTAATGTAGTCCTGAGACACTTTAGTATATTTGGCTAAATATTTCATGTAATCCTGAATAGCCTCATAAAAATTCGAAGAATCCACTTCACGCGTATAGTGCCTTGATTCAAATTCGCCTAACCGTTTGCCTGCTTCAACCAGTAAAAGCCTTATCTCTTCCTTTGCCTTATATCTTTCATTAAGGTTTTTATACGCGCTGTTTACATCGTGTTTTAAATCTTTTACACGCTGTTTGAACAAGTCTTGAGCTATTTCAGCTTCAGATAGGTTATACTTTTTTCTCAAATATTGCGCGGCATCAAATTTCGCGCCTACACCAATTAAAAGCTCGTAATCATTGGTAAGTGAATTAAGCTGATACGGCGCTTTGACAAAAAGATTTCCTTCTTCCTGAGCCCTTGCCCTGTATTCTTCTTCAATCTTTAAAATCCTGGATATTTCAGGATAATTTTCTACTACAACCGATTCTGGAAGACCGGCAATGGGCGCTGTTCGCGTTATATCAACAAGTTCGTCTAAAAACCCTTTTGGCAAAGGCCGGCCAACTTTAACGCTTATTCTTTCAACCTCTATTTTTGCCTTGTCAAAATCCCTTTCAGCATATTCAAGTTCTTTGTCTATATCAAATTCTTTCGCGCCTTTTACAATAAGGTCTATATCAGCTTTTGTTATCTGGCGCATATCAAAAAGCATCTGCGTGATCCTTTCAATGTCAACTTCACCTTTTTTCGCCATTATTGAATATAGAGCTTTGATGAATTTAATCAGTTGAAACCTGTAAATAGCATTATTGAGACTTTCTTGAGCGCTAAACATCTGTTCTCTCAATAGTTCTTCGGCTTTTTCCCGTGTCGTATCGATCACTGTCTGCGCCGCGTTATATCCTGTATTAAAAGCCAAATTCAATGGCAGATAAAAACCAACTGAAGTTCTGGCAAGATTTGTTTTTAGATGCTCTTCTTTCAAGACATCAAGACCAAATATATCAAGCTGGAATAACGCGCCGGCATTAGGTCTTGCCAGTTTCTGAAAAAGCGGTTCATATTCAACCTTCCCTTGAGCGTCGATTTCTTCTTCGCTACCCAAAATAGGGACAGCGACCATTTTTGCCTCGTCTTTTACCTTTTCAAAAATGGTCGCTGTCCCTATTTTTGGATAATCTTCTGTTAAAACCGCTACAAAATCTTTTTTCTCACGCGCCCTCTGAAAGCTAATTCCCGCGTTAGCAAGTTGATTCTCATATTCGGCTAAAACACGCCTTGCCCTGTAAAGATCAGCCACAGGCCTTGTGGCTAATTTTCCGGATTCAGGAAAAACCTCTTTTTCTAAATCGGCGGCATGTTGCCACCGGTCTTCGGTTAATCGCGCTATATCCTGGTAAACTCTCTGGGCATTGGCAAGTTCCTGCTCTGCCAAGTCTATGCTCTTATGTTCTTGAAGAAAAGCAGTAACTGATTTTTTTCCCTCAGTTCCGGCTCTAATGGTGTAATCCTCTTTTATGTCTTCTCTTTGTTTTTCCGCTCTCGCGTATGAGTAAAAGCCTAAAGCCACCCCTAAAACCACGACCGGACCCGGTACCGCACCGGCAAAACCAAAATATCCCATAGCTCCGGCATTGACAAGCGGCTTTAATCCGCGGGGAAGCGGCACTCCAAGACTGAGACTGGCAGGATTGAATTTTTTAAGTTCTTCAAGATCATACCCTATACTAAAATCAAACGCCCACCTGCTTTGACCCGGAACCTTCGCTTGTTCAGCATACGAAGAAGCTTTAACCATAAATAGATCTGAGGCATTAACCTTGTTTAATTCGCCGCCTAATCTAACTTTTCCGTTACGCGATATAAACGCGCCTCTTACTTCTCCATCAAAGATCTCACAAACCTCATACCAGCCTTTGTCTTTCTCTGCCTCGTCCTGGTTATACACTATCCGGTATGTCCTATCATTAATCTCACAATAAGAATAGCCCTGTTTATCACCACTAACATCCATATACACTCTTGATCCATCCGGCATCTCATGAAATACCTGGCAAGTATATTCTAAAGCAGGCTCAGTCCTAAATCCCCATTCAGTAAATTTTTTCCAACCACTTTTTTCTGTTTTCATTCTAACTATTGTGAATTTCTGTCCCCATACCTCTTCATCACTTCTTACCTTTGCCTTTGGTTCGCTTCTTATTTTTTGCAATAAATCTACTTGATCGGCCCTGAGCCCCATAGTATCCATGAAATTAATCCACGAGAGAACCACATTTTGCTGCGCTGAAGCTACATTACTTTTTTTCCATTCCACATCAGTTGACGCGTTATATTTATCAAAACTGCTCGTGACTTTCTCTTCCGCTTCTGCTTCCTTAAGCGCTTTTTCCGCGGCACTGAGGGCATTTACTGCTTTTCCAAAAATCGCGTATTTATCCCTGATTTCTTCAAAAAGAAATCTTTCCGCGAGAGAATAACTCATCCCTCTATGAATGATATTACGTCTCGCAACTGTTGCTTTCTCATCCCTTGAAGGGTCAATAAGAGTCCACGCTAAAGAAAACTTCTCCCCGACTTTTTCGCTTTTACCGTCATCACCAAACCCACGAAACGCTAAAAGTTGTGAAACCATATGATATAAAGAAAGCTGTACATCCGGAGTATACCAAGCCTGACCCTTAAAAATCTGCCCCTCTTGCGCGGCTTTAACAATCTCTTGAGACTCTTTGCCTAACTTTATCGGCATTACTGCCTTGGCAAGCGTTAAAGAATCCATAGCCCCAATCTGAAGAATCTCATAAACATCATCTTCTAAAGTTCTGCCCGCTAGCTCTTCTTCATCAAGACCCCAATGTTTCAACGCGAGGCGCGCCTTTATAAATTCCGCGTTTATAATTTCCAAATTCGCGCTTGCCTCGTCAAAATCAAGACAAGCCTTATCGAGTTTCCATTTATTTTGTTCCGCTTCCCAGGATTTTTCTACCTTAAACTTAGCATGAAGATCTTCCCACTGCGTCTTTCTTAACCCCGCGTTGTTTTTCCTTATACCGCTCCGCGCCTTTTCTCCTTTTATCCTTAAATACTCACTTTTCACCCTTTCTTTTTCATTAGCAATATACCTCAGGGTTTCAATATATTCCTTCTCCGCTATACGCGCGTTTGTCATGGCAAGTTTTTCTTCTTCACTGCGCGCCCGTGACCAATCAAAGCTTAACTGAACACTCCCATTATAACTTTCTCTCGCGAAATCATATTCAAATCTCGTGTTAAAATTCCATTCAAGATATCTCAGATGTTTCAGTATATACAAATCCGGCTTCCATCTTAATTTTTTCGGCACGCGTTTCCATGCCGCGTCAAACCTCGCGGCCGCGGCCTGCTCTGCTATCCCGGAAAAGTTTTTCATCCCTTCCGGCGTTTTACCGAGTTTCAACGGCTGATGTTGGACAAAAACACCTTTAACCTTCTCAATCAAAGAAGGTTTTTCCTTTAATTCCGGTTTTTCATGCTTACCAAAAATTTCAAAAATAATATCCGGGGTTTTCTTTAACTCTTCATATAACTCCGGCGATAACATTATTCTGGTGCCAGGCGCAAGGCCAATGGTCTTAGCAATAAGCCTTTCAAACTCAAGCCCTCTATTAACCAGTTCATTGATATATTCCTGTCGCTGTGTTATCTTAGCCGGTTTCTCCGCCTCAGACACAGAAACATCAGTTGCCGGAAATTGTACTTCCGCTGTTTCAGACTTTTCATCTTTTGTCCGTGACCGCGCCGCGTCTTCTAACGGTTTTAACGCATTAAGAGTTGTTGACGTAAACGCTTCTTCCACTATTATCTCCGTGTCACTCTTAGATTCTTTCGGAAGTTTTGGATCATGGATAAATTCTTGTGTTGAACCCAAAACCTGCCTTGCCCCAGTTATCCCCGCGCCATAATTCCCCTTAGGCCATTTTAGTTTACTTTCCATAGACTCAACCCGTCCCTCATGCCCAATCAGTTCACCCAAATTATTAACCATCATCTCTTTCATTTCCTCTAAAGACGAAATCTCCTTTACATCTGTACCCGCTCCGTCATTGCGAGGGGCCAAAGGCCCCGAAGCAATCCCCCCAATTTTCTCCAAAGCCATCAAATTCCCAAAATACCCAATAATATTGTTTCCAAACAAGATAGAGTACCGCGCCTTTATTTCAGGCATTTCCGCTTCAAGCACTGTTCTATCCGCTTCCAATTCATCAGTTTTCCGAAAATCCTTTGACCCAATCCCAGAATACGCCTCAACCGCCAAAGACCACTGCGGCTGGTCATAGACAGCAAACCCTAAAGCTTCTTTACGCCTGGCAAAATACATAAGCATTCCAAAATCATCATTATCATTTTTATCTAAACCATTCTTCCTCTTCCATTGTTTTTTGGCGAGTTCTTGGACGCCTTTATCATTTTCTATTACCGCTACTTTGTCTATTATTTCTTCAATAGTCCAATTCCCGCCGCAATCCCTGTTCCATTGATCTATAAGCGTTTTAGCTTCTGTCGCGAAATACCAGAGCCTATCCGCAAAAACCGAATTTTCACTATCAGTAAGAATCCCCAATATCGTATAAGAATCAGGAATTCCAAGCCAGTCCCTGAAAGTCACGTCTCGGCCCACTATAATCATCATGTTTAACACTTCTTCAGCTGAAATCTCTTTCGTGCCTTTTTTAAACCCCGCGACTTCTCCATCAGGAACATACCCCTTGAGATCTTCCGCCATCTGATTTTCTTCAACAGCTTTGGCAAGCTCAACCATCTCAGCATCCGCTTCAACCAATATATATTGGGCCGACTTAAGATGCGCTAAAGCCCTAAGTACTACCAAAGAACTTGCCATTGTAGGATCCTCAGAAGTATCAGATAAATCAAACCAAATTTTTCCATCATCCCCATTCACCGCCATCTTGGTCCACCCTATCAAAACTCCCTGCGCGGCACCAATATTCAAAATCGTCCGTACCGTTTCATCATTCTTAACCGCCTGAAACTCCGGCATATGATAAATCGCGTCCACTTTATCCACCCACTCTGAGAGCAAAACAGGTTCCCCAGTATCTTCCCTGATAAATATCAATTCTCCGTCGACCTCTTTGGACTGCAACCCTAAATAGTCCAATATCCCAGCAACTCCCACATAGGACACTTCACCAGGAATTAGTTTCTGCCCAAATATAAATGTTGCAAGTTCTGTTTTGGGATCAAAACATTTTTGGATAGCATCAAAAGCTTCATCAACTTGTGTAGTCTTCAAATCTACCTGCGGCTCTCCTTCTTCTCCACGCCGCATAATCCAATTATTGCCATATTCAGAACTCTGATAAACACGAGCATAAGCAACAAATAATTCGTTAAAAACTACTAATCGTTTTACATCATCATCTCCTGCTGCTTTTAACCCTTCTAAAAAGTTTGTCATGCCGGCGGCATAGAGCAGGTTCTCGTCTGCTTCATATGTCTTCAAGTCTTCCAGCGCGACTGTCTCTTCGCCTTCTACTCCTCTCACGCTCGCTGTTCCGTTTGCGATGTCTTCCGCGTCTCTGTAAAT
>JBDRBY010000048.1:0-30254 GCA_043822245.1 Candidatus Omnitrophota bacterium
AAGATCTGCCCTTTTTTCAAAGGGGGGAAAGATCTGCCCTTTTTTCAAAGGGGGGAAAGATCTGCCCTTTTTTCAAAAAAGAGAAGGGAAACTACTTCACTCTTTCTTTCATAATTCTTTCATGTTATTTTTGACACTATCAAAATCCCCCTATCCCACTTTTTCAAAGGGGGGCCCTATATCTTTTCTTTCACTATTTGGCGAATTTCTTGAATTCTCTTATTTAAAATATTTACCACCGCCCGTGAAGAGATCGTGGCGCCCGTGATAGCCTCTATCTGATACGGCTTACTCGGCTTTTCGTTTTTGACATATTCTATCGGCCGCGTAATCGAAAGTCCCAAAAATTGGTTTCTGAATTTTCCTGAAACAATCTCCGCGCCCAAGCCGGGTGTCTCCTGCGATTCGATAATCTCTATGCCTTTTAAAACTGTACACTCTCTATCAATCCCGGCTAAAAGTTTAATAGTCCCCTGGTATCCGCCCCCCTCCGCTAAAAAAGCGTATCCTGAAATCTTCCCCGCTTTATCTTTTATTGTGAAGAGCCCTTCCTCTTTTTCTTCATCTATTAACGCTAATGCCGGAAAGATATTTTTTACGGCCTTTTCTGTTTCAGACGCGACATTCTGCTGAATTTTGGGCATTGCGTAACTATAGACAAAGACTAAGCTGATTCCGGACAACATTCCCACAATTGCCAAAGATGTTATTATCTTAGCCATTTTTACCTCCAAATCTTCTTGGCCTGGAAAACCGATTAATAAGAGGCGTAACCGCGTTCATAAAAAGGATGGAAAACATAACTCCCTCAGGGAGAGCGCCCTTCAAGCGTATTGTCATTGTCACCAGGCCGCATCCTACCCCAAAAATCCATCGTCCCTTGGATGTTATCGGCGAGGTTGCCGGATCTGTGGCCATAAACACCGCCCCTAATAGAAGCCCTCCGCTCAAAATATGAAATAACGGAGAAAGAGAATTCGCCGAAACAAAAAGACCGGAGATAAAAGAAACCACCACTACTGTCGTAATGTACGCCGCGGGGATTCTATAATCTATTATTTTTCGAAACAGTAAATACCCCAACCCTAAAAGCAAAGCCGCGGCTGAAGTTTCTCCCAAAGACCCGCTAATTTTCCCCCAAAAAAGCACGGCATGCGGAGTTATTATATTGTCAAATTTGGCAAGAGCGAGCGGCGTGGCCCGCGTCACGGCATCCACACCCACGGGATTGGTCCATGTAGTAAGAGCGACCGGAAAAGCCGCCATAAGAAAAGCTCTTGCCAAAAGCGCTGGGTTAAATATGTTGAGTCCTAATCCTCCGAAAATCTCCTTGCCCAGGGCTATCGCGAAAATCCCGCCGACAACCGCCATCCACAAAGGAATTGCCGGCGGCAAAACCAATGCTAATAGAAGCCCGGTAACAACCGCGCTAAAGTCTCTTATTTTTATCTCTTTGCCCCTCAGCTTTTGGAGGAGATATTCCGTCAGGACACATGAAAAAACTGTTACCGAGATAAGGATAAACGCTTGTACCCTAAAAAAATACAAACTCGCGCATATCACCGGAATCAAGGCTTTTATCACGCCTTTCATCATCTTCCGCGTATCAACAGGCGAAAAAATATGCGGAGAAATATTTAAAATTAGTTTATTCATAATTCTATAAACTACCTGTTTTTCCTTCCTTTATGTAATGAATCAACGGAATCCTCGCGGGGCAAATATACGAGCAAGAACCGCATTCCATACAATCCTTGATGTGCAAACCCGCTAACGCGTCATAGCGACCTTTTTTTACATTTTTCATAATGTCAGTCGGAACAAGATTAACAGGGCACACATCCACACATTTAGCGCATTTTATACACTGCCCTTCAACAAGCTCTTCCGTTTGTTTTCCTGAAAAGAACAATACCCCTGAAGTGTTTTTCAAAATAGGGCTCTCCATCTGGGTTTGAGCAAACCCCATCATGGGCCCTCCGAATATTATTTTTTTAGGTTCATTACAAAATCCAATGCCGCAGTTTTCCATGACATCTCTTAAGGTTGTTCCAATCCTTATCATGTAGTTGCCGGTTTTTTTTAAACAATCCCCCGAAAGAGTTACTATCCTTTCTATCAAAGGCTTATCCAAATAAACCGCTTCGTAAACAGCATAGATTGTTCCAACATTCTGAACAAGAAACCCTATATCCAACGGCAGTCCGCCGGGAGGCACTTCTTTCCCCGTGGAAGCCTTTATCAACTGCTTTTCTCCGCCCTGCGGATATTTTGTCTTTAAAAGAATTAGCTTAACTTTATTAACTGTTTTCGTTGTAAAATTTTTTAATTCTTTTTGAAAAGCAAAAAACGCGTCTTTTTTATTGTTTTCTATTGTTATGAAAATTTCATTCGGATTAAGTATTTTTGAGATAATTTCAATGCCTTTTAATATCTCTCGCGTCTTTTTCGTCATTAAAAGATGGTCGCAGGTAAGGTATGGTTCACATTCCGCCCCATTTACGATTAAGGTTTCTATTCTTTTGCCTTCTGGAACACTGCATTTTACATGCGTGGGAAAAGCGGCTCCTCCCATGCCCACAATACCGGCGTTTTTAATTTTTTCGATCAACTCCCGCGGAGAAAACTGCTCCACCTCATTTCTTTTTTCATATTTCTTTGCCGGCTTAGCATCATCCCTTTCAATAAAAACAGCCTCCCTGGGCCCTAAAGCTGGGTGAGGAGCTTTTTTAATATCAACAACCTTGCCAAAAACCGGCGAGTGTACGATACTTGAGATAAAAGCGGTACTTTTTCCCAAAACCTGTCCTTCTTCCACGTAATCTCCCTTATTCACAATCTGTGTGCTAGGCGCTCCTATGTGTTGAGATAACGGCACAATAAATAGTTTCGCGAGAGGAGCTTCCTTAAGAGGTTCCTTCAGGCTTATTTCCTTATGATATTGAGGGTGTATTCCCCCCCGAAAAGTTAAAGTCTTCATATTTATTACCATATCACGTCAGTCTCTTTCTTCGTCATTTCCCGCCGAGTTAGCAATCGCGTCGGAGGAAAACGAATTACGCGCTAAAATCCGCCCTCCTATCCCGAAAAGAGCGAACAGGCCTCCACAGGCGAGCAAAATACTTAATTTTGGCACAAATTTTGAAAAATACGCGGTCAAAAACATAAAAAACAAAAACGCCAAATGGATAACTGCTTCCATCGAACTAAAAAGCCGGCCTCTCGCCTCGTCAGGAATCAACGTATGCATATAGGTGCTAACGCAGGTTAGTATTGGGGCCGCGAACACTCCAACAATGAGAAGCAGCACTCCTCCGCCTAGAAGAACGGGATTTTCATTCGAGTATAAGGCAAAAAGGTTTATTCCTATCCCGCAAAAAATAAAACACGTAAACATAGCTTTTAATTTGGAATATTTTTGCCCAAATTTGCCGTATAACATTGTTCCCGCGAGTAACCCTACTCCTAAAAAAATCCCTAAAGCCCCCAGATCTTCAGTTACAGATCCAAACGCTTCCTGCACAAAAACAATAATAACACAAAAAAGGGAACCTATGCCGGCCATAAGCAAAAATACCGCAATTGTCACAACCTTCATTTTATCGTTTTTGAAGATATACCCGAAACCTTCTATTATTTCTTTCCAGAGATTCTTCCGGAGTGACCCCTTCAGAGCTTCTTTTGTCACACGGATATCTTCACTGATTTTTTTTATTTCCCGCTTTGGCGTAATAAGAGCGATTAGCCCTGCTGAAATAAAATAACTTACCCCATCCAGATAAAAGCCCCAGATGTATCCAACCCACTTAACAATAAAACCCGCTAAAGCAAGCCCAAAAACAGTAGCGATCATTCTCGTGGTATTGGAAAGGGAATTTGCTATCAGCAGTTTCTCTCTGGAGACAATCGCGGGAATGAGCGCCATCTTTGACGGCAGGAAAAAACGTGTGGCGGAAAAAATCAAAAACACCGCGATATACACAGCCGGCATCATGTTCAAAGAAACAAAAACAGGTATGATTAAAACCAAAATCCCACGAAAGATATCTGAGATAATCATAACCTTTTTGCGGTCCCATCTGTCAACATACGCGCCAGCAACGGGCCCTATAACAAAAACCGGGACGACTATGAAAAAAAGCAGTTTTGCCAAAGCCATGACAGATCCCGGATATTTTGAATAAACCAGAGAAATCAAGGCCATTTGGTTCAGCCTGTCCCCAAACTCAGAAATTATCTGGCCAGTCCAGAGAGAGAAAAAGTTCTTTTTAAACAAAACATCTCGGAATCTAATCATAATTAGAGAAAATGGAGCCCGCAAGTGGAGTCGAACCACTGACCTAAGCATTACGAATGCTTTGCTCTACCAACTGAGCTACGCGGGCAATTTTTACCTTGTATGATATCAGATTCACTATCTCTTGGCAAGTGATGTATGTCTTCAGTAGTGTCAAGAATTATGGGCAATTTTAAAAAGTTCAAAGGGCTTATTCTAGATCCCTCCACTCACTTTGTTCGGTCGGGATGACAGGTCTATCTTATAGAGAGACGCGATAAATCGCGTCTCTACTTATTTCTGTGTCCCCGCGTTACGATTCCCGTAGATACAAGGCAGTGCCTCATCTCCTACCCCGGATTCAAAAAAACAATAGGCGAATCGCGCTAACCACTAAAAAAGCCCATCCTTCGATGGGCTTTTTTAATGGTGCCAAGGGACGGAATTGAACCGCCGACACAGGGATTTTCAGTCCCCTGCTCTACCGGCTGAGCTACCTTGGCAGGAAACTAACCTTCCTCTCGTATGTGGTGGATAAATTATCATACAACAAAGGTGAAGTCAATAAAAATGAGGGGAAATCCGTTGCTCCTGACAAAAACACAGTTCTACCATGTTCCTTTTTTTAAATTTGCTATATCTTTTTTTACCAGGTCTATTTCATTTCTAAGTTCCTGCTCTTTTGCTTCAAGTTCTGCCAATCCCGTATAAATGTTTGTTCTTCTCAACTGTAGGCTGTCTATTTTTTCTCCGTTCTTTTCAACAATGTTCTTTACTTCTTTCATCTCTCTTTCCAAATCGCTTTTCCACAATTTAATTTCTTCAAATTGCTGGTTTGTCTCCAAAAAATTCCGTCCTACATACTCGCTGGTACTCTCTAAGACGATAAAACCCTCTTCTCTGTTTACCCTGGACCCTTTGGGAACAACAGCTTTGGTCTTTCCCACATAAACAACCTCCATCCCTGGCGCGACCGCCTCTTCTTTGGACGCTTGCGCCATGAGGCCCGGATTACCACAAGCCACCAGGACTACTCCTATCAAAAGAACAATAAAGTTTTTCTTCATTTTTTTACTCTTATGGGTTATCTCCTCAGCCCACCTTTAGCGCCTCTGCCTACTCCCCGATGGCCTTTTCCTGCCTCTTTCCCCTGGCCTCTTCTCTGGCCTTGCTCTTGTCCTGCTGGTTTTTTTAGCCCCTTCTGCTTTGGAGAGCCCTGATTCCCCACCCTTTTATCTCCAAAAGCACCCGGCCCCGGCTTCTGTCCCTCATTCATTTCTCTCTGCATCCCGGGCCGTTGTTCTTTTTTCCCCATGTTCCTCTGGTGCATTTCTTTTCTCATTCCAGGACGAGGCGGTTCATTCCCCCTCTGTCCTTCTTCTTGCCCCATGGCCTCTTCTCCTGAAGATTCTCCCTGATAGTCAGAAGGCCCAGACTGTTGCATGGCCGGCGATTCAACTTCAGAAAGTTTTTCTCTTAACTGTTGAATTGCTTCTTTGTGTTTTCTTATTTCGTCTCTTACTCTCTGAGCTTCACCATTTTCCTGAGCCCCCATTACCGCGGGAAAAAAAGAAACACCCCACACTAACATGACTACCAATAAACCAATTTTTTTCATATCCCCCGCCCCTCCTTTATTTACACCTGTTTTCGTTCACACTGTCTGCCTGCCCCTTTTTCAAAAGGAGAGGAAACTCCTTTTCTAATTTGCCTCAATTTCTTCAAGGACACTTTATACGCTAAGTTTATCTGGCTTTCTCTTTTTTTTCAAGGGCCATGTGAAAAAATCCGGTCTTTTTCTTTCATTTCATACAGGATTCGTCTGTTCATTCAACATCCCGCTTGCTTTCGACAAAAGATCTTTTATTGTTTTTGAATCATTCGAGATGCCGCATCCCGCGACATCCGCGTGACCACCGCCCCCGTAGCTTTCGGCGAGCTTCGCGATATTTATGTTCTTCTTCGCTCTCAGGCTTACCCTTAGTTTTTCTTTACTTTGTTCTCTAAACAGGACAACAATATCCACATCCTTGATCGCTCTCATTTGATCCGCCGCGCCGTCCACATCTTCATCCTTACCTTTCACTCTTTTAAAATCACTTTGCTTTATTATAGACCACACTAACCGCCCCTTTTTCAAAAATTTGCACCTGGCTAAGCATATGCCCGACAAAACCGCCACTTCTCTGGGGTGTGACCAAAAAACCATCTCCACCAACTTATAAAAATCCGCTCCTTTTTTTATAAGTTCCGCGCACATCTTAAAAGTACGAGCTCTCGCGTTAGGCAGTCTAAAAGAATTTGTTTCAACAATGAGCGATGTTAATATATTCTGCGCGATATCCCGCGTTATTTCCGCCTTTAGAAGCCGGAGAAGGTCATGTATTTGTTCTCCTACCGCCGCGGCTTTAGGGTCTATAAACTCTATGTCTCCAAAAGGTTTTCTTATCCTGTGATGGTCTATCGCTATTATGGTCTCCGCTTTTCTGAAATCATCATACGCTTCCCCCATCATATCTCGCGAACTGCAGTCAACTGTTATCCCTATATCTACTTTCTCCGTAAGTTTTTTCACAATCTTCTCCGCTCCAGGCAAGGTTTTATACTTTTTGGGCACACCATCGCTCGAAATCATGTACACCTTTTTCCCAAGGCTTTCCAACCCCGCGCCTAATGATAAAAGAGAACCGATGGAGTCACCATCAGGAGCTATGTGCCCCGCTATCGCGACACTTTTCGCGTTCAAAATAGATTTAACAGCTTTTTTTATTTTTCCAGTCCTTCCCATATAATTTTTATCCTTCCCTTTAAATCATCCGTTGAAAACGGCCAAACTGTCCGCCCGTATAAAGCTTGGATTATCTCCTTGTACGTAAGCTTATTTATCCTGAATTTAGGCACTTTATTATCAATCTCAAGACAATACCTCATAAGCAAAAGTTCTTTGTAAATCATCTGCGGCAGTAAAAAATGCTGCCGCACCGTTTCTTTCGCGTTTCGAGAAAGGGTTTCTTTTAAAGTTTTGTCTTCCAGGATAGACTTCATCGCCTGGGCAATCCCCGCTGCATCGTACGGCCCGACTAGAAACCCGTTATGCCCGTTTACTACTTGTTTTTTTATACCGCCAACCTTACTCCCAATAACCGGCGTGCCCTGCCACATTGCCTCCGCGACAACCAGCCCGAAGCCTTCTTTTGTGGAGACATGCACAAAACATTCCGCGAGAGTCAAAAGAGCGCCGACAACTTCATCATTATTATCCACATTAAGCAAAAGGTGTATATCTTTTTCTCCTTCCGCTGTTTTTTTTATTTCTTCATAAGTTTTTGTCCCTTCAGGATCATCACTGGCGGAATTGCCCATAATAATGAGAATCGGATTCTGTTTTTTTGACAGATTGCCCTTCAAGGCTTTAAACGCTTCTATTATCGTCTTTTGGTTTTTATGCATATCGTATCTTGACACTGCCGCGATAATCGGCCTTTCCGGATCAATATTATGTTCATTAAGAATAGGTTCCAATATCCTCTTTGCGTCTTTTTTTGTGTAAAACTTGTTTTTTTGTCTCAATGGATCTATTGACGGACTGATTTCATAAGTGGGAATTTGCACATTCGAACGGATAAATTCACTAGAAGTAAAAATCGCGCCCTCATACTGATTGATATACGGCATTAAAAATCTCCATATTTTCCGGCTGGCATTAGATGTATCTATGTGGCATCGCCAGAGAATATGGCCGTAAATATTCCCATTCATTATCATTGCCGCGGGCTGGGGATCATGGATGGTAATCATGTGTCCGACAACTCTTATCCCTTTAGTGTTTTCATCAATAGTATCGAGATACGCGTGAAAGATCTCTCTAAGCGTGATTTCTTGTTCTACTCCCTGCAACAAATTGTGAAACTTTTTCGTTACCGAAAAAAATTCATCGCTTCCTTCTATAACAAACCATCTGGCGTCTATGCCCAACCCTCGCGCGAAAGGCACCTCGCTTTGCAGCATTTCCGCTACTCCCCCGCCAATAAAGGTAGAATTCACATTCGCCCAAACTTTTCGTTCCAGCGGTTCGGCAAGGAATTTCAAGTCATCAAGAAACTCTTTCCCTACAAATTCTTCATACAAATCAATATTTACGGGATCTAACGGAACATATTGATTCTTATATTTTCTGCTTCTATCGTCAAACATATTTGTCCCTTCGTTAGTAGAGACGCGATTAATCGCGTCTCTACCTCTATACCAACAATTCACACAATTTCTTAAGAAACCGGCCTACTTCCTGCACTCCGTTAAGATAATAATTCGCGGAGGTGCCTTTTCCTTCCGGCTTGCCCACTTTTACGCAAAAGATCCGCTTCTTTAGCCGCTTAAAGACATCTTCGTCCGTTTCGTCGTCTCCGAGATAAAAAGCGCTCACCCGTCTCTTGAGCGTTTTTCTTTTCTCTCTAAGAAGATGCTCCACGCATCTGCCTTTGTCCCACGCGAAGGGAGGCCTTATTTCAAAAACTTTTTTCCCCTGAGTCACTCTGATATCCCCCGCTTTTTCATACGGCAGGGTAATTTCCTTAATTATCCGAATTACCTCTTTTTCCTTGCCTCTTGCCGCCATCCTAAAATGCGCGCTAAGAGTGGCTCCTTTATCTTCTACCAAAACTCCTTTTATCTTTTCAAGCTTTTTTTGTAATATTTTCCCTATCACTTTTGTTTTCTTGTTTCCTTTCCCTCTTGAGCGCCCCATTTCCATTCCATGATTTCCCGCGTATATCAGGTTTTTAATTCCTACCAGATTTTTTATTTCCTTTAACGCACGTCCGCTTATAATTGCCGTAGTTATGTCTTTCTTTTCCGAAATCTTTTTTAAAATCTTAAATTTCGCCCTGCTGAGTTTAACTTCGGAGGGGTTTCTTCTGATCGCGCTGAGAGTGCCGTCAAAGTCTAAAAATAGATAAACATGTTTATTCTTTATTTTTTCTTTTATCTTTTCCCGCGCGTCTATCAGGTGTTTTCTTTTTTTTCTTCCTTTCACTTTTCTCCCTCCGAGAAATCTCGAAATATTTCAAACAATTGTTCAGCCAGACATTAATATCGTGGCTCTGAACATTTTTTCTCATTTTTCTCATTCTGTTGTTTCTCTCTCGCTTTTTCATGAATAAAGCGCGATAAATGGCATCCGCTATGTCCTCTATGCTATAAGGATTAACCGCCAGACAATTTTTTATCTCCGCAATGGCCCCCGCGAATTTAGATAACACTAAAACCCCGTCGTTATCAGCATGAGCGGCGACAAATTCTTTGCACACAAGATTCATGCCATCTCTAAGAGGCGTTACCAAAGCGACATCCGCTGAAGAATAAAGAGCGATCAATTCTTCAAAAGGAACAGTTCCATAGTTGTAATGGATCGGTGACCACAATCCGGTTGAAAATTTTCCATTTATTCTGCCTATAATCTCATCTATCTCTTTTTTTAATGTTTTATATGTTCCCACCAACTCCCTGCTGGGAACAACTAACTGGTAATAAAAAAACTGCTCTTTCAATTCCGGATGATTTTTCAACAGCTCCTCTACCGCGAGCAACCTCTCCTTAATTCCTTTTGAATAATCAATTCTGTCCACACCTACGATCATCTTTCGGCAGGCGGTTTGCCTTCGGATTTCTTCTTTTCTTTTAAGGACACACTCTTCCCGCGCGGTTTTATCTATCAAGTCAAAATCCACGCTTATTGGATTAACGTAAAAATACGTGTTTTTACTGCTTTCTGTTCTTTTTTGGTAAAGCTCCGCCGCCCTTTTAAAATTCCTCAGGTATTGTTTGTGATGAAAACCTACGGTATCACAGCATAAAAGAGACTTTAGAATTGTGTCTTGCCAGGGGAGAATCGAAAAAATATCTATATGAGGAAACGGGATATGAAGAAAAAAATGTATTTCCTGCTTTGGCCGCTTCTGCCGCAAATAAAGAGGAACCAGAAAAAGATGAAAATCCTGTATCCAGACTATATCTTTTTTCCCAGCTATTTTGTCTATACTACTCGCGAACCGTTTGTTTATTTCACAATACGCCCTCCACCCCGCGTAATCTATAAAACTTTTTTCAAAAAAGTAGTGAAAAAGCGCCCACAACGTCCCATTTGAAAAACGGTTATAATACCCTTCACTTTCGCTCTCAGTTATCGGCACGCATCCCAGTTTGTATATCTTCCCCCGCCCCGCGCTTCCTTCTTTTTGAGGATTAATCTCCTCAACATTAACAAAAACGGCTTCGCCCTTAACCGGCTCCGGCGCAAAAAAACCGTCCCAGCCAACCCAGATGCCTCCTCTTTCCAGAAGAATAGGCTCAATCGCGGTAATTAGACCGCCTGCTGATTTTTTCCATACATCCTTCCCGCTCTTCCCCTTTTTTCTGTAAAAAGGAAGCCGGTTAGACGCGATTATCATTTTTTTTTCTTTATGCGTCATAACATTTTTATGTTTGATTATATCGCATCTGAAGTGTAAAGAAAAGGATTAAAATTTTTGCAAAGTGTCAAGAATTATGGACACTTTGCCCTGGTGTCATCACCGCGAGAAGTCCCCGAAGAGGGAAACCGGGGATATTACAGGACATTTAAAACGCGTTACAATATCCAATCCGCGGCAATGGTTAAAATTATTGACGAGAGAGGGGGTTCTGTGCTATAAAGTCTATGTTTTCTCTTGTTGGGGCGGTAGTTCAGTTGGCTAGAACGTCGGACTGTCGATCCGAAGGTCGCGGGTTCAAGCCCCGTCCGCCCCGCCATTTTCGGTAAATACTCGGCAATCAATTATAAAAACACTTCTGTTCACTGATAACTGTTCACTGTAAAGGGCGATTAGCTCAGTTGGTTTAGAGCGCTACCCTTACAAGGTAGATGTCGTAGGTTCGACTCCTACATCGCCCACTTCTAGAGGGTTTTCATCGGATAAAGTCTAAATAATTTTCCGGGGTTATAATCATAAATTGTGATTCGGGATACTGCTTTTTCCATTCTTTAGGGGCGGGCTGTTTTCTTCGATCGTTCCATTTGCATTCATAAGCAAAAAGCATTCCGTCTCGTTCTTCTATCAGGTCTATTTCTTGCCCATCATATGTACGCCAGAAATAAGTTGCCCCATACGCGTTGTTGTAAGAACAGCTTTTTAGCCGTTCAGTGACAATAAAATTTTCCCACAGAGCACCAATGTCGTTTCGTGAATCCAAAACATTAAATTGGCCTATTATCGCGTTTCGGATACCATTGTCGACAAAATAATACTTATTTTTTGATGTTATTTCTTTTCTTAAATTTCTGCTAAATCCGCCCAATCGAATGATAATAAAAGTTTTCTCTAACAAATCCAAATATCTGCCCACGGTTTTTACATCTATGTGCAATTGCAGGGCTAGCTCATTTAAAGAAACTAGATTCCCTACTTGAAACGCCAAGAGTTTTAATAAATCTAACAGAATTTTTGAAGCTTTAACTTTTTCAAAAGCAAGTATGTCTTTTAAAATGTACGAATTGATAAGTTCTGTCAAAATTAATATTTTTTCTTCCCGTGTTTTAGATGTGATAACTTCTGGATATGACCCAAATATTAAAAACTCTTCAAGCTTTTGTTTTAATTCATACCCATTATGGTGACACAACAGTTCTTTCTGCGCGATAGGATACAGTACAATAGTACGTTTTCTACCAGTCAAGGGCTCTCCTCTTTGGTTTGCCAATTCAAAAGAAGATGACCCAGTCGCGATCACTTTGATATTTGGGATTTGATCTACAATAATCTTAAGTCCCATCCCGATGTTTGGAATTTGTTGCGCCTCATCAATAATCAGTAATTCATAGCCTTCGGCATACTCCAATATCCGAGAAAAATCTTGTGAACTTAGAACTTGTTGTGTTTTTATATTATCACCGGAATCAAATTTGTTTTTCACAGATGTTTTGGAAATAAAATTCTTTAAAAGCGTTGTTTTCCCCACCTGTCTTGCTCCATAGAGAACAAGAACTTTATTCGGTTCTATCAAATCTCCTAATTTGTCATAAATTCTCTCAATCATGTGTTAAGTGTACCTTAATTCCATAAATTTGTCAAATTTTATGGATAGTGATTCCCTATATTTGGCGTATTTTATGGATTCTCACCTGCGGCTATAGTAAGTGGTGCCATTTACTCCACTGTGACTGATTTGGCAAGGTTACGAGGTTTATCTATGTCGTATCCGAATTCCGCGGCGACATAATAGGCTAAAAGCTGTAAAGGCAGAACGACTAAAAACGGGGATATAAATTCAGGTACTCTTGGAATTTCAATAATGTATTTTGTCTCCTTCGCGCGCAAAGACCTGTCGCCTTCAGAAACAACAACCATCACTATGCCTTTTCTCGCTCTAATTTCCTGAATGTTTGACAGCATTTTCTCATGTGTTTCTGCCTCAGGCGCGAGACAGACTACCCAGGGATTTTCGTCTATTAAAGCTATTGGCCCGTGTTTCATCTCTCCGGCTGGATAGCCTTCCGCGCTTATGTATGATATTTCTTTAAGTTTAAGGGCGCCTTCCAACGCGTTTGGATAGTTTATGTTCCGTCCTAAATAAAGAAAACAGCTTTTATTGTTTCGGGCCAGGTAATACTCATGAAACTCTTCAGCGTATTTGGACAGTCTGTTTTCTTCTTTGCGGTATTGCGAGAGCATTTTATCCGCGAAAAACGGAATCCTTTTTAATCGGTCCAAAAAATCTGTTTTTTTTGTTATTGTTTCGCCCTTTACGGAAGAAAAGTAATGCGTTAAAAGGTATAATGCGGCTAATTGCGCGGTGTACGCCTTTGTTGAAGCAACGGCTATTTCCGGCCCCGCGTGAGTGTAAATCACGCCGTCAGATTCTCTGGCAATAGAACTGCCCAGCACATTACAAATACCTAAAGTACACGCGCCCCTCGTTTTCGCTTCTCTTAGCGCGGCTAAAGTGTCCGCTGTTTCTCCGGATTGGGACACTGCTATCACCAGAGTGTCTTCATTCACAAGGGGGTCTCTGTACCTAAACTCACTTGACGTGTCTACCCAAACAGGAATTCTCGCGTATTTTTCAATTAAGTATTTGCCTGTTAAGGCGGCGTGATACGCTGTGCCGCAGGCCACTATGACAATCTTTAGTATTTTCTCAATTCTTTCCCTCGGGATTTTGAGTTCCTCAAATTCTACTTCCCCATTTTTTATTCTTTTCGTAAAAACATTACGCAAGACCTCGGGCTGTTCAAAAATTTCTTTCAGCATAAAATGTTTGTACCCGTTCTTTTCCGCTTGGGAGATGTCCGATTCCACTCTCACGCAGGGCCGGGTAACCTTTTCCCCCAGAGAATTATAAAGAAAAAAGCTGTCTTTATAAAGATCAATGATTTCACCATTTTCAAGATAAATAACCTCTTTTGTGTGTTCAAGAACCGCGGGAATATCGCTGGCAACAAAATTTTCCCCTTTTCCTATCCCTACTATCAAAGGGCTGTCTTTTCGCGCGGCCACTATCCTGCCCAATTCACCTTTATGCACCACCGCGATAGCAAACGCTCCCTTTAATTTTTTAACAGCTTCTTTAACCGCGGAATATAAATCCCCCGTGTAACATTCCGACACAAGATGCGCGATTACTTCACTGTCTGTTTCAGAAGAAAAAATATACCCTTTCTTCTGAAGACACTCTTTGATCTCCCAATAGTTTTCTATTATCCCATTGTGAACTATGGCTATTTGTTTTTTATAATCGATATGAGGATGCGCGTTTATATCGTTCGGCACTCCATGAGTCGCCCATCTGGTATGCCCTATTCCTGTTTGCCCCTTCAAAGGAAAATTCTTCAGCTCTTGTTCTAACACGGCTAACTTACCTTGTTTTTTACACAGAGTTAACTCTCCCCCTTCTAAAACAGCTATCCCCGAGGAATCATACCCGCGATATTCAAGACGGGCTAAGCCCTTCATTAGAATATCCGAAGCGTCTTTATTTCCTGTGTATCCTATAATTCCGCACATATTTTTTCCTATCGTAACTATTTAGGGAATTAGAACAAATATCAATTTCTCCCTTTATCAAAGGGAGATTGAGAGGGATTTGATGGGCTTGGATTCTAAATCCCCCTAGCCCCCTTTTTCAAAGGGGGGGATTTATGGTACTCTCTTTCTTCTACTTATTCAGCTTGTCCCTTAAGTTCATTATGTCGGTCTTCACGCATCTCGATACTAATGCCGCCATGTACAAAATCATCGAAAACTGCCAACAATCTTCCGGCCCAAGGATAAGAGCTGTATTTACGTTTTCCTGTTTTTCCAGCCTGCTCTTATATTTTTTTACGGCTTCGCTCAAGGAATCTTCGTCCAAATCAAGGCTTTCTGTCGTGTTATTGTATTTCAATGATGGGAAACGAATCCCCCGCATTAAAAAAAACATCTGCATGGTTCCCTGCTCGACGTTGAGATCGGATTCCAGCTCAAACCCGCTAAATTGCGGCAAATCGTCAGGAAGAAGAATCAACGGTTTCTCGACATATATCTTGCCTTTTCTTATTACCGTGTTCCCCTTATTTATCGAAGATTCGGCCAAAAAAACATACGGCACTTCGGTGTGATTAAAGGTAGAAAGCCCTTTTACCCTGCTTCGTATTATTTCGGTCTTTTTTCTCGCTTTTTCCCAGTAAGGTTCAATGTCCATAATTTTGTCGGGGGGATATGGTAAGACAGAAGACAGATGTCCTCTGACCTCTGACCTCTGTCTTCTGTCCTCTTGTCAAAATGGTATCCCCAAGGGGATTCGAACCCCTGTCGCCAGAATGAAAATCTGGTGTCCTAGGCCGAGCTAGACGATGGGGACACGGTTTGTTATTGTACAAAATCTGTGTTTTTTTTACAAGTAAAAAGTTTTTACTATAATGTAAAATAGTATGCTGGCTTTTGTAGAGACTCGATTAATCGCGTCTCTACCGCCGATCTAAAACATCAAAGAGCCTCTTCCAAATCCCTCTACTCTCTTCGTTCCGTCGGGAGGACACTCGGACCCGGTTACACCTCTGCCACCGCCTCTTCTTCCTCTTTCGCGATAACGTTTGCCACTGAGGTAAGCTTATCCTGAGATTTAAGATTTATAACCTTTACCCCTTGTGTAGAACGGCCGATATTTCTGATGCCGCTAACCCCTACCCTTACCACCATTCCTTTTATGGAGATCAACATAATTTCGTCTTCTTCTCGGACGGATTTGATCCCCACAACCGCGCCGTTTTTCTCCACTATCTTTAAATTGATTACTCCGCTACCCCCCCTGGACTGCAGACGGTACTCGCCAAATTCCGTTCTTTTCCCAAAACCTTTCTCGGTTACGGTTAAAAGAGTTCCTTGATCCTCTACTTTTACCATACCAACTACTTTGTCCTTTTTGTTCAAGTTTATTCCTTTTACCCCTTGGGCGCTCCGGCCCATAGGCCGTATGTTATTTTCTTTAAAACGTATCGCTTTGCCCAAAACTGTTGCCATACATATCTCATCACTGCCGTTGGATAATGCTGATCCGATTAATTTATCGCCTTTATCCAAAGTTATGGCTATAATCCCGCCTTTTCTAGGGTTGCTAAAAGCTTCCAATGAAGTCTTTTTCACTTTTCCTCGTTCTGTCGCCATAACAACGTACGTGCCTTGTGTAAATTCTCTTACAGGCACAACTGACGTAATCGTTTCCTCAGATTCAAGCCCTAAAAGATTAACTACGGGCCGTCCTTTAGTTCTTCTGCCTCCCTGCGGGATGCCATGAACTTTCTGCCAATGAAGTTTTCCCGTGCTGGTAAAAAAGAGCATATAGTCATGCGTAGAGGCGACAAACAGATGTTCAATAAAATCTTCTTCTTTGGTCTCCGCTCCCGTAACTCCTTTGCCGCCCCTCTTCTGTTTTTTATAAGCGCTTACGGGAAACCTCTTAATGTACCCCGCGTGGCTTAGAGTTATTACCATATCCTCTTCCGCGATAAGGTCTTCTATCTCAAGATCCTCTTCAGCCGCGGCGATTTCCGTCCTGCGTTCATCCCCAAATTTTTCTTTTATTCCTATTGATTCTTGTTTGATAATCTCCAATACTTTCTTTTCACTGGAGAGTATGCCTTTAAGCCTTTCTATGGTTTTAAGAAGCTCCAGGTATTCTTTTTCAATTTTTTCCGTCTCAAGATTTGTCAACTGATGAAGCCTCATTGCCAGAATCGCTAAAGCTTGTTTTTCCGAAAGGCCAAATTTTCCCATAAGGTTTATTTTCGCTTCTTCCGGATCCTTTGACTTCTTTATAACCCTGATTACTTCATCCAGGTTTTTGATAGCTATCTTTAAACCTTCAAGAATATGAGCCCGCGCCTCTGCCTGAGAGAGATCATACTTAGTGCGTTTTGTAATTATTTCTTTGCGGTGTTTTATAAACAGCTCCAAAACCTCTTTTAAATTAAGAACCCTTGGCTGTCCATCAACAATAGCAAGCATAATCACGCCGAAGGTGTCTCTCATCTGTGTGTGTTTATGCAGTTGATTTAGAACTACTTCCGCATTCCCGTCACGGCGAAGGTCTATCACTATCCTCATCCCATCCCTGTCGGATTCATCCCGGATATCAGAAATATCTTCTATTTTTTTTGTCTTCACAAGATCCGCGATTGTTACAATCAGTTTGGTTTTATTGACCTGATATGGGATTTCGGTTACCACTATACTTTCTCTGCCTTGCTTTTTCTGCTCCACATGCGCTTTCGCGTGAATAGTTAAAGACCCTCTGCCGGTTCGATAAGCTTCATATATTTTTTCCTTTCCGCAGATTAACGCGCCCGTTGGGAAATCCGGGCCCTTAATTATCTTGATTAGGTCGTTAATCACGCACTCCGGATTATCAATAAGATAGCACACCGCGTCTATGACTTCGATCAAATTATGTGGCGGGATATTGGTTGCCATACCCACCGCGATGCCGCTAGATCCGTTTAAAAGAAGATTTGGCAAAACCGATGGCAGGAGTTCCGGTTCTTTCAGTGAGCCGTCAAAATTAGGCTTAAAAGATACGGTCTCTTTCTCCATATCCTGGAGCAGACTGTCTGTAATCTGATGCAGCCTTGCCTCTGTATACCGCATAGCCGCGGCAGAATCGCCGTCAACAGATCCGAAATTGCCCTGCCCGTCGATAAGCGGGTATCTGAGCGAAAAATCCTGTACCATTCTTACCAACGCGTCATACACTGCCGTATCTCCATGGGGATGATATTTGCCAAGAACTTCACCCACGATTCGCGCGCTTTTCTTAAAAGGTTTATTGTACGTAAACCCCATATCCTTCATCGCGTAAAGAATCCGACGATGAACAGGTTTAAGCCCGTCTCTTACATCAGGAAGAGCCCGTCCTATAATCACACTCATCGCGTAATTTATGTACGAATTCTTCATTTCTTCTTCAATATAGATCGGCACTACTTTTTCGTTCCTTGTGTACATATCTTCTCCTACGTTAAAAATTTAGTTCATTGTATCGGCAAAGGTATGCCCGTACCCGCAAGGGTGCCTTTGCCCTACAGTTTTTCATTTTTCATTATCCCTATACATCTAGATTTTTGACATCTTTCGCGTTGTTTATAATAAAATTCCTTCTTAATTCGACGTTGTCCCCCATTAAAATTGTAAACATTTCGTCCGCCACAACCGCGTCCTCGATTGTTACTTTTAAAAGAGTCCTTTTTTCCGGATCCATGGTTGTTTCCCAAAGCTGTTCGGGGTTCATTTCTCCAAGCCCTTTGTACCTCTGTATGGTTAGCCCTTTTTCTCCTTCCCTTAAAACGTAATCTAACAACTCTTTTAAGGATATTATTTTGTCAGCGTCGTTTAGAAGAAAAAGCTCTTCTATTTTCTTCTTCCCCTTTTCTTTCTCCTGCTCCTCTATTTCTTTTTCATAATCCGCTATATCAAGTTCATATTTAGCAAGTTCTTTAGAAATCTTTTCTAATTCCCGCGCTTCATAAAACTCTTTAACTTTGAAGCTTTCCGCTGTTTCCTCCGTTTCTTTCTCTTTAAGTTGAGCGAGTTCATCATCACTGTACAGATAATGATATTTCCCGTTTTCTTCTACCCTGTATATGGGCAGTTTTTTTGTTTGCTCGTTTCTTAGTCCCAGATATTTTCCGAAAATCGCCCCCCTTCTTTCTATCGCGCTGGACAACCTGTCAACCCTTACTAAAAGATCCAAAACCTCTCTTAGTTTTTTAGCCGTCACTATTCTCTTCTCTTTCCCCTGTTCTACTTTTAGGCCTTCTGCCCCTTGATCCAGAAGAAAATCTTTCATTTCTTTTTCGGTGTTTATATATTGTTCTTTTTTCCCTCTCTTAACTCTAAAAAGCGGCGGCTGAGCGATATAAACATGTTCTTTTTCAATTATCTCTCTCATCTGCCGGAAAAAAAATGTCAAGAGCAACGTCCTTATGTGCGATCCGTCAACATCCGCGTCGCACATCAGTATAATTTTGCCGTATCTGATCTTCTCAACCTTGAATTCCTCCCCGATGCCCGCGCCTAAAGCTGTTATTATGGTTTTTATCTCTTCGTTGTTGAGCATTTGCGTTACCCGCGCTTTTTCCACGTTTAATATTTTCCCCTTCAAAGGAAGTATCGCCTGGTATCTTCTATCTCTGCCCTGTTTAGCGGAGCCCCCCGCGGAATCTCCCTCTACAACGTATACCTCCGTAAGAGCGGCTTCACGTTCGGAACAATCCGCGAGTTTCCCCGGCAAAGAGCCGCTTTCCAACGCGCCTTTGCGCCGGGTTAAATCCCGCGCTTTTTTCGCCGCTTCGCGCGCTCTTGCCGCGGTGACTATCTTTTTAATTATTTTTCCCGCGATAGCCGGATTTTCCTCTAAAAAAATACCAAGCATCTCATTTGTTGAAACTTCTACAGTCCCTTCCGCTTCGGAATTGCCAAGTTTTGTTTTTGTCTGTCCCTCAAATTGCGGGTTAGGAATTTTTACATTTATAACAGCTGTAATCCCTTCTCTCGCGTCATCTCCGGATAGCTCTTCTCCTTTAATCAGCCCTCGCGCTTTTCCATAATTTTTTAAAGTCCTTGTCAAAGCGGATTTGAACCCGGTAAGGTGTGTTCCTCCTTCTGTCGTGCTTATATTATTGACGAAACTGTAAATGTTTTCCGAATATCCTTCGTTATACTGCATCGCCACTTCCAGAACTATGCCGTCTTTTGTCTTTTCAAAATAAATAATCTTAGAATGTACCGGAGTTTTATTTTGATTCATGTGCTGTACAAAAGAAGTTATCCCTCCTTTGTAAAAAAACTCCGCTTCTTTCTCTGTCCTTTCATCTTTAAGCTTTATTTTTACGCCTTTATTTAAAAAGGCTAATTCTCTTAATCTTGCCGATAAAAGGTCAAAACTAAAAATAGTGGTCTCTTTAAAAATTTCTTCGTCAGGTTTAAAGGTAACGCTTGTCCCTGTGGTTTTTGTCGTTCCTAAGACTTTTAATTTCGAAGCGTTTTTGCCTCTATGGTATTCCTGATGATATATTTCCCCGTCTCTTTTTACTTCGACCTCAAGCCACTCAGATAATCCGTTAACAACGCTGACTCCCACGCCGTGCAAACCCCCTGAGACTTTATACACGCGATGATCAAACTTTCCTCCAGCGTGAAGAGTTGTCATAACAACTTCAACCGCCGGTTTTTTCTTTCCTTCATGGATATCTACCGGGATTCCTCTTCCATTATCTCTTACCGTTACACTTTCATCCGCGTGTATTTCCACCTCTATTGTGTCGCAATACCCGCCCATTACTTCGTCAATAGAGTTATCCACCACTTCATAAACAAGGTGATGCAACCCTCTTTTGCCTGTGTCCCCTATATACATGGCAGGCCTTTTTCTTACCGCCTCTAACCCTTCTAAAACTTGTATAGTCGCGGCGTCATATTTTTTCTCCGTCTCTTCAGTTTTCATGTCTTCTTTATCCATTTTTTCCCTTTCTTAACCGTTGACATTCTAACCCAGTCTGCGGCGCTATATCCTCAACTGTTTGTATCTCCCTGCCTAAACCTTATCTCGGCCGCTTTTCCCCGCCCTGTGTAGTTTTTATTAAATTCTTCTATAATTTTTTTCTTCTCAAAAGTCAATTGGTACATCCATGCCGAATTTTCAACAATAACAGTCAGAACACCCTTCTTAAAATTAACAGCCCTCGAGTGTCCCCCTGCCTCTTTCCCTGCCGCCATTATCCAGGCGGAACTAACAGCCCTTCCTTTTCCTTGAGAACTCTTCTCAATCTTTTGCAATAACCCTGTTACAATTCCTCTTACATGCATTCCTCTTCTATCCATATTCTATCCATCTTACGCTGCTAACTGCATCGGTAAAACCACGTACGTATATTCTTCGCCCCACCTTACTACCCCCGGTTTAGTGGGAGAATCAACTTCGAAAATAATCTCCTTGTCAGGCAGGCATTTTAACACATCTATTAAATATCTGGGATTAAATCCTATCTCTACTTCCTCTTCTCCTGTGTAGCTTATGTCTACGTCTTCTCTTGCCTCTCCCAAGTAAGGTGTGTTTTTTGAAATCGTCATTTTTTCTTTTTTTATGCTTAGTTTCACAGCCATGGAATCCTGGTCTGTAAAAATACTAGCTCTTCTGGCGGCTGCCAAAAAGTCTTCTCTTAATATTTTTATCTCCTTCATGGATTTTTCAGGAATAACGCTTTTGTAGTTTGGGTATTCTCCTTCAATTATGCGGGATACTATAAAACTTCCCGGAAAGGAAAAAAGAATCTGGTTGCTGCTGAATTTAATTTTCACTTCTCCTTCTTCCGTAAGCATCCTTTTGACTTCCTGTACTGTTTTTGTCGGTATTATGACTTCTTTCTCCACCAAAGTCTTCTGCGGGAGAGTTTTATTCACAGCGGCCAACCTTCTTCCGTCTGTCGCGACAACACTTATTTTATCCCCTTTTATGTTCATTAACAAACCGTTAAGCACATACCTGGTGTCATCTCTACTTACGGCAAAATCCGTCAAGTTGAACATCTCCGCCATTGTTTTGCTTGCTATGCTGATAGCATCTTTTTCATCAAAAACGGGAAGTTGAGGAAATTCTTCTTTAGGAAGCCCTATGATTTTGAACTGCGCTTTTTCACTTTTTATTGTAACATAGTTATTCTTTTTTAAATTTAGAAGAAGATCGCTCCCTTCAGGAAGATTTTTTATAATATCAAAAAACTTCTTAGCAGGGACGGTTATGGCCCCTTCTTGTGTTATTTCCGCGGGAATTGTGGCGCATATACCCATATCTAAATCTGTTGCTGTTAAGCGAACTGTATCTTTTTCACCTTCAATTAACACATTACTCAAGATAGGCAAACTGCTCTTTTGTGAAACCGCGTTTTGTACAATTTGAATGCCTGACATTAATGCTGCTCTAGAAATCTTTACATCCATCTTATCCTCCTCTATTTCTGTTCTGTTTAATTTTTCACAAGAACCGTAATAACCGTAATAAAAGGGCCTGTGAATATGTGGATAACTATACAACTCGTTACCGTTAAATGTGTTACAGTAAAGATATCCTGTGGATTATTTAAACTGCAGTTTTTAAAACGTATTTAAAACTGAAAACAACTTATCCACAAATTATACAGGCCTATTTTTGTATCAAAGATCTCAACTTTACAACTGTTGTTTGCGTTTCTTCTTTTTCTTTAAGCTCTGATGAAATTTTTTCACAAGCATGCAGTACTGTTGTGTGATCTCTTCCCCCGAAAGAAGAACCTATGTCAGGAAGTGAATGGTCGGTCAATTCTCTAGAAAGAAACATCGCCACTTGACGAGGATACGCTATTGAACGTGTTCTCTTTTTCGTCTTCATATCTGTTTCTTTTATTCCATAATAGGAGGCTACTATTTTTTGAATTTGTTCCATCGTGATCTTTTTTTCTTCGGCCGTAATCATCCCACGCAAAACTTCTTTGGCCAGAGAAGGAGTCATCTCTTTGCCGGTGAGTTTTGAATAAGCGGCAACCCTGATAAGGGCGCCTTCCATTTCACGAATATTTGTTTTGATGTTTTCCGCTAGGAAGTAAAGAGTTTCTTTAGGGACATTTATCTCTTCATTTTCACTCTTTTTTTCCATGATGGCCATCCGTGTTTCAAAATCAGGAGATTGTATATCGGCGATCAATCCCCACGCGAACCTGGATACAAGGCGTTCTTCAAGCGCTTTAATTTGTAAAGGGGACCGGTCGCTGCAAAGAACAATTTGTTTATGAGCGTCGTGCAAAGCATTGAAAGTATGGAAGAATTCTTCCTGTGTGGAATCTTTTCCCGCGATGAATTGTATGTCATCAATCAGAAGGATGTCTACATGCCTGTAGCGGTCGCGAAATTGTGACGTGGTTTTTGTGCGGATGGCATGGATTAATTGATTAGTAAATTCTTCGCTTGACATATATAAAACTTTAGCCCTTGGATAATTTTTTAAGACTTCGTGCCCCATTGCCTGCATAAGATGAGTCTTACCTAACCCCACTCCTCCGTAAAGAAAAAGAGGGTTATACGCGCGGGAAAGTTTTTCGGATACAGCCAGAGAAGCCGCGTGAGCAAAACGATTGCTTTGCCCCACAACAAAATTGGCGAACGTATAATTTTTATTCAGCCCGATATGGGGCGGTTTGTTCTCAGGGATGTTTTTACTTGAGCTGAATACAGATCTAAGCCATCCGACGGGACGATCCTTTTCGTTGAGTGATTCTTTTTTCAGAGAAGGAACCTCTTCCTTCTTGCTTTCATCTATCAAAGGAAGAAACGGCTCGTTCGGAGCGGCTACAACTTTAAACAGTACAGATAAAGATTTGCCAGCTACTTGTTGAATGGAGGTTTTTAAGAGGCTTATATATTTTTCTTTTATCCAATTCTCAGAAAACTTATTGGCTACGCCGAGAGTAATGGAGGAATCGTCTGAAGATACGAAAGATATGCCAGAAAACCATGCGGAGAAAATCTGTTCATTGACTTCAGATTGAAGAAGAGCTAATGCTTTTGTCCAAATATTGTCCATAAACTGTCCACAGGAAACAAACGAGATATCAACAGGTTATCCACAGGCTGTTGGTGAAATATTTTTCACTCTTTTCATGAGTTGCTTCACATTATAGCGATAACCGGCAGAGAAAGCAAGTTTTTTTAAAGAAGTAATACGAGAATCGATGGCAGTATCGGCAAAGGCATGCCTTTGCCGATACTGCCATTCCCGAAAGGGCAATTTCTCGGGAACGACATTTTTATTTCACAAGGCTCTCCCTGTTCATTTGACTTGACTTGCCCGGGAGGTGTGCTATAATCAGTCGATTAAAACAGCACGCGCCATAAAGGAAAAGGGGTAGGCGCGCGGTGAGAGTACACGCTATACGCTAAAAAAAAAGGAGAAAGTTGTGAAAAAGAATTTAACATTAAAGTCTAACCTAAAACGGAAACGCAAACATGGGTTTAGAAAAAGAAGTTCATCAAAAGATGGGCAAGAGGTTTTAAACAGGAGGCGGCGAAAGGGCTGCAAGGTTTTATCCGCGTGAAAATAAGACATATTGTCAAAAAGCACGACTTTACCGCTGTTTTTGAAGGGAAAAAGACGGTTGGTAATTTTTTTGCTCTGTATACCAGAAGAGACGTAAAAGATGAAGATGTTTTTTCCGTAGGGGTAGTGGTGGCAAAAAAGAGTGCTCCTAAGGCCGTAGCCCGCAACTATATCAGACGCCGGATATACGCGTATTTTCGAGATAAGAAAATGTTCCTAAAAGGTGGTTCGAGTGTGATCTTTCGCTTAAGAAAGGACATCCGTGGGGTTAAAAGGAAGGAGTTAGGAAGGATTATACCGGAAGAGTTGTCGGCGTTGTCGATGAAAGCTAAAATCTAAAATGAAAACAATATTTGTCATCATTGTAAAGATATACAGAATGTGCATAAGCCCTTATCTGACAAGAAGTTGTAGGCATGTGCCTTCCTGTTCAGAGTATTCAATAGAAGCGGTGGAAACCTTTGGGTTTTTAAGAGGGATTTTAATGTCAGCAAAACGGTTATTACGGTGTCATCCCTTTTCAAAAGGTGGATATGACCCCGTGGTAAAAGAAAGGGAATAAAAAGGGAAATTATGGAAAAAAGATTAATAATTGCAATGGCATTATCCTTGTTAGTTGTGCTTGCTTTCCAAAAGTTAACTCCAAAACCCGAGATAAGACAGCCCCAGATCGAAACTTCTTCTAAAGAAGGAAATCCTCTACAAGGAACGACTTCAGAGAGAACGAAAAGTTACTCTGACGCGCAGAAATGGCCGGAAACCTTAACGGAAATAAATACAGAAAAACAAAAAATTGTTTTTTCCGATGTAGGAGCGGGGGTAAAATCGATGTCACTAAATCAATATCTGGACAAAGGTGAAAAAGAACAGCTTTTCGATAGAAAAAGACCGGAAGAACGGCTTTTTTCTATGAAAAGTTCACTTGTCCCAGATTTTGAAACAAAAAAATATGAAAAAAAACAGGGGAACAATTTTATAGAATATCGGCTGGAGGAACCTGGTTTTTTTGAAATTACTAAAAAATACACTATTTTGGAAGATTCGGAGTATATCGACTTGAAAATAACAGTAAAAAACACAACCGCGGCGAAAATTGACTTTTTTTATGATATAGTGGGCCCGTCAGGCCTGGAAACAACAAGCAAGATAGATGGACGCAATTTTTTAGAAGCAATTACAATGCTAGATGAAAAAAAAGTGAAACTAAAAGATGCAAAGGGGGAAGAAGAAAGACAAGGGAAAGCAGATTGGGTTGGGTTGAAAAATAGATATTTCACAGTCATAGTAAAACCCTTTATGGAGACACGAGCGGTGCGGCTCAAGCATACGATGGATAAAGCTCTGCAAATAGAGTTGTCGCATCCCTCTTTCGTTTTAGACCCTGGAACCGACAGAGAAGCGCAGTACTTACTGTATGCGGGCCCGATGAAACAGGAAGAACTTGAAAAAAGCGGGTATGGATTGGAAAAAATCATAGATTATGGTTTTTTTGGCGTGGTTAGTAAAACACTGCTTTCTGCTATGGGTTTTTTCTATAAAATTACCAAAAACTGGGGAATTGCAATCATCTTACTTACAATATTGATCAATCTTGTGCTGTTTCCCCTCACACATAAGAGTTTTATGTCGATGCATCAAATGAGAAAAGTTCAGCCGCACATACAAAAACTTAAAGATCTCCATAAAGATAATCCGCATAAACTCAACAAAGAAACAATGGAATTATACCGTAAACACAACGTAAACCCTCTTGGCGGATGCCTCCCGATGTTAATACAAATGCCGATATTTATCGCGCTGTATCAGGGCCTTCTGCGGTCAGTATCTTTAAAAGGAGCGAAATTTCTTTGGATAAAAGACCTTGCTAAACCGGATGCAGTGCCATTGCCCTTTTCTCTTCCATTTTTAGGTGATCACATAAATATCTTGCCTCTTGTAATGGTAGCGTTAATGGCTTGTCAGCAGAAGATTTCGCAAGGCCTTACCCCCGGAGCGATGACACAGGAGCAAGCAAGCCAGCAAAAGATGATGATGCTTTTAATGCCGCTCCTTTTTGGATTTTTATTTTACAAAATGCCGTCAGGCTTAGTACTGTATTGGGTAACCAATACACTCTTAATGACAGTGGAACAAGGTGTAATAAGCAAGAAGATGGAATAAAAAAAATGGAAGAACAAAAAAATACCATAGAGGTAGAAGCTATTACAGTTGAAAAAGCCGTAAAGAAAGCTCTTGAGATGATGAATGCCAAAAAACAAGAGGTAACAATAAGAGTGCTTAACGAACCACAAAACGGGCTTTTCGGAATGCAAGGCGCGCAACTTGCCAAAATAAGAGTTACCCTCAAAAAACATAAGTAGAAGTTTCCACGTGGAAACCCTCACCCCGACAGCCGCCAATATCGAGACATATTTCCCCCGTAGGGAACGGGCAGGCCCGTTCCGTTGACAAATTATACCAATTCCAAAAAATAAATGTACATTCGCGACTATACCACAAAAAAAACAACCATTCCTATGTCTTCCCCTTCTTTGGCAAAGATGGGATAGGGGAGATTTTATTCCGGATTTACAAAAAATCCCCCTACCACTTTTCCAAAGTGGGGGAAAAGTGTCGTTGTCCCAAGGGAATGGTGAGAAAAATGTATCGTTTCCCTTGACTTTTCAAAACGTATCTGGTATATTTCTTAGGACAATGGAAGCAAAAAGTTTCCACGTGGAAACTTTCACCCCTAACCTGTAAGGATTTTTCTTATGAAAAAGATAGCTTTTTGCAATCAAAAAGGCGGCGTCGCGAAAACGACATCGGCGCTGAACATCGCGGTTTATCTCGCGTTGTACGGGAAAAAGACTTTGCTGGTAGACTTAGACCCCCAGGCAAACGCGACAAGCGGAATCGGGATTCCTAAAGGAAGAGTGGATCAAAGCATCTACAGTGTGCTTCATGAACACATAGGAATGGAGCAAGCGATAAAACCGACGGGTATTGACAATTTAAGTATAGTTCCCTCAAACATAAGCCTAACAGGAGCTGAAGTCGAATTAGTTAATCTTATGGGCAGAGAGTATCGTCTAAAAAAGGCAATCCAGGAAATGAAAGGGGAAATGGATTTTATAATTTTTGACTGCCCCCCCTCTTTAGGCCTTTTAACTGTAAACGGATTAAGCGCCGCTGATTCTGTTATAATCCCTATCCAGTGTGAATATTACGCCCTAGAAGGATTAAGCCAACTGGTAAAGACTTTAGAGCTGATAAAAGATAATCTGAACCCTGCTCTTAAAATTGAGGGCGTTCTAATGACTTTAGCCGATTATCGAACAAATTTAACTAAGGAAGTAATTAACGAAGTGAAAGAATATTTTGGAGACAAGGTGTATAAGACGATAATTCCCAGAGCGATAAAATTGACCGAAGCCCCCGGCTTTGGAAAACCAATTGCCTTGTACTCTCCGGATTCAACCGGAGCAAAAGCTTATGAATCTGTAACTAGAGAAATTCTTGGCATAAATGAAAAAGGCCAACATATTGAAAATGAAGAAGTTACAGTAAAGGTGGAGGATTGATATGGAGAAAAGACTAGGGAGAGGGCTTGCCGCGTTAATTTCGGAAGAATCACAGGATGGTAAGGCGAAAGAAAAGGTAGAGAAAATTTCATTAAAAGATATTGTCCCAAACCCTTTTCAGCCAAGAAAAAGGTTTAATCCTGTAAAAATGGAAGAGTTGGTTCATTCGATCGAAGAAAAAGGGATTATTCAGCCAATTCTGGTAAGGCCGAGCGCGAAAGGATATGAACTTATCGCGGGGGAAAGAAGATGGAGAGCGGCACAGGAGTTAGGGCTTGAAGAAATTCCCGCTATCGTCAGGGAAGATATTGACGATGCAAACAGTTTGGAGATTTCCATAATAGAGAATATTCAACGGGAAGAATTAAACCCGGTAGAAGAAGCCTTAGCGTTTCAGGAATTAATAGCGCGGTTTAAGTATACTTTAGACAAAGTCGGACAAATGGTAGGAAAAGATAAAACTACTATTTCAAACAGTCTCAGGTTGTTATCCCTGCCTCAGGCAATACTATCCTCCGTAGAGGAAGGCACGATTTCCACAGGACACGCGAAAGTTCTCTTGTCTATACAGAACGAGCATAAACAGAAAAAAATCGCAAAAACGATAATTGAAAAACAACTTTCTGTACGAGATACCGAGTGCCTCGCGCATCAGGTAAAAGGCACTACGCCGAAAACCCGGAGGATAAAAACTCCGGAGATACTGCAAATAGAAGAAGACCTGCAGCATCGGCTGGGAACAAAAATTAATATCATTCAAGGCAAAAAACGCGGCCGCATTGAAATCCAATACTTCTCAAACAAAGACCTAGACCGCCTATTAAAACTACTGCTGTAGTCCAAAAGCCCGAGGGGAAACACATATAATTTCAAAAAATGTGGTATAATATAAATATGAAGATGATAAGAAATAAAACTAAGCTAATTAAGATGTCTAAAAAAGACAATCCTTTTGTCTCCGAACCGCCGCAACAATGTATTAGTTTCATGTGGGAACTCACGGCTGAATTGTGGTCATTAAAAAAGTCATCATATGTTAAACGAAGATTACAAAGAAATATTACAAATCTTATTAAACAATAAAGTAAAATTTCTTATTGTTGGTGCATACGCCATGGGCGCGCAAGGTTATCCTCGCGCAACTGGTGATTTTGACATATGGGTTGAGCCAACACCTAAAAATTCAAAAAAAGTATATAATTCTCTTGCCGAGTTTGGCGCCCCGCTTGAACAAATAAATACAGGAACATTTACAAAAAAAAGGATTATTTTCCAAATTGGCGTAATCCCTAGACGGGTAGATATACTAACATTCATTGATGGAGTTAAATTTAATAAGGCTCACAAAGATAAAGAAAATATAGAAATTGAAGGGTTAACCATCCCGTTTCTTTCCAGAGAAAATATTATCAAGAATAAAAAAGCTACAGGCAGGGAAAAAGATAAATTAGACGTTAAATATTTAAAAAACAATAAAAATATCTAACATATTGCCCTCCGATAGTATAACATGCTTTGGACACTTTCCGATTGTCATCCCTGAATTTTGCGAAGCGAAATATCCGGGAGCTATAAGATTTAATCATTTTTAGATTACTGATCCCCGCTTCCCCCCTTCGGGGACTTCGAGAGGGGATGCCACTAGGCCAAAGTGTCCATAACCCTCTCTTTCAATCCGAATGGTATAAAATAAAAAACAAAAAATGTTTCGAACCCGTAAACAATTCCGATTACCCTGATACGATTATTCTCAACCAAATTATTATTATCTCACAACATGCACAAATAATCGTGTGGAATGGTTAGGTGAAATCAAAAATAACGAAATGATTTTAAAGCCCTGTGGTAAAATTTGTTGATAGGGTAACAGCTTAAGGGCGCTTTCAAGATTGTCATCACGGATATTGTGCCCCTGTCATCCCGACCGAACGAAGAGAGTGGAGGGATATGGATTGTTAACACAACAATATGTAGGGACAGGCCCCTGTGCCTGTCCGATGCAAAAGGATAAAATGCCAAAAATATTAATTCGAAAATCCCATAATCGTTTAAAGGGATATGATTATTCTTGGGGAGGGTATTATTGCGCAACGGTGTGCGCATACAAACGCGAATGTTTAGTTGGAAACATAATAAAAGATCAAATGGTGCTAAATGATGCGGGTGAAATGGTTGATATGGTATTAAAAGAATTACCGAAATATTATCCATGTGTGTCTCTGGATGAACATACGGTTATGCCAAACCATGTACATGTGATGATAATAATCAATCCGAATAAATAAAAGAATAACGGCCAGGTATAGGGGCATTGTAACGGACAGGCACGGGGGCCTGTCCCTACTATCTAAAAACAATTTTGCTTGACATTGTTTTGGGGGGAGGGTATAATGAAAAGCAATGAAGAACCTTTTAAACTGGCCCGGAGAGGTCCGAAAAGGAAAAAGAGATGGAGGGTAAGCCTGCTTGTCGGTTGACAGGGAGGCTTTTTTTATGTGTGGGCGGGACGGGTATTGGGGGGAGACGCGATGAATCGCGTCTCTACAGGGATAACATCTGAGACATTAGTGAAGGGGAGAAGAGGGGAAAAGGGATTAAATCAATAGTACAGGGATAACATCTGAGACATTAGTGAAGGGGAGAAGAGGGGAAAAGGGATTAAATCAATAGTACGGGGATAACATCTGAGACATTAGTGAAGGGGAGAAGAGGGGAAAAGGGATTAAATCAATAGTACAGGGATAACATCTGAGACATTAGTGAAGGGGAGAAGAGGGGAAAAGGGA
>JBDRBY010000049.1:0-3560 GCA_043822245.1 Candidatus Omnitrophota bacterium
ATCCTCACGAAAACGCCTGCCGATCTCAAGAGCCGCTTGAATATGCGCAACCTTCGCGCTTCCAAGACCTTTGAAGTTTTTCCAGTCACGAGCGTCTGTTTGTATCATATTTCTAAACGTGCCGAATTTCTTTAAAACATCACGTGCAAGATCAATTGCACTAACCCCCGGTGTTCCTGTTCGCAAGAGAATTGCCAGAAGCTCAGAATTGCTCAAACTCCGAGCGCCTTTCTTTAACAACTTCTCTCGTGGTCTGTCGTCTACTGGCCACGCACTTATTCCAGATAATTTTTTACTTTTTGCTTTTATCATACACCCATAGCCTTCAAAATATTATTTAACTCATTAACCTGACTTCTTTTTTCATTGAGCATTTCTCTCGAAAATAGCCGTTCATATGATCGCTTATCAGTCTTTTTATCTGATGCTAAATACGTTGTTTCAAATATGCTTTTGCATTGATCGCTACTATTGTTCCCGAGATTATCCAAAACAGATAAAAACAAACCCTCTATACAGGGTGTTGATTTTAATATTTCTATTTTCGGCTTCCGCTTCATTCGAGAAAGTAACTTCTTGTCAGTTTTTAATGGTACATCCGCATCAATCAATACAAAACATTTATCGTAGCCTCTGCTCCCACATAGCCGAATAGCCTTTTCTACAACATTACGTGGAGATCCTCCTGAGCCACATTCAACATTTACTGATATATCCATATCTCGTGTTATGTATAATTCTTTCACATATCGCAAAAAGGCCTTTTCCGTTGAGCCTTCACCCACAATTAGAATTGTTTTCTTAGTTCGCCTGACTGGTCTTTTGCGCTTGGCTACCATACAATCTCCTTTAAATGTTTGGTACCGCGCCGTAAGCGCCAGCCATATATTTCGCGTAAATATTATCGTCCCGACGTATTCCTTTTAACTCATCCAATCTGTACATTTCACTTTTACACTCTTTATTCTTTTCTACTAAAATCACTTGTTCCTTTTCTAAATGGCTCAATATTTCAAGCGAATGAGTTGTAAATATTAGCTGTGTATTTTTGGGATTTGTCGCTGGATTGCCAAATAATTCTATAATCCTTGGCAAAGTATGCGGATGCAAATCGATCTCTAATTCATCTATTATTGCTATCCCTCCAAGCTCAATCGCAGGTAATAGAAAATGTAACAAAACAAACATATTCTTTGTCCCGCTCGATTCAAAGGCAAAAGGCAGATGATATTTTTTGCCATTAACCAAATGACCTCCATAGGGCAGATATATTTTTTTTGTTTCACCTGTTGTACTGTTCTGAGCTTCGCCTTCTCTAATCCCTATATCCTCTAAACCAAGATCAATATCTTTTAAGAAGCTAACCGCTTTTTCGAATAAATTCTTATTTTTGTTATATTCTTCGGCTGCCTGAAAAAGACCTTGTTCTCCAAGGGAAGAAGTATCCCAAGATTTTCCCATACGATTCACATTGCTGATAATCTTTATCCAAAAAGATGCTATATCGGAAAGAACATCATTCTTAATCGCTACAGATGCCGCAATAAGAGAAACATTTTTCCTTAATATTTCCTTAACAACTTCTGTTTTTAAATTAATGCGTTGGGATATTTCTGATTTTTGAATCGTTTCGTTCCATGTCCTCTTAAACAGATAATTAAAATGATTTGTCTTTTTATCTTTTTTATACAGTTCTTCCTTAATAACATGCGTCCGGCATAAGTGAAGAACGTACTTATATATCTCCGCCTTATGTTCGAACACAATGTCAAATTCCGAAGGATTTTCTTTTTGCTCTGAAAAAGCAAAATTATCAACTGGTATTTTTTCCTTTTCCCCTTCAAGTCCAACAAAAGAGTTCCGTACAAACCAGCTCAAAAAAGCTAGCGCCTTTAACGCATTAGTTTTTCCTGAAGCATTCGGCCCGATAACCGTTGTAATTTTACTTAGATGAACACCTGCCGGGCTATCGGCAAACATATTACTCTGAATTTCTTTCCCTTTGCGGATATCCTCAAAACTCATTGTTGATTCTTCCGAAAAGGAACAAAAGTTCTTAAAGGTAAATGAATGAATCATTTTGTTCTCCTATATTACTCGTATTCGACATATTTTTGATTACCCAAGCAATGAAATAATACCATTTCAACATTATTTTGTCAATAGTTATTTTTATCTCATTCAAAAACCCTCGTATTCGACATATTAGGCAATATGGTTTGAAACGATGAAAAGTCAATCAAAGTTAAAATTTAATGATTATTTTGCCTAGCAATTGCAACAAAATAATCAATATTTACGTAATTATAACCGATTTTGACCTATCTTGGCATAAAATCGGCATGTCATCAATCTTATTATCATTTAATCCTGAAAATGATAATAAGGGATTTTCCTATTATCACACCACCCCTAAAACTGTCGGGATTTATTTCCTTCATAGGGTATATACGACGACTTTCCCGAAAGTGTCCCACTCCCATACATACAGATTTTCCTGCCAAAATGTCGCGTTCTAATTCGTATATACGTATTAGAGTGCGACACTTTCAGAGAAAATCCGGTATATACATAGTAAGGGCGGGACACTTCCCCTAAAAAACTGTATATACATAGTAGGAAGGTAATTTTTTAAAGAAAATCCAGACACTTTCGGCATTTTTACGGAATATACATAGGTGGGGGTATTAGCTTGACTTGTCCCAAGGAGTGTTATAGGGGTGTTGTATTAAGGAGGGTTGAAAAATGAGTGCAGAGAAGAAAAGAAAAAAGTTCGTTATTTACACACGCTGTTCAATTGACGATCAGGCAAAAGGCGACTTCACCACGCTTGACGCTCAGGCTCAACAGCCATTGGTCGGGTTGTAATCGGCATAATAGGCTTATTATCAGCCTTTGAGCGTGAACTAACCGGTGAACGTGTAAAAGCTTCAGCTATCGCAAGAGCAAGACAAAAACTCGGATGCGACACCAAACGCATCTCAGCAACATCGTTTGATCAGGCAGTTATCGATTTTCTAGGCAGGGCATCCAAAGACCAGAATATTATCATCAATGCAATCGGTAGCGCTGTAAAACACTCATCAACCCAGCTCGATAAATACGACAAGCAAATACGCCAGTTAAAGAAGAAGCTCGAAAAATCCAAAGAATCAGCAGATAAACTAATTACTCTCGCCATAGAAAAAGTTATCCCAAAAGGCAGGACTTATTCCGAAAAAATGGACTCCCTTGAGAACGAAATAACAGCCCTTGAAGATCAGCTTGAAAAAGCTAAAGCCCGAAGCTGAGATGACCACCAACTCTAACGAATATCTGCACGCAAACCTACAACTTGCCATAAAATGCCCCGATCAAGCCCCTCCAGACGCCCAAATTGCCCTTCTAAAGACACTTATCAAGGTGCTCAAGATTTATGTGACGACCATGTGAAGATGGAAATGTTTATAAACGAACCGGTCGGTTAACTCGTGCAGAACTTACCTCTGAAGTAGCCAAAAAAACAGCGAACCCCGCTCCTTCTTGAGGAACAGGGTTCTCCTGAGCGTCAACAATGGCGG
>JBDRBY010000050.1:0-33807 GCA_043822245.1 Candidatus Omnitrophota bacterium
CGTTGCTTTTTCCCCCGTCCTTAAAAGATTATGTGTCTGAAGGACATTTGGCAAAATTAATTCATTCCGTAGTAGAAAAACTTGAAACAAAAAACATAGAAGACAAATATTCGAATGTTGGACAGAATACATATCATCCAAAGATACTTATAAAACTACTATTCTACGCCTATTCGACAGGAGAACGAAGTGGACGAAGTCTAGCGAAAAAATGTGAAACTGATACAGCATATATGTATCTGGCACAAATGTATAAACCAAATTTCAGGACAATAAACGATTTCAGAAAAAACCATCATAAAGAATTAGCTGGATATTTCGTGAATATAGTAAGGATTTGCCAAGATTTAAACTTAGTTAAGGTAGGGCAAATAAACATAGACGGAACAAAGATGAAAGCTAATGCGGCAAACAGGATGTCAATGGACGAAGCAGGGTATGAGAAATGGGAAAAAAGAATATCGAAAAAGATAGATGATATTCTTGAAGAAGCGGAAAGAATAGATGCAGAAGAGGACGCGCTTTATGGAGATAAACGTGGTGATGAGCTCCCGGAAGAAATAAACACACCGGCAAAGCTAAAGAAAAAGTTGGAAGGAATAGAAAGAAACCGAAAAAAGATACAAGATGATGAGAAACTTAATTATACAGATGAAGACGCGAAGTTTATGAAAAACGGTCAAGGAAAGATAGTTGCAGGGTACAATTGTCAGGCAGCGACAACAAATGAACAGATAATAGTTGGTGCGGAAGTTATACAGGATGCAACTGATCGAAAAGCAATGAAACTCATGGTAGAAGAAACCGAAAGAACGCTTACAGAGGAAGTAAAAGAAGTAGCGCTAGATGCAGGATATTCAAGTTATGATAATTATGAATACCTGAATCAAACAGGAATGACTGGATATGTGCCGAATGATGAAATGGGACAAAGGAATAAGAAAGCCAATGCGCTGTACAATATGGATAACTTTGAATATGATAAAAAAACGAACAAATACATTTGCCCGGAAGGTAAAATATTGAAAAAATATAAAGTAAGAATCAACGCAACAAAAGCAAAGAAATGGAATCATACGGTTTTTAAGGGAAAGGATTGTCCGAAGTGTCAAAAGAAGGAGCAGTGCACTAAACAAAAATACAGAACCATATTACGACACAATAACAGGTATTTGATTGAGGAAATGAAAGAACGACTACAAAGTGAAGCAGGCAGAAAAAAGTATCAGAAAAGAATGATTACAATAGAACCGCTTTTTGGACACATAAAACATAATTTGGGATACAGACAATTCATGCTGAGAGGCCTGGAAAAAGTTAAATCAGAATTCAGGTTGATGTGTATTGGGTCAAACTTGAATAAAATGAGGACATTGGGAGTTCTCAAGGTGTAAAAGTTTTCGGTAAGACTTTATATCTTCAGACATAAAGCAAAATCTGATAAAAATAAGGGGAAACACTAGTAAAAACAGTTGAAGAATTAATTCTCGGTCGGCTTGTCTCAAGATGACAAGGCGGGGACATCTTCTCTTTCAAGAACTGAACTATTACACATTGTGGAAAAAAAGTTTGAAACATTTAAGCATAAAGAAGAAATATTGGCAGATAAGATTGAAACAATGAAAGGCAATAAAAAGGAATTTAGGTCTTTAAAAAAGACATGGGCAAGAGGAAGGAGCAAGACCTCGGTAAATCCTCTTCGCCTTGATATTATTCGTGACAATATCATTCGCTCATCAGAAGAGTTAATGTTGACTAAGATTAAGACTATAAAAAGAGAGATTAAAGCACTAGAGCGCCGGAAAGAGAAAGTGTCTTTATCCAAAGGCGATATTCGTAACGTAACACTGTATCGCGAGCCCGAAATTGAAAGGTTCATTCCAGGCCAAAAAAAATGGGTTTATCCCGCCAAAGGCATGATTGTTGGACTAATAATCGGATTATTCGCTGTGTCTAGTATAGAATCATGGAGCAAATATAAGAGCGGACTTTAATCCAAAAAATCCTGCCTCAAATTGTTTTGACAAGAAGAATTGGTATGCTATAATACCCCGTAGCGTTTTAATGGAGTAAATTTAACCATATAACAATAACACTTTCATGGAGCGTATGGAAGAGCAGATCATATCAGCAATGTTCATTGTCCCAAAATGGTTTGTGATTTATACCAGATCCCGGCACGAAAAGTTTGTGGAAACATCTCTTACCTCAAAAGGGATAGAATCTTTCACCCCCACAGTGCTTTTAAGAAGAAAATGGTCAGATAGGGTTAAGTTTATTGAACAACCTTTTTTCAAAAGTTATTGTTTTGCCAAGTTTCCCCTGAAAGACAAAAGGACGGTTCTCGCGCAGCAGGGAGTGGTAAACATTGTTCATTTCAAAGATCAATATGTGCCTGTTCCGGACAGTGTAATTGAATCGCTCAAAATATTAACGAAAAATAAGATAAAAATTGATCCGTATCCTTATTTCGATATAGGAGAAAGGATCAGGATAAAAAACGGCCCTCTGAGAGGTGTTGAGGGCTATGTTATAGAGAAGCGAAAGAGTAATACATCTCTGGCCGTTTCGGTAGAAGCTATCGCTGCGTCTATCAAGTGTATCGTTGACGCTTGTGATGTGGAACCCGCATAAATCTGATTTTTTCAAAAAAGAAGATTTATGTGAGTGAGCGGGACGAAGTGTGTCTAGCCCCGGGGAGAAGTTATGAAAAAAGCCTTAATCACGGGAATAACAGGACAAGATGGATCTTATTTGGCAGAGCTTCTTTTGTCAAAAGGATATGAAGTTCATGGGATTAAGAGAAGCGCGAGTACGTTTAATACAGGTAGAATAGATCATTTGTACAAAGATGTCCATGAATCAAGCGTAAAACTTTTTTTGCATTACGGTGATTTGTCCAATGGAGAACAAATATCAAGTATTGTGTACAACATAAAACCTGATGAGATTTATCATTTGGCGGCGCAAAGCCATGTTCGAGTTAGCTTTGATCTGGCTGAATATACGGGCAACATAACCGCGCTGGGTACTACAAGAATTTTGGAAGCGATAAGGAGAAGTAAAAAGAACATAAAGTTTTATCAGGCAAGTTCTTCTGAAATGTTTGGCGCGGCTAATCCCCCTCAAAATGAAGAGACTGTGTTTAAACCAAGAAGCCCGTATGCGTGCGCTAAGGTTTACGCTTATTGGATAACTAAAAACTACCGTGAGGGATATAATATGTTTGCTTCTAATGGAATATCTTTTAATCACGAAAGTTTTCGTCGGGGAGAAACTTTTGTTACACGTAAAATTACCAGGGCAATCGCGGCAATCCTCGCGAAAAAACAAGAGCGCTTATATCTAGGGAATCTCGAAGCCAAAAGGGACTGGGGGTATGCTCCTGAATACGTGGAAGCGATATGGAAAGTACTTCAGCAGGAGAAAGGTGATGATTTTGTTCTGGGGACTGGCCAGTCATATTCCGTAAAAGAGTTTGTAAAAGAGGCCTTTTCTTATGCCGGTTTAGATTGGGAAAAACACGTAAAAATTGATCAAGATTATTTTAGGCCGACAGAAGTAGAAAACCTTATTGCTGACACCCGCAAAGCTAACAGCCGATTAGAATGGCGGCCAAAAATTACTTTTAGCGATTTGGTGAAAATAATGGTAGACGCGGATATGCGAGAGGCGGGACTGGACCCAATTGGTCAAGGGGATGAAATTTTAAAAGAAAAGTTCCCTCAAAAATGGTGGGAGAAAGATTAGTGAAAGTTCTAGTTACAGGCGGATGCGGTTTTATCGGGAGTCATTTGGTCGATCGTTTTCTTGAGGAAAAGCATCAAGTTACAGTTCTTGACAATTTTTCCACCGGCAGGCCTGAAAATTTGGCGCACCAAAAGGGTAATAAAAATCTTTGTTTAATTAGGCAAGATATAACAGATTTTAACGGTATAAACCAATGTTTTAAAGATGTGGAGGCTGTTGTTCATTTAGCGGCATTAGCTGACATTGTTCCTTCCATTGTTAATCCCTCGGAATATTATAAGTCTAATGTTGCGGGAACATATTCAGTTGTGGAGGCTGCCAGGGTTTCCGGTGTTAAAAGATTTATTTATGCCGCGTCTTCCTCATGCTATGGTATTCCTGATATCTATCCTACTCCCGAGACTGCCGAAATCCGGCCGCAATATCCTTACGCGCTTACTAAAAGATTAGCGGAAGAGATTGTTTTGCATTGGGGCAGAGTTTATAAACTGCCTGTTGTTTCTTTAAGGCTGTTCAATGTTTATGGTCTGCGTTCACGTACTTCAGGAACATACGGGGCGGTTTTTGGCGTGTTTTTGGCGCAAAAATTGGCTGGAAAACCCTTCACGGTTGTTGGGGATGGCGAACAAAAAAGAGATTTTACGTATGTCTCTGATGTAGTGGAAGCCTTTTTTGAGGCGGTTAATTCAGAAGTAAAAAATGAAATTTTTAATGTTGGTTCGGGAAATCCTCAAAGTGTGAATACGTTAATTTTTCTTCTCAAAGGAGAAAAAACATATATTCCCAAAAGACCGGGCGAGCCGGATAGCACACACGCTGACATAAGTAAAATTAGGTCTAAACTCGGATGGAGTCCAAAAATTAGTTTTGAACAAGGAGTTAGCAAAATTGTTCAAAACATAGACTATTGGAGAGATGCTCCGGTATGGACACCGGAAACAATTGAGAAAGCCACAAAGGATTGGTTTAGGTATTTATCAAAGGAGTGAGGAGTGGATCAAAAAATTTCCAAAAAAATAAAACCTATAAAAAAAATAGCGGAAATTATCGAAACATATAAGAAAAAAGGGAAAAAGATCGTTCAATGTCACGGAGTATTTGATCTTATCCATCTAGGCCATATCAGGCATTTTAATTTGGCCAAAAAAGAGGGAGATGTGTTAGTCGTTACGCTGACACGGGACAAATACGTCAAAAGAGGGCCCGGCAGGCCGGTTTTTAACGAACATTTAAGGGCGGAAGCTTTGGCTTCTCTCTCGATTACCGATTATGTGGGGATTGTTGATTCTCCCACGGCCACAAGCTGTATCAATCTTCTGAAACCCGATATTTACGCCAAAGGTTCTGACTATAAAGAAAGAGATAAAGATGTTACCGGAAAGATTTATGAAGAAGAACAAGCCGTAAAATCCGTGGGCGGCAGGATAGTCTTTACTGACGATATTACCTTTAGTTCTTCCTCGCTGATAAATCATTATCTGGAGGTCTATCCTCCCAGAACGGTGAAATACCTGAGAGCAATCGCGAAAAGGTATCCGATTGATTTTATAACTGAAAAACTTCATTCTTTGAAAAACTTAAAAGTATTGGTCATAGGCGATTCTATCATAGACCAGTATCATTATTGCACGCCTATGGGCAAATCTTCCAAGGAACATTTGATTGCTAACCGGTACGTCTCGGAAGAAATGTTTGCCGGGGGGAGCCTTGCGACAGCGAACAATACAGCGAGTGTTTGCGAAAACATAGATCTCTTAACCGTTCTTGGGGAGAAATCTTCTTTCAAAGAGTTTATCTTGAGTAAATTAAGCCCCAATATTAACCCGATTTTTTTTAACCGGCAGGATTCGGGGACTATCGTCAAAAGAAGGTTTGTCAATAAAGAAATAAACAGAAAATTATTCGAAATCTGTCATATAAAAGATGACGATATTCCGGAAAGAGAAGAAGCAAAAATAATAAGGCATCTTGAAAAAACGATAGATAAATATGATTTGGTTGTTGTTTCTGATTTTGGGCATGGGTTATTAACAAAACGTGTTATTGATTTTATTTGCAAAAAAGCAAAATATCTCGCGTTAAATGTTCAGACAAACAGTGCGAATGTTGGGTTTAATCTTGTGACAAAATATCCAAGAGCGGATTGTGTGTGTGTTGACGAAATGGAACTTCGATTCGCAACGCATGATAAATTTGGTGATTTACGGAAACACGCGAAAGAAATATACCAAAAACTTAATTGTAGTCACATTATCTCTACTCGCGGACCTCATGGATCCTTGAGCTATTCAAAAGAGGAAGGATTCCATGAGACTCCGGCTTTTGCTTATAATATTGTAGATGCGGTTGGCGCGGGAGACGCTTTTTTTGCTTTTGTGGCTCCATGTTTAGCGGCTGGTCTCGCGCAGGATATCGTTTCTTTTGTCGGTAACGCGGTAGGGTCATTGGCAGTTCAGATAATGTGTAATAGAGAACCAGTAAAATTTGCTGATTTAATTAAATTTATTACGAGATTGTTGAAATGAAACGAGAACGGGTAATGGATAGATATAAAATAGACAGTCATAAACTGATGTATCATGTTTCGCGGGTTCATAAGTGGAACAACGGGGATGTAACCTATCCCATATATATGGAATTAAGCCCGGCAGGTTCTTGCAATCACAGATGTACATATTGCGGACTTGATTTTATGGGATACAAGCCGCGGCAACTGGACACTGTGTTATTGAAAGAAAGACTTTTAGAATTAGGGGAGCTTGGGATTAAGAGTATTATGTATGCCGGTGAAGGTGAACCTTTTTTACATAAGGATATGCCGGAAATAATTCGATATACACGAGAATCAGGAATTGACGCGGCAGTGACAACAAATGCTGTTTTTTTTGAAAACAAAATTGCGGAAGATGTTGTTCGTGATTCTAAATGGATAAAAGTCAGCATTAATGGAGCAACTAGACAAACATATTCAAGAATACATTCCTGCGGGCAGGAAGATTTTAATAAAGTAATCAAAAATATGTCCTATGCCGCGGAAATTCGCGAAAAAAACAACTATTCCTGCGCTTTGGGCATGCAACTCTTGCTTCTGCCGGAAAATCAGCATGAAGCGGCTGACTTAGCTGAATTAGCCGCTGAAATTGGTATGGACTATTTGGTTATAAAGCCATATTCTCAACACCCTCAAAGTAAAACAACTATTTATGAATCTATTAAATATAACGATTACGCATATCTTGAAGATGAGCTAGCACATTTTAATACGGATAAATTCAGTGTTATATTTAGAACTCGTACAATGAAAAAATGGGACCAGAAGACTCATGATTATAAGGCTTGTCTTGCTTTACCGTTTTGGTCATATATTGACGCCTCTGGAAATGTCTGGGGATGCAGTATGTACCTAGGCAATAAAAACTTTTTATACGGAAATATTTACGAAGAAACGTTTAAAGAGATATGGGAAGGGGAAAAAAGGAGAAAGTCTCTTCATTGGGTAGAAAAAGAGCTTGATGTCGCTCAATGCAGGGTAAATTGCAGGATGGATGAAATAAATAGATACTTGTGGACGTTAAAAAATCCGTTGGAGCATGTGAATTTTATATAGAAATAGGAAGAAGTATTGTGAAATATAAACATATTATATTTGATTTTGATGGTACTTTAGCTGAAACTAATGCAATAAGGTTAGACGGATTCAGAGTGCTTTTTAAAGAGTATCCTCAATCCCAAGTGGATGAGTTGATCTGTTATTCTCAGCGTAATGGTGGGACATCTCGTTATGAAAGAATAGGCTATTTTTTTGAAAAGATTCGCAATGTGGTTATTTCTTATGAAGAGATTAATGTTTTCGCGGAAAAATATTCAAAACTTGTAAAAGAAAAAGTTATTGCTGCTGTTCCAGTAAATGGTTCTTTAGAATTTTTAACTTTACATGTAAAAGATTACAATTTTGCTGTTATTTCAGGTTCTGACCAGCAGGAATTAAGAGAAGTATGCCGCGCACGTAAGATAGAACCTTTTTTTGTTGAAATATTGGGTTCTCCCACTAACAAAGAACAGAATCTTGCAGAATTGTTGACAAGAAAAAGATGGAAAAAGGACAGCTCTTTATTTGTGGGAGATTCTATAAATGATTTAAACGCGGCAGAGTCCAACGGTATAGATTTTGTAGGATGCGGTTCTTTCGGGACGGATTGGAATTTGAATAAAAACATATGTTTGATTGATGATCTTTCGCAATTAGAAGATTGTCTAAACTAAGTTTTTTAAAAGGAAGGAATATCTATGAACAGAGCAGTAATAATTACAGCTTCTAATTTTCAGGATGAAGAATTTACGTATCCATATTATAGACTTTTAGAAGAAGATTATCATGTCGATGTTGCAACGCCGGATAAGACAATTGTTTATGGCAAATACGGGATTCCTGCTAAACCAACAGTTAATACTAATGATTTAAGAAAGTCTGATTATGATCTTGTTATTTTACCAGGAGGGTTTGAGGCTCCTGACAGATTACGCGTCAGAAAAGAAGTGCTTAAGTTTGTGAAAGAAATGTATGATGCTGATAAGATAGTTGCGGCTATATGTCATGGTCCTTGGATATGCATTTCAGCAGGTATTATGAAAGGTAAGAAGGCTACAGCGTATATTTCCATAGCTGATGATATTAGAAATGCGGGGGCAATTTATCTTGAGGAGAATGTTGTGGTAGATGGTAATCTTATTACAGCTCCGCATTATAGAAATAACGGAGATTTCATGAAAGCAATAATTAATATTATGAGGGATAGGTAGAGAGTAGAAATGATAAATAAGGCAATAGCCCGGGAAAAAATAAATAATACGGTTACAAAGAAGGCTAATCGTACAAACGTATTTTCTGATTACTCTAAAGTCATTGTTAAAAAACCATGGGGATATGAATATCTGGTATTTAAGAACGAGTTTGTTGCAATATGGATGCTTCATATAGTTCGAAAACGAAGAACATCAATGCACTGCCATCCTGCGAAAAGAACTGGGTTAGTTTTGCTGTCAGGAAAAGCGAAATTTCATACTGTGGACAAAGAGATTGAATTGGATATGCTTGAGGGAGTGGTTATAGAGAAGGGTGTTTTTCATTCAACAGAGGCATTTAATCCGCTTCTAATGAATCCGCAGTCTGAAAATGGAATATGGGTTATGGAAATAGAATCACCGCCTTTGAAGACTGATTTGGTTCGAATGAAGGATAAATATGGCAGGGCAGGAACTTCTTATGAGGGAACGGAACATATGGTTCATAAGACGTCTCAACGTTTGCGATTTGGAATGCCAAATTCTGATGAGATTCTGTGCAGAAGATTTTTGGATTGTGTATTTACTGTAAGGAAAGGAGCCTTTGATAAAGAAATTCCCGGAGGCGATGCTTTTATCTCAGTTATAGGACAAAGTGGCAATGTGATTTCGAATAACCCATGTCTTACGGTAGGTAACCTTGTTTCTTTTAAAAAATTCCAAAAAGCTATCCAGGGAGAAAATTTGGATGAATATCTTTTTTTAACTATCGAGAAAGAGAAAAGGACAGTTAAGGTCTCAGATTATATTTTTTTAGGTATTGCCAAGCTAGGTGTAAAAAAAGTATTTGCTGTTTGTGGCGGAGGAGCTATGCATTTAGTTGATTCTGCCGGAAATAATAAAGATTTGGAATACATTGCTACTCAGCATGAACAGGCTGCCGCGATGGCAGCTGAAGGATACGCGCGTACTTCAGGGAAACCAGGGATTTGTCTTGTAACTTCAGGACCAGGAGGAACAAACACAATTACTGGTCTTTGCGGAGCGTGGATTGATTCAATCCCTACAATATTCATTTCAGGACAGGTGACTAAAAATACTCTACTACAAGATACAGGGCTCAGACAGTTTGGGATACAAGAGTCGGATATTACGACACTTGTTAGTCCTATTACGAAATATGCCGTAACCGTAACAGATGAGACTATGATTAAGTATCATTTGCAGAAGGCCATTCATTACGCGACAACAGGCCGACCCGGACCTGTATGGCTGGATATCCCTCTGGATATCCAGAGTAAACTTGTAAACATTGAAGAACTCAGGTCATTTTGTCCAGATAAAAATGTTAAATTAGAGCAAAAAGAGCAGTTAAGGGCGAAGATAATTGATGTTATCGCATTGCTCAAGAAGTCAAAACGACCTGTTATTATAAGTGGATATGGCATACGTCTCGCGGGTGCGGAAAAAAAGTTTCTCGAGTTAGCAAAAAAACTGAAAATTCCTGTAATCTCTTCTTGGACAAGCAGTGATCTTATCCCTACCGCGAATAAATGTTATATTGGCAGAAGTGGCATTATGGGTGATCGAGCTGGAAACTTCACTATTCAAAATGCTGATTTGGTGCTTGTTATAGGTTCAAGAATGTCAATTCCTCAGGTAGGATATAATTATGCGGTTTTTGCGAGAGAAGCAAAAAAAATAGTAGTTGATATAGATAAATCGGAATTGAAGAAGAAATCTTTAAAACCAGATATTTCAATTAATGCTGATGCGAAAGAATTTATAACTGAATTTTTGTGCCGGTTAAAACGAGATAATGTGATTATTCGGGTTGGTGACTGGCTTGAAAAATGCCAACACTGGAAGCGAAAATATCCCGTTGTGTTGCCTGAATATCGTAAGAATAAAAATAAAATCAATTCGTTTCACTTCATAGATGTTCTATCTGAAAGATTAGACAAAGATGCCGTTGTTGTTACTGATATGGGAACAAGTTTCACTTGTACAATGCAGACTTTTAAAATAAAAGCAGGTCAGCGTCTCTTTACTTCAAGTGGACATGCTTCTATGGGATTTGGGCTTCCCGGTGCTATAGGTGCTTGTTTTGGTAACGGTAGAAAAAAGACTATATGTATTAGTGGTGATGGCGGGCTTCAGATGAATATCCAAGAATTTCAGACATTAGTCCACTATAAACTGCCGATAATTTTGTTCATACTTAATAACAAGGGTTATCTAACGATTAAGTTGATGCAGCAGAACCATTTTGGCAGATATGTTGGTTCAGAAGCAGATAGCGGGCTTAGTACTCCCAATTTTGTGAAAGTTGCTAAGGCATATGGAATAAAAGCAGTTAAAATTTCGACTCAGAAAGAATTGGATAAAAAGATAGATACTGTTCTCCGAGAGCCAGGTCCTTTTGTATGTGAAATTAGTATGCCTGAGGATCAACAGTTGATCCCACGGATTTCTTCGGTAAAGAAGACGGATGGAACTATTGTCTCAAGACCCCTGGAGGATTTATATCCATTTTTAAAGCGTGATGAATTTTTAGAAAATATGATAATTAATCCGATAGAGCCGCTTAAGTAGTTTTTAGCAGAAAATTGCAGAAAATTAAGGTATAAAATTTATGGAAAGAAATTTTGAAAGTGTCGCGCTTATTATGAATCCTGTTTTGGATCAGGTAGCTATTGCTAAAGAGGATATTCCAGCCGGGACGAGATTGACATTTAATGGTGATATTATTAAGCTAAAAACTACAGCAAAGAGAGGTAGCCGGTTTGTTGTAACTGATGTAAGAAAGGGTGAATACCTCAGGCAGTATGGGTATCCCTTTGGTTGTTCAAAAGGCATTTTAAAAGGTGAATTGATCTCGGTTTCGAATATTGAAAATCTACTTCCTGAGACAAATCTGGGATTGTTTGAAGAGCCGCCTAAAACTATGTACAATGAGCGATTTTTGAATAGGACTTTTTTAGGATATCTTCGTAAAGATGGATTTGTGGGGACTAGAAATTATTATCTGGTTGTTCCTACATCGATGTGTGTCAGCGAGACAGCTTTTCAAATTACAATGGCACTGGAAGCGGATAAGGAGATATTTAAGCAATATCCTTCTCTCGATGGGATTGTAACAATACCGCATACGGAAGGTTGCGGGTGTGATTCGATTCGTTCTATAGACCGGCTTATGTGTGTATTAAAAGGATATATAGGCCATCCAAATGTTGGCGGCTGCCTTATAATCGATTTGGGATGTGAGCAGACTAATTATGAAAAGATGTATCCTTATTTGAAAAGCACTGTTCGGGAGAAGCTTAAACCGATAGATTGGATTACTGTAGAGAAAAGCGGCGGAGTTAAGGCTACACGCAAGAAAGCTGATGCGATAATAAGGGGGCGTTTGTCGGATGTTGCCAATGTTAAAAGGGAACCATTTTCTTTAGAAAAGCTTATTGTTGCAACTGAATGTGGGGCTTCAGATTCTTTTTCCGGGATCACGGCCAATCCTATTATTGGTAATGTCGTGGATAAGATAATATCAGGAAAAGGTTCAGCTATCCTTTCTGAAATACCGGAGATGATAGGGGCCTTTGAGATGCTTTTGCCGCGTTTCCGTAATTTAGAAGTGGCAAACAAATTTAAGGATGCTGTGGATTGGTATATCAATATTGCGGAAAGACTTGGATTAACGTTGCAGGATAACCTTGTACCTAAAAACATAGAAGGCGGATTGATAAATAATTATATCAAAAGTTTAGGCGCTGTTTTAAAGGGCGGTACGAGTGTTATTGAAGATGTTATTGATTATGCTGAATCGGTAAAAACCCGGGGATTAAGCATTATGCAGGGACCAGGTGGTGATCCTGAATCAGTAACTGGTATGGTTGCCTCGGGTGCGAACATTGTATGTTTTTCAACAGGGCAGGGTACCCCTACAGGTAATGCCATTTGTCCTGTTGTAAAAGTTGCTTCTAATGAAGTGATATTTGAAACCCTGTCTGATGATATGGATTTTGGTGCGGGCAGATTATTGACAGGTCAGGTCAGTATTGATTCCCTGAGTGATGAACTTTTGGATTTTGTCATTGAAGTCGCTTCCGGTCGTGAAACAGCGGCTGAAAAGTTGGGGCAACGACAATTTCAAGTGTGGACAGCAGGCAAACTATCTTTATGATTTAAAAGAGAAGGATTTTTATGGGGCTTTTGTATTCTAAAATGAAAATATTTCATTTCAAAGAGAAGATAGATTCTCTCTCCAAAGATACAGATAAGGTAATGTCTCCTGTTCATATAAGGATAAAACCAACCAATGTTTGCAATCATAATTGTCGATATTGCGCTTATAGAACAGATAATGTACAGCTAGGGAAAAATATGGCGATTAAAGATTATATCCCCAGAGAAAAAATGATGGAGATAATAGAAGATATGGAAGAAATGGGCGTCAAGGCGGTTACTTTTAGCGGAGGCGGGGAGCCGTTTTGTTATCCTTATTTATTGGAAATTATAAAAAGACTATCCAGGACTTCTGTTAAGTTTTCTGCTTTAACAAATGGGTCGAATTTGACGGGAAAAGTAGCAGAGTTTTTCGCTCGTCATGGAACTTGGATACGAGTTTCTATAGATGGTTGGGATGATGAGAGTTATGCCACTTATAGAGGTGTCCCAAAAGGTGAATTTAGTAAAGTAATGAAGAATATGGAAAATTTCAAGAAACTTGGTGGAAAATGTTATTTGGGAGTAAGTATAATAGTCGATAAAAATAACGCGGGACATATTTATAAATTCAGCAAGAAACTTAAAACTGTTGGAGTTGACAGCGTAAAGGTATCTGCCTGTATATTTAGCGATGATGGCAAAAAGAACAATGAATATCACAAACCTATTTTTGAGCAGGTAAAGGATCAAGTAAATAGAGCAATAAACGATTTTAAAAATGAGAAATTTGAAATTTCTGATACCTATCATAAATTGGACGAAAAATTTAATAAAGAATATACATGGTGTCCCTATCTTCAGATATTACCTGTTATAGGAGCGGATCAGAATGTCTATTCTTGTCAGGATAAGGCATATAATATCGAAGAAGGGCTTTTAGGTTCTATAAGTGGTATAAGATTTAAGGATTTTTGGATTTCGAACAAAAGGAAATTTTTCAAAATCAATCCTTCTTTGCATTGTAAACATCATTGTGTAGCCAATGCAAAAAATAAGTTTGTATTAGAATACCTAAATGCTGATGAAAAGCATTTAGGGTTTGTATAAGGAGAAGACGTATAAAATGAAAAGAATCAAACGTGTAATGTTGATTTATCCAAACCAACGCTGGCAAAAGACTGATTTGTCTACTACCTGGAATTTGAATCCCTACACTATTTGTCTTCTAGCTACAATGATTAAAGATGACGTAGATGTCAAAATAGTTGATGCTCAATTTTACGATATGAGTCAGGATAGATTCAGGAAAGAAATTGAAGAGTATAATCCCGATCTGATTGGTATTTCAATGTTGAGTTCTGAATATCATTTAATCGGAGAAATTGCTGTTGATATAGCAAAAGAGGTTAATCCGAACATTATTGTTGTTATGGGAGGAGTTCATGTTACTTCAATGTACGAACGTGTGATAGAGAATCCCAAAATAGATTATGCTGTCAGAGGTGAAGGGGAATATGTGTTTCGTGATCTTATCAGATATTTAAACAAGGAAGGTTCTTTCCCAACGGAGGGAATTGTTTACAAAGATAAAAATGGAAATATAAAAACCCTTCCAGCCGCATTGATTGAGGATCTTGATGCTCTTCCATTCCCAGACTATGATTTTATTGATTTTCAAATGTATAGTACTACGGTTCCAAGATATGGTATCGATAGTCCGGCAGAACTTCCTTTTGTAAGAATTCCCACAGTAAGGGGATGTCCAGTAGGATGTTCCTTTTGTCAAGTTGAGCTTGTCTCAGGGAAAAAGCATAGGATGAGAAGCGCCGCTAATGTTGTCGCAGAGATGAAGTTATTGAAAGAAAAGTATGGGATAAAGTCTATCAATTTTGAAGACGATAATGCTTTTTTTCATAAAGGCCGTTCGATAGAATTACTTCGGATGATGATTGAATGTAAATTAAATCTAAAATGGAAAGCCAATGGTGTCGCGTTATTTACGTTAGATGATGAAATATTACAATTAATGGCTGAGTCTGGTTGTCTGATGATTAATGTGGCTATTGAGTCTGCTAACGAGCGGGTGCTTAAAGACATTGTTATGAAACCAGTTAATCTTAAAACCGCTCCTGAAAAAATAGCGCTTGCTAAAAAATACGGCATTTATGTTTGCGCGAATTTTGTAATAGGCATGCCTGGTGAAACTTGGAGTGAAATTAGAGAAACCTTATGTTATGCTGAAACCTGTGGATCTGATTATGTAAAGATTTTTATTGCTAATCCCATATCCGGTACCAAAATGTATGACATGGCGAAAGAAAAAGGATACATAGTGGGAGACGACTACGAAATAAATTGGCGTTATGGAAGAGTAAAGACTCCAGAGTTTAATCCAAAAGATATAAGTATTTTACGTGTTTATGAATGGGATCGGATAAACTTTACTGATTTAGCCAAGCGCAAAAAGACCGCGGATATAATGAACATATCTTTGGCTGAATTGGAAAAGATACGCAGACAGACAAGAGAGGTTTTAACTTTTGAGGATATCAATGAAAATGGGAATAAACTTAAAAAATAAACACATAATAATTACTGGAGCTTCAAAAGGACTTGGTTCTATTTGTGCCAGGGCTTTTGCTGAGCAGGATGGTCGCGTTGTTCTTATTGCTCGGTCAGAAGAAAAATTGCAAGAGGTGCGAAGAGCCTGTAAGAGTCCTGGAAATCATCTTAACATAGCTTTAGATTTGACAAAAAAAGACAAGCTGTATGAAGGCATAATGAAGGCAAAAGATTTTTTGGGAGAAATTGATGTTGTCCTTCATGTTGTTGGTGGTGGGTTAGGATTAAAAGATCCTTTATTAACTGCGGATGATTTTGTTGCCTTATTTAATCTTAATGTGGTGGTTGCCGCTGAGATAAACAGGCTTGTTCTTCCAGGTATGATGAAAAGAGGAACAGGAAATCTCGTTCATGTAGCATCAATTGCTTCTAGTGAAGCTACAGGTTCTGTGGGATATAATAGTGTGAAAGCAGCTCTTGCGGCTTATGTTAGAACTCTTGGCAGGGAGATAGCCGCGTCAGGGGTAGTGGCAACTGGAATATTGCCCGGAGGGTTTTATGCTCCGGGCAATTCATGGGATCGGCTCAGAACCAAAAAGCCGGAGGTAGTAAAGAGGTTTATTAAAGAACGTCTTCCACGTGGAGTTATGGGGAAAGCAGAAGAACTTATTCCTATGATACTCTTATTATGTTCAGATGCAGCTTCAATGATGGGGGGGTGCCTCGTCCCAATTGATGCAGGAGAAGGAAAAGGTTATACAATAAATGATTAAGCGAGATGTTTCAGATACGTTAGAAAAACAAGATAGGCAAGGCATTAATAAGAAGTTAGCTGTCTATTCAAAAATACTGCGCGAAAAATATTTGTTAAATAATAAGGTGTTGCTTATTCAACCCCCTCAATTTATGCTTGATTCCTTCAATCTTAAGGTAGCGAAAGGTAAGGGGTGCTATGCGTATCCGCCCGCTGGATTGCAATGTATAGCCAATGCGTTATCGAAGAGAGAGTTAGATATAGATATTCTTGATTTGAATTATCAGTTGTTAAAACGAGTTAATAATGACGATTCTTTTAACTATATGGATTGGTTAAACATATTAGATGAATATCTTGAAAAAAATGTTCCATCTGTTATCGGAGTTACTTGCATCAGTATTTATACGGATGTATTTAGCGATGTTCATCCTCTTACGTGTCTTTTAAAAGATTTGAGAAAGAAAGATAAATCCATAATTATAGGGGGAGGATCCATAATTACCAATGAATATGAAAATTATTTAAAAAAGGAGTTGTGTCACTTTGTTCTTGAAGGGGAAGGAGAGAATAAGGTAAATCTTTTATTTGATTATTTGTTTGGAGCTAAAAAAAAACATAAACCAATAACCGGCATATTTTTTAAATATGATCAACATATAGAACAGACACAAGGTGAACAAGACATAGTAACTCTTAAAGGAAATCTAATCAGTACGTATAAAGACATTTCGATAGAAGATTACAATAATGTAGGTTCTTTAAATCCATTTTCAAGAATGGCGGGTTATGATAGACGGTTTGTTGGCATACAACTAAACAGGGGATGTAGGGCCAACTGTAAGTTTTGTGGTGTTGTGGAGTTTATGGGGAAAGGATTACGTCAGTATCCTATCGATGATCTATTGGAAGAGATTCATTATCTTGTTAAGAAAAAAGGTATAAGGCATTTTGAAATACTAGATGATGATTTTTTTGGTTATCAAACCTCTAGTAATGTAGTTATCAAACTGTTAGAAGAGATGGTCGATCTTAATAAACAGTTTGGAATCAGCTGGGCTGCTGGAAATGGTCTTATTGCCGCGTCTCTAACAGAAGAGATATTGGACTTAATGTGCGATTCAGGTTGCGTAGGATTCAGAATCGGGATTGAATCTGGCAACGAAGCGATGCTAAAGCGTATGAGAAAGCCCACAACTCTAAATCTTCTAAGAGAAAAAGGAAGGATGTTGCAAAAATACCCCGAATTATTTGTAGGTGGAAATTATATTATTGGACTTTTTGGAGAAGAAACATTTGGGCAGATGCTGGAAACTTTTAGGTTTGCCAATGAGATAGATCTGGATTGGGCCGCTTTTACAGTTTTTCAGTTTACAAGCAAAGCTACTGCTCATTCCGAAAATTTCAAGCTTGGAGAGAAAAAGATGACTACAGATTTTATCCCGGCTAAAGACACGTCTGATAGGCAGATAAAAGCAAATGATGAAACAATTTCAGGGCCCGAAATATTTTCCATGAAAGAGGATGTAGTGCCATCTCGTGAACAAATTAAGCAAATATGGTTCACATTTAATTTGATTGCTAATTATCTCAATAACAAAAATCTTAAATTGGACGCGAATCCAGAAAAATTTATATCCTGGGTAGATGCTGTACGTGTTGTCTATCCAGATAATCCATATATGCCTTTGTTTGCAGGCATTGGGCATGTATTCCTTGGCAATAGAGGATTAGCTGGTAAATGTCTAAAAGAAACAAAAGAGAATCTAAAAATATCAAGATATTGGAATAACCGGTTTATACAATTTGGTCTGACGGACTTGATAACTAATTTTTCTTATGATGCAGGAGAGGTCGAAGCAATATTAAAATCAATACGTGAGCGATATTCAAAATGGATTGGTCAATCGGAATTTATTGAACCACGTTAAAAAATGGTAGTGTCAAAACTTTTAAGAAAAAATGATAAAATAGTTGCCCCCCTTAAAAAAAGGGCAGAACTTCCCGCTTTTTTTTAAAGGGTGGAAACGGGAAGAAGTTCTTTTAAAACAAGGGGAAGCAAGTTTTTTAACAAAAGTTTTCGTAAACAAAGAAGATAAAAAATAGAAGATATAGGTTTTTGACAATACCAGAAGAATGAGAAGGAGATGAAGATGAGAGAATTTAACGCTTTAAAAGATTACCCGCAGCCAAAGGAACCACGCTATGTTGGGTCTAACATCAGAACGATTAAAAATAGAATGATAGCCTCCTATAGAGATGAACGGTATTATGATGGGGACCGTAACAATGGTTACGGAGGGTTTGAATATGATGGGCGATGGAAGAACATAGTAAAGTCAATGGTTAAAGAATATGGGTTGACGAAAGACAGTACTTTACTACAAGTAGGCTGTGAGAAAGGATTTTTATTACATGATTTTGATGAATACTTTCCGACTATGAAAATTAAAGGGGCTGAAATGTCTGATTATGCTATTTTGCATTCCATGCCTTCGGTAAAAAAACATATTGTGAAGACAAACTACAACAAGCTCCCGTTTAAAAATAAAGAGTTTGATTTTGTTGTTGCTATAGGTGTGGTTTATACTCTGACATTGAGGGATGCTATTTCTTGTCTTAAAGAGATTCAAAGAGTAGGCAAAGGCAAGAGTTTTATAACTTTAGGGGCTTATAAAGATGAAAGAGGGAGAAGATTATTTACCAGTTGGTCGGTATTAGGTTCTACAATCCTTCATGTGGATGAATGGGTAGAGGTTTTAAAAGAATCAGGATATACGGGGGATTATCATTTCACTTCTGCCGAATCATTGAATTTAATGACAAAAGAAGAGAAAGCATTTTTATGAGTAAGTATGATGATTTTTTAGAAGAAGAATGCTGGCGCAGGGAAAAAAATAAAAATGGATGTCTTCTCGCGATATGTTATTTTATCCAGTGGCAGTTTAGGCATATACGTGGGGGAGGAGGTCCCGAACTTTTGCGAAAACTTTTTATATTAAAACGTGTCTTAGGCAATTTTTTTTGTGATCTTACAAGAAATATTATTGAGTTTCCCCTGATTATTATTGCAATTCCTTTTGTTTTAGGGGTACGCTTAGTAGGTCCTTTTAAATTGATAAGATTTGGTCGTTTGCATAGTTTAAGAATAGGTCATTTTGCCGGAAATGTAGAGTTGTATCTTTCTTCTCGGGATTTATATGAAAAAGATAAACGAAGCGTAGATGTTTTGTATCATACATATCCCATTTGTAACCAGCAATTAAAGAAGATGTGGGAGCGTGTTCTTTATGTTATGCCGGCGGCTGAGTGGCTGGATAAAGCAAATAGATTTTTACCTGGTGGAGCAAAACATACAATTAAAGCTCTTTCTACAGACAGAGATATGAACGGCTTACTTGCTTTAACTCAAAATCACCTTTCTTTTACTTCTGAAGAGGAGCAAAAAGGAAAGAAGGAATTATTGGATCTTGGAATAGCGGAAGATATTCCTTTTGTTTGTTTTGCCGCGCGGGATTCAGCATATATGAATAAAGCTAATTCTTTTTTTAAAAAAGGAGATTGGGCGTATCATGATTATCGCAATTCAGATATTCAAAACTATATTTTAGGAGTTGAAGAATTGGTGGCGCGAGGTTATCAAACTGTTCGGATGGGATCTATTGTAAAGAAGCGGTTAGAAATAAACAACCCAAATATTATTGATTATGCTGTAAAAGGACGGTCAGATTTTCTGGATATTTATTTAGGCGCGAAATGTGATTTTTTTGTTGTAGATACCTCGGGGCTTTATGCTATCCCTTTTGCTTTTAGGAGGTCTATGGTAATAGTCAATTATATTCCTTTGGAATATGCCCATACTCGGGGGAAAGATTATATATTTATTCCTAAAAAACTTTGGCTTTGCGAAGAGCGACGTTTTTTGACTTTTCAAGAAATATTAAACTCTTCTGTAAAAAAATTTTATTTTAGCGATCAATATAAAAACGCGGGAATAGAAGCGGTTGAGAATACCGCTGAGGAAATCAAAGATTTAATTATAGAGATGGAAGAAAGATTGACACATAAATGGCAAACAATTGAAGAAGAAGAGGAACTGCAACAGCGGTTTTGGGATCTTTTTCCACAAAACGAAATGAAGGGTAAAGTCCGAGCCCGGATTGGGACTAAGTTTCTTAGGCAAAACAGATCATTACTTTTCTAATGACAAGTGCATTTAAACAACAATTTAAAAAGCTTTTTCGCGAGAATCGAACTGATTTTATTTTTATTGTTATTCTGATGGTTGTCGCGGGGTTTATTCAAGCCAGTTCCATTCTTGGTTTGATGCCGATCGTGGATTTTGTAATCAACAAGGATTTAGAAAGTGCTAATCAGATTACAAAATTTGTCGCGTCGCTGATCTCTAGAATATATCTGCCGGTTAATATATTTACATTGGGATTGTTTTACCTGTTTTTAGTTTTATTTAGAAGCGGAGTGTTGGCATTTCAGTACTATGTTACTTCGAAAGTCCATTTCAAGGTGATGAATCAAATTATATTTCAAGAATACGAGTCTATTATTAACGCTTCATGGCGTTTTTTTGGGGCAAAAAAATACGGCACCCTTGCTAACACAGTAGTGAAGGAAACAAAAAACGCGGGTTTGGCTTTTGAAGCCATGGCTACGATGGCGGTAGCTATGATAATAACCTGTTTTTATATTATTCTTGCTACAATTATTTCCTGGCAGTTGATATTAATTACGTTATTTTTAACGGTAGTAGTTGCCGCGCCAACCTTCCTGGTTGGTAAATATATCTATCGTATTAGGGAAATACATACCAATGCAGGCAATAATTTTCAGGGATTGGTATATGACGCTCTTAATGCTTTAAAACTAATTATTGGATTCAGCAGGCGAAAGGAGACAATAACAGGTATAAAATCAACGATTGAGACCCTTGCGAAGACTTCGGTTCAGTTTGTTATGATTAGGGTGTTCGGTAATATGCTGGGAGAACCGCTTGGTCTTCTTCTAGTTGTTGTATCAGTGTTTTTTGGGTTGAATATACTAAAACTTGAAGTCTCTGAAATGTTTGTCTTTTTGTATGCTGTTAATCGTATGGCACAGCAGGTTCAAATTATAATTGGTCAGCGTAATGAGTTCAAGGCCGCTGAGCCGTCGCTACAGCAAATATATTCCATAAAAAATGAAGCAGACAAACTTAAGGAATCTGAAGGCGGGAAGAAGCTTGGTATGTTCACGGAAAAGATTGCGTTTGAAAATGTTTCGTTTTCCTATGACGGGAACAAACAAGTATTGGATAATATATCGTTCACCATACCAAAAGGTAATATGGCGGCGATTGTAGGACCGTCGGGAGCAGGGAAATCCACGCTTATTGATATGATTATGGGTTTTTACTTTGCTGGGTCAGGAAGTATTCTTGTGGATGATATGTCAATTTGTGAAATCAATCTACATTCTTGGAGAAATACAATTGGTTACATACCTCAGAGCGCATATCTTTTTAACGCGACTTTGAGAGAGAATTTATTATGGGCTAAAAAAGATGCTACAAACGAAGAAGTTGAACAGGCTTGTGAATTGGCCAATGCTACCGAATTTATTACTACCTTGGATAGAAAGTATGATACGATTCTTGGCGAACGCGGCGTTAGGCTTTCCGGGGGTCAGGCTCAGCGCGTTTGCCTCGCGCGAGCTTTGATCAAAAAACCGGAAATACTTATTCTTGACGAAGCAACCAGTTCTCTGGATAGTCATTCTGAGCGGATGATACAGAAATCCATTGAATATTTATCGTCCAAAATTACAATTATTTCCATCGCGCATCGGCTTTCAACTATTAAAAAAGCGAATTTAATTTACCATATAGAGGCTGGACGTATTGTTGAAAAAGGTACATTTAAAGAATTGATTTCCTTAAAAGACGGATTTTTTTCTAAAGCGGCAAGTTGTCAGGGGATTTACGGATAACCTATGGAAGAGAAAAATAGAACAAAATGCTGGGCTTGTGGTTTTGGGGTAAAAAGCTTTATGTCATTTGGTCAAATGCCCATTGCGAATGGTTTTCTTTTTAAAAAACAATTTGAGGATGAATACTTTTTTGAAATGGAAACAGCTTTTTGTCCGAACTGTTTTATGTTTCAACTGGTGAATCAGCCTGATCGGGAACAGATGTTTAACGAGAACTATGCCTTTTTTTCCGGAACATCAAGGATGATGGGGGAGCACTTTGAGCAATTCGCGAATTGTGTTGTTGAGGATTATCTGAGAGAGGAGGTAAACCCCTTTGTTGTGGAAATCGGCAGTAATGACGGTATTATGTTGAAGCATTTCGCGGATAGAGGCATAAGACATCTTGGTATTGAACCTTCTGGGAATGTCGCGCGAATCGCGCGTGAGAGGGGTATAAATACAATAGTAGATTTTTTTGATAAAAATCTTGCTGAGAGAATTGTAAGTGAATATGGTCAGGCGGACGCCTATATTGCCGCCAATGTTATGTGTCATATACCTTATATCAAATCAATAGCTGAAGGTATAAAAATTTTATTAAAACCAGATGGTATTGTCGTGTTTGAAGATCCATATTTGGGTGATGTAATCCAAAAAACGACTTATGATCAGATATATGACGAGCATACTTTTTTGTTTTCCGTATGTTCAATTCAACGCTTATTTAACCAATATGATATGGAAATTATCCATGTGGAGCCTCAAGAAACGCATGGCGGTTCAATGCGTTATATTATTGCCAATAAAGGGGTTAAACCCGTGAGAGAGAGTGTCGAAAAACAGTTAGAGTTTGAACGAAAACTTGGATTAACAAAACTTGAAACCTATGAAATTTTCAAGAAGAACTGTGAAAAATATCGAGTTGATCTTATTGCTTTATTGAATGATATAAGGAGTCAGGGGAAAACTATTGCCGGATATGCCGCCACCTCTAAAAGTACTACAATTATCAATTGGTGCGGGATAACACGAGAGCATCTTGATTATATCTGTGATACAACTCCTATCAAACAGGGCAAATACAGTCCGGGAAAGCATATCTCGGTTAGACCTTATGAAGAATTTAAAAAAAACTATCCTGATTATGCCCTGCTTTTTGCTTATAACCATGAAAAGGAAATTATGGCAAAAGAGCAGGAATTTATGAAGCAAGGCGGCAAGTGGATTACATATGTCCCGGAAATTAAAATTATCTAAAATGATACATGTTGCTAATCCAAAGGCGCAATACCTTTCTCGAAAAAGAGAAATTGATGAAGCAATCGCTAGAGTGCTTAAAAGCGGTCGATATATTTTAGGCGAAGAGGTTGCTCGTTTTGAATGTGAGTTTTCTGAATTTATTGGGGTAGAATATGGTATTGGTGTAGGTAGTGGCACAGAAGCCTTACATTTGGCGCTTGCGGTCTGCGGTATTGGTCCAGGAGATGAAGTTATTACTGCGGCGCATACAGCTGTCGCCACGGTCGCGGCTATTTCGCTTACTGGCGCTACACCTGTTTTTGTGGATATTGAACCTGAGTGCTACACGATTGATCCCCAACGCGTCGAAGAAGCAATTACTCCTAAAACAAAGGCGATTATTCCAGTACATATTTACGGGCACCCGGCGGATATGGATGCTATTACACGAATTGCGAAGGAATATGACCTAAAGGTAATTGAAGATTGCGCTCAGGCTCATGGAGCGAAATATAAAGGTCGAAGAGTCGGTTCTGTTGGAGATATAGCTTGTTTTAGTTTCTATCCTACTAAAAATTTAGGTGCTATTGGAGATGGCGGAATAGTTGTTACCAATGATTTCGGTTTAGCTAAAAAGACAAAACTTCTTCGAGAATACGGTTGGAAAGAGAGATATATAAGCGTGACTGGAGGCTGGAACAGCCGATTGGATGAGATACAGGCCGCGATTTTGAGAGTAAAACTTAAGTATCTTGATGAGGACAATAAAAATAGGATGATCCTGGCAGAAAATTATTTGGAGCATTTGAGGGATTTACCTTTAGTGTTGCCCAAGAAAAGAGATGATAGTGAACATGTGTATCATTTGTTTGTAATTAAAACCAATGACAGAGAATCGTTGAGAGATTATCTTAAAGAAAAAGGTATTAGTACCAGTGTTCAATATCCTGTTCCCGTACACAAGCAGGCGCATTATATGAGTGTAAATAAAGTTTTGCCGATTACGGAAAAGATCGCAGGAAAAATACTTTCTTTGCCCATGTATCCGGAATTTTCTAAAGAGGAAAGCAAGATATTTATTAACGCGATTAAGGCGTTTTATAATGGATGATGCTGAGTTAAAAGGTGCTATATGATTAAAGACGTAATTATAAAAAAATTAAAAACTCATGAGGACGGACGAGGTTTTTTTCGTGAAATCTTTCGTTTTTCAGAAGAGTTCAAAAGTATATGTGTCGGACAATTGAGTCATTCTCTTGTAAAAGAGGGTGTTCTCAAGGGCTGGCATGGTCATAAGAAACAATCGCAATGGAATTACGTAGTAACAGGTCTGATAAAAGTAGCGCTTTATGACGATCGAGATAATTCTCCAACATATAAACAAATCATGGAGTTTATTGCTGGTGACGGCAGGGATGCTTTAGCGTATTTTTTCCCACCGGGTGTTTTGCATGGCTATAAGTGTTTAAAAGGGCCTATGCAGATTGTTTATGTAACTTCCGGGGTATATGATTTGGAAGATGAAGTACGGCTTCCAGTTGAAGAGGCAGGAGATATTTGTAAATGGTAGGCGGCATACAGGACCAGATTAAAACGTTTTATAGAGGTAAGACCGTATTGATAACGGGTGCGTCCGGTTACATTGGTTGGAATATAATTCAGGCTCTTTCAGAAATCGATTGTACAATACTCCGATTTTCGAGAGATAAGGACAAATTGGAGAAAATAGATAAAAGAGCTGAGATTGTAGATATAGAAGGAGAGTATCAGGACCAAATGATTTGGAACAAAATTATCAATGGAGTAGACATTATATTTCATTTGGCCGCTCAAACCAGTGTATACAAAGCTGAAGAGGATCCGTCGGAAGATTACAAATCCAATGTTCTGCCCATGCGGTTTCTTTTAGAAGCGTGCCGGAAGAAAGGTAAAAAACCGGCTGTTGTTTACTCTGGGACTTCAACTCAATGTGGGTTGACTGATAAAATACCTGTTAATGAAAATATTTCGGATAGACCTATTACTTTTTATGATTTTCATAAACTGCTCGCGGAACAACATTTAAAATACTACGCGCGAGGAGGGTGGGTTAAAGGAGCATCCTTGCGCCTGACCAATGTTTATGGACCTGGACCAAAAACTAACAGTGCGGACAGAGGGATTCTTAATAAAATGATTAAAAAGGCACTGCAGGCAGAAGAGTTGACTGTTTATGGACCCGGAAATTTTATCAGGGATTATATTTATGTTGAAGATGTTATTTTCGCGTTTTTGATGATTTCGCTTAAAATCGAGGATGTAAATGAAAAACATTTTGTGGTGGGTACGGGTAAAGGCTGTACGGTTTGTAGTGCCATAAAATTGGTAGCTGAACTTGTTGGCAAGCGAATCCAAAAAGATATTATTGTTAGACATCTTGAAGCTCCCTCTGGTTTGATGCCGATAGAATTTAGAAATTTTACAGCTAATGTGGATATGTTAAACAAACTTACAGGATGGAAGGCAAAACATTCATTAGAAAAAGGTATAATTAAAACAATAGAGTTTTTTCAAAACTAAATAGAGAGCAATAGGTACAAAATGAAAAAGAAGAAGGTATTAATTACCGGAGGGTTAGGTTTTATTGGAAGTAATTTAGCGAAAAAGTGCCTTGAAGTAGGAGCAGATGTAACCATTTATGATAATTTGGACCCGAATTCAGGAGGTAACCTTTTTAATATTGAGCCTTTTAGGAAAAATGTTGAGTTGGTAATTGGAGACATTATTAATTATGAAGCGTTGATTCGGATTGTAATGGATAAGGATGTTATTATCAACTGCGCGGCGAGTACTTCTCATCCTTATTCTATGCGTGAACCCTGGCTTAATCTTGATGTGAACAGCCGTGGTGTGATCAATATTTTAGAGGCGATAAAAAAGGTCAATAGGAGTGTCAAATTTGTTCATGTAGGCACAACTACTCAATTGGGTCCGCTTCATTATAAACCGGCCGATGAATTTCATCCGGAATTTCCTTCTGATATGTATTCGGCAAACAAAATGGTAGCGGAAAAGTATGTGCTTTTGTACACAAAGGCATACAACTTAAATGCCGCGGTTATCAGATTGCCCAATGTTTTTGGACCTCGAGCGGTGATTCATAGCCCTGAATTTACATTTAATAATTATTTCATCGGTCTTGCTTTGCAAAAGCAATCTATTACTGTTTATATGCCTGGCACACAATTGCGAAATGTGCTGTATGTGGATGATGCGGTTGACGCGTTGATCGCGGCAATTAATACGGCACGCTCGAAAGGGGAAACTTTTTTTGCTGTGGGAGATGAGCACTACAGCGTTAAGGATATTGCTGAAGAAACATGTGAAGTAATGGGCGGTTTAGTGGAGATGGTTGAGTGGCCCGCGACTAGAAAGGTAATTGAAATAGGCGACGCGGTTATTAGTAATAGAAAGATAAAAGAAACGCTGGGATGGGTGCCTAAAGTGAGTTTTGGAGACGGTCTTAAAATGACGTATGATTTTTATAAAGCTAATTTAAAGGAGTATTTACGGTGAATAAAAGGATTCTTGTTACAGGCGCTCTTGGGCATATTGGGTCCAAGTTGATACATAGTATCAGCCCTGGCGAATTTGATGAAGTCCGGATGATTGATAATCTCTCGACCCAGCGCTATGCCTCGCTTTTTCACTTGCCTAAAGGTGTATTATTTAAGTTTTATGAAGATGACATCCTTACTGCGGATCTTGAGGGAATGACCAAAGACATAGACGCGGTTATACATCTGGCGGCAATAACAGACGCTCCGTCCAGTTTTGAAAGGCGGGAAGAGGTAGAACAGGTGAATTATAATGGTACCAAACGAGTTGCCGCCGCATGTGTTAAAAACGGAGTTAAATTGTTGTTTCCATCCACTACAAGTGTGTATGGTTCTCAGGAAATGGTAGTTGATGAAACCTGTTCCTTGAGAGATCTAAAACCTCAAAGTCCCTACGCGGAATTTAAACTGAAATCTGAACAAGTGCTTAAGGAAATGAGCGCTTTAGGAGGGTTGAAATGTGTTGTTTGCCGTTTTGGCACGATTTTTGGAACTTCAATTGGGATGCGGTTCCATACCGCGGTTAACAGGTTTTGCTGGCAAGCTGTTATGGGACAGCCTCTGACGGTTTGGAAAACAGCTTTGGATCAAAAAAGACCTTACTTAGGCATTGAAGACGCCATTAGCGCGATAAAATTCATCATAGAGAAAGATTTGTTTGACGGAGAAATTTATAATGTTGTTTCAGCCAATAACACAGTAAGGGATATTGTAGATCATATAAAAAAAACAATCGCAGGTGTTGAAATTCAAATGGTGGATTCGAAGATCATGAATCAGTTGTCGTATCATGTATCTGACGATAAGATAAAAAAAATGGGATATATGCCCCAAAGCAGGCTTGAAGCCGGTATAAAGGATACTCTAAAATGTCTCCAGTCTTCACTATAATAATTGATGTGTTTTACAAGTTACCGTTATTTAGGATAGCTATGGATGCTATCTTAAATCAAACTTATAAAAATCTTGAAATTATCATAATAAATAATGGGGCGGATGATGAAATAACCAGTTATATAAATGATCTTGCCCAGCGTGATAAACGGATTGTGGTAATACGGTATGAAAAAAATATATTTAGTTTTGATGATCCCATGCTGACAATGTTTACGGTTGGCAATGACGCTCTTAAAAAAGCGAAAGGCGACTACGTATTCTATCAATCGTATGATGATCTGTTAGCTCTCGATTATGTGGAAAAGATGGTAAAGCTGTTTAAAGATAACCCTAAGTGTACGACTGCCGCCGGTCGTTATGTGAGCATAGACGTAAATGGTGAAGTTGATAAAGAGGAACTACATAATCGCGGGACCAATTTCCGTCCAAGATATATGCCGGGTCATCTGTTGGCGTTGGATACTTTAAAGCCTAATAGCGTAATGTTTGCCGCACCGGGAACTATTTTTTCTATTAAGCGAGACATTTTTCTTAAATACGGAGGTTTTTGTAGAGCAGTAGAGGCCGGTCAATTCTTTGGTATAGTGCCTTTTGGTGTTACTGGATTTGATGAAACAGCTTGTTTTTACTGGCGCCGGCATGAAGGGCAATTGAACAGAGAATTGGTCGCGAGGGGGCATGTGGGGTCTAGCGAGCTTTTTCAGATGCTTAAGGATAATGAAATTGAGAAAAGATGGAATGTTTATGGGCGGGATACGGCAAAGTGGGTGGTAAAACATATACTTAAAAGGCAATGCCGAGGAGCGGCAATGTGGTTTGTTCATAATTTTTTCGATTGTCGCGTTAAAGCCTGTTTACGCATAACCAGAGACACAGGTCATAAATGTTATTATTGGGCGTGTATGCCCGCTGAAATGTGGAAATGTCGGCACATCGTTCGACGTAAAGTGATTTACCAGTTTACCCGTATGTTAGGTAAGCAAAAATATGAATAAAAAAGTTTTTATTACTGGTGCTGATGGATTTATTGGGTCCCATCTTGTAGAGATGCTTGTAAAGAATGGAGCTAAGGTCAAAGCTCTTAGCTCTTACAATTCTTTCAATTATTGGGGATGGCTGGAAGATATTGACTGCTTAGATGATATAGAAGTCGTGAGCGGCGATGTGCGCGACCCTAGTTATTGCAGAGAGGTAACCAAAGGCATGGATATTATCTTTCACCTGGCGGCTCTTATCGCGATACCCTATTCATATACCGCGCCAGCGAGTTACGTGGATACTAATATCAAAGGAACGCTTAATATCTGTCAAGCCGCGCTTGAAAACAGATGTAAACGCGTAATTCATACATCCACATCCGAAGTTTACGGTACAGCCCAATATGTTCCAATTGATGAAAACCATCCTCTTCAGCCGCAGTCGCCGTATAGTGCTTCAAAGATTGGAGCTGATGCGGTGGCAAAAAGTTTTCACAACGCTTTTGGCCTGCCGCTTACCATTGCGCGGCCTTTTAATACCTACGGTCCGCGCCAGTCTGCCCGGGCCATTATTCCGACTGTCCTTACTCAGATCGCGGGTGGGGAAAAAACGATAAAGCTTGGAGCTCTCACACCAACGCGGGATCTCAGCTATGTTGAAGATATATGTCGCGCATTTATCGCGCTCGCGGAATGTGATAAGGCAATCGGAGAAACAGTCAATATTGGTTCCAATTTTGAAATTTCTATTGGAGATGTTGTAGACAATATTAAAGAAATTATGAATTCTGATGTAGAGATAATTACAGATACCCAGCGTCTTCGTCCGGAAAAATCCGAAGTTTATCGCCTATGGTGTGATAATACTAAAATCCATAATTTAACTGGATTCACTCCTAAATATACTATACAAGAAGGACTAACGAAAACAGTTGAATGGTTTCGGAATCCTGAAAATTTGAAGAAATACAAAGCAGATATATACAACATATAGGGAACTGATATTATGAAAGAAAAAATAGTTCTGATAGGCGCGGGAGGGCATTGCCGAGCCTGTATAGATGTTATTGAGTCTGAAGGAAGATACGAGATAGTAGGGATAGTTGATATAAAAGAAAAGTTAGCTCAATTAGTGCTGGGTCGTAAAATTTTTGCTAATGATAATGATTTGCCTGATTTGGTGAAAAAACATAAAAATTTCATGATTACTTTAGGTCAAATCAAAAGCTCTAAAAAAAGGATAAAGCTTTTTGAAAAGGTAAGAGAACTTGGAGGAAAGTTTCCCGTAATTATATCTCCTTTGGCCTATGTTTCTACACATGCGGTTATTGGAGATGGTACCATTATAATGCACTCTGCGCTTGTCAATGCAGGAGCGACTATTGGTAATAATTGTATTATAAATACCAAAGCGCTCATAGAACACGATGTTTCCATAGTAGATAATTGTCATATTTCAACAGGCAGTATTGTGAATGGGGAATGTAAAATAGGAAGTAGAGTTTTTATTGGTAGTAATAGTGTTATAGTAAATAATGTAAAGATCAAAGAGGATGTGATAATAGGGGCTGGGTCTATTGTTACAAAATCTATAAATGAAACAGGAATTTATGCCGGAGTTCCCGCGCGAAGGGTAACAAAAGATGCATAAGGTTTTTATAATAGCGGAAGCGGGTGTTAATCATAATGGAAATATCAATACCGCGAAAGAAATGATTGACGCGGCTCGGTTAGCCGGAGCGGATGCTATAAAGTTTCAGACATTTAAAGCGGAAAGGCTTGCTGTTAAACAAGCACCCAAGGCGGAATATCAAAAAAAAACCACTGATAAAAATAAATCCTACTTTGAAATGCTGAAGGAGCTGGAGTTAGATAAAGAAGCACATATAGAGTTGATGTCTTATTGTAAGGATAGAGGTATTACATTTCTTTCCACGCCATTTGATTTGGAAAGCGTAGAACTGCTTAATGTTCTTGGGCTTAAAATATTTAAAATTTTTTCAGGCGCGGTAACTGATTTGCCTTATTTAAGAAAAATAGGCGCGTTAAAGAAAAAGATAATATTATCAACAGGCATGTCTGATTTAGAAGAGGTGGAGCGGGCTTTAAATGTTTTAATAGAGAGCGGAACAGTGAAAAAAGATATTACCCTTTTGCATTGTAATACAGAATATCCAACGCCAATAACCGATGTTAATTTAAGAGCTATGATAACGATGAAGAACCAATTCCAAATTGATATAGGATATTCTGATCATACTCTTGGAATAGAAGTACCAATAGCGGCTGTAGCCTTAGGGGCTAAAATTATTGAAAAGCATTTTACTTTAGATAAAACTATGCAGGGGCCGGATCAAAAGGCATCTATAGAACCTGAAGAATTAAAAAAAATGGTAGAGGCTATTAGAAATATTGAAAAGGCTCTTGGCTCAGGGATAAAAAAACCATCGCTCTCAGAGTTGAAGAATAAGCTCACATCCAGAAAAAGCGTTGTAGCTTTGAGAAATATACAAAAAGGTGAAATTTTGACGAAAGATAATCTCACGGTAAAACGTCCGGGAATCGGAATTAACCCCATGATGTGGGATGAAATAATTGGACGCGAGGCATCGAAATCTATTAAAAAAGATGAGCTTGTTGAATTTTAAACAAAAAGAGAATCTATATGACGCGTAAAATAATGTTCACGACTGTAGCAAGGTCGGATTATGGGTACTTTTGTCCGATTATTGAAAAAATAAAAGACATTAAATCCCTGGATGTGAGATTATTAATTACAGGATCTCATTATGATCCGAATGCAGGGATGACTTATCGGGATATAAAAAAACACAGTAGAATTAAAATAATTACTATTGATCCTTACAAGGGAAGATCTAATATGCGGGAGGAAAATATTGCCGCGAATATTTTAAACGGTTTGGCTAAGATAGATTTTAAACCTGACATATTGGTTTTATTGGGAGATCGGTTTGAAATATTGCCTATCGCTTATTTTTGCGCGCTTAAAAACATTTTTATCGCGCACTTATTCGGAGGCGAAAATGACACAGCACATTGTCTCGATACCCTAATACGCAATGCTGTTACAAAAATGGCGCATATTCATTTTGTAGCTCATGAAGATATCAAGAAAAGACTTATTTGTATGGGAGAGGAAGCGCCCAGGATAAAAGTTTCAGGCATTTCTTCAATAACCACTATTTGTCAAAATAAAGATTTTTATAATGATTTTATCTTCAGTTTTTTGTCTAAACACAAAATTGCCGCGGACAAACCTTTAGTTAATGTCTGTTATCATCCGGTAACTACGGATAGAACAGTGAGTATAAAAGAGCTCAAAGCTCTTTTGACTGCTTTGAGAAAAATGAAGCGATACACATATATTTGGTCGGGGATTAACAGTGATCCTGGTTCTCTCGAATTAAAAAATATTATATTGAATTTTGCCAGTAAGAATAAAAACGTTTATTTCTTTGATAATTTAGGCTCAAATAATTATTATTCCCTTCTTGAAAACGCTAAATTTATGATTGGAAACAGTTCCAGCGGTTTATTAGAGGCTGCGTCATTTAATTTACCTGTTATAAATGTCGGAGAAAGGCAGGGCGGACGTTTACATGGAGATAATGTAATTGATGTTAAGGCAAATAGTGTGGATATTGTTAACGCTATCGGTAAAACGGTCGACATGAAATTGAATTACAAAAATCCGTTTTATAAGCATGATTGTACAGATATAATTGTGGATACTCTGACTAATATACGGTTAGACAGAAAATTGAGATTGAAAAAATTGAAGTGTAATATAAAAACAGTTTTAAAGAGATCATGAATATAGAATTTAAAAAGTTTTCTATTAAAATGAACGCGGAACTCGTCGGATTATTTCGAGAAGTTTTTTGTAAAAATATAAAAAAAAAATATTTCAAATGGCGTTTTTTGGAAAACCCGATAAAGAAAAACCTTACTATAGCGGCTTTGAAAAACAATAAAATTATTGGTTTTTCCGCTTTAACGCCAGTTAATACTTTTTTGAATAAAAAACCGATAATTTTGGCGTTTTCAGGAACAAGTATGATCCATCCAGAGATGCAGAGAAAAGGCTTATATACGGTAATGGCGGAAGAACTTTATAATAACGCTTATAATCAAGGAGTAGATTGTATCGTTGGCTATCCTAACACTAATTCGCATTATGGAAGAAAAACTAAATTAAACTGGAAAGATATTTATGAAATTCCAACATTTTCTCTGTTCTTGGACAATTATAGCAAGAATACTATCAAGAATGACCGCGCGGCAGAAATTGATTTTAATGCTTCTGTATCAAAAAATATTGATAAATTTGTTGATATCAACATAAATAGATACCCGATTTATTTCAAACGTAATTTTCAGTTCTATAAATGGAGGTTTATTAACCATCCTTTTAATAAATATTTTTTTATCGAAGCGAAAAAAAACAATAAAACCGCAGGATTAATAACTTTCAAATATTACAAAAACGGGTTAAGTTCTGAAGTGGATATCCTTGATTTGCTTTATGATTACAAGTCTGATATGTTCATGAATTGGATTAATCAGGTGATACTTTATTTTAAGCGAAGAAATGTCAAAAGGATTAACATATGGATGAATACTAATACGCTTTTGCATGACAAGCTTGAATGTTTTGGTTTTGAAAATAGTTGTCCCATAACTTATTTATCGTATCATTCACGAAAAAATAAAGTGGAAGAAAGCATCAGTAATTACAAAAATTGGAACATAAGTATGTGTGATTCTGACATTTTTTAATAATTCAGAGCAGAAAAAAGGAAGTATATGGAAAAGGTAATTGTTGTTGCTACTCACCCTGATGATGAAACCCTCGGCGCGGGCGGGACTATTCTTAAGCATAAAGCCAATGGAGATGAAGTATATTGGCTTATCGTAACATCTATGCAAAAAAAATTTGGCTATACGGTCGAAGCTGTTGAGGAGAGACAGCGGGAAATTGAAAAAGTTGCTTCAAAGTATGCCTTTAACGGAATATATAATCTTGATTTTCCAACGATGCAGTTAGGTAAAATTCCTTTTGATAAATTCATCAGTGCTATTTCGGATGTATTTAAGC
>JBDRBY010000051.1:0-44745 GCA_043822245.1 Candidatus Omnitrophota bacterium
AAAGTTCTGACGCTTTTTCAAGAAAGAAAAGTTCTGACGCTTTTTCAAAAGGGTGGAAAAGATCTGCCCTTTTTTCAAAAAAGAGAAGGGAAACTACTTCACTCTTTCTTTCATAATTCTTTCATGTTATTTTTGACACTATCTTTTGTTTTACCAATTCTAGCAAAATACTTTCACAGGGTCAAGCGTCCCAGACCGACCAATTGCCGCCTCCTAACAGTACAATGGGGATACAAGCGGCTATTATCAACAAATTATGCTCTATCCCGCTGTTTTGGATAAAAAAACCATAGGAAAGATTGATCTTCCAAAGCTGTATAATGATGGTAAGAACTATCGAAAAAGCGGCCCATCTGGATAATATTCCCAATATCATAAAAATACCACCAACAAACTCTATGCATCCCCAAACAACGGCGATTAAATAGGAACTGGTTAAAAAACCCAGTGCTTCCACCATTTTAACCGTTCCATCAATTCCAATCCCGCCGAACATGCCGAATAATTTTTGACTTCCATGAGCCGCGAAAATAATTCCAATTACAGCTCTTAACACAAACATCGACAAATCGAACATCTTTCCCTTCTTCATATGCCTTCCTCTTGTTACAAACTACATTTTATCCTACTATGAGATAAAAGCAAGCACCTTTTCGCGCGTAAAATGTGGAGGCGCTAATTTTGGGCAATGTTAAAAAAATTGCATAAATTCACCCTGATTTGTTGTCTCTAATAGTAAGATGCGTATCAAAGAGATACTTCATTTATTTGTTGATACAGTGCTTCCGGCTGTCTGTCCTGTGTGTAAAAACTCGGCCATTAAATCGCCTTCACCTATTTGTCAAAAATGCGAAATAAAACTCAAACTTGAACCTATTCCACCCAACACAGCCTCAAATAATCTCTCCGTCATATTATCTTGCCGATTTTACGACAGCGTAACAGCTAATTGCATAAAACAATTTAAATATTCACGCCAGTCGCGATTTATAAGTATATTTGACAAATTGATATTGGATACGGTTTCTAAAAATCATTCTTTATTTAACACTGTGGATCTGGCCATGGCAGTTCCTTTGCATAAAACCCGCCGGCGAGAAAGAGGATTTAACCAAGCGGAAATCGTCGCGGAGTCTCTTTCCCGCGTTCTCGCCGTCCCTCATTCAAAAAATAATCTCATAAAAACAAAAAAAACATTTCCCCAAAACAGACTTACCAGAAAACAAAGGATTAATAATCTTAAAAATGTTTTTTTGATTACCGACCCACACGGTTTGTCCGGAAAATCCGTGGTATTGGTCGATGATGTAATAACAACCGGCAGAACACTTGACGCGTGCGCCGAAAATCTTCTCAAGGCGGGGGCCAAAAAAATACTCGGGTTCACCCTGGCCCGGGCGGTTTTGAAGGGATGAAAATTTCGGCAAAGGCATGCCTTTGCCCTACGGTTTAACTTCTTTTGTCTATGAAATATACACCGATTAGAGCGAATACCACGTTACTTAGCCAGGCGGATATAACAGGGGGAAGAATACCCCCTTTGCCAAGCGCAAGGCTTACGGCCATTACCGGCAGATATAGTATCGCGACAAGTATGCCTCTGGCCATACCGATAAGCGCGCTCGCGCGGCCGGTTTCAATACTAAAGGGAACACCCGCAAGAACGGTGATAAGAGCCGTAAAAGGCAATGCCAATTTGTAATTAAGATCCACTAAAAGGCGCCTTATGGCAAGCGAGGAGCCGGCATTAAATATCTTTAAATGCCTCTTAAGCTGGCGATAACTCATAAACCTGGGATCGTTCTGGTTTTTAATAAACTCTTCGGGAGTTTCAGAAATTGGTAAAATTTTTTTCTGGTAGGTTTCAGGAGATTTTGTAAAGTTGCCGTTGGAATCCGATTTAAAGATAATAACATTTTCTCCTTCCCAATATCCGTCCTCCTTCCACTTCACCACGCGCGCGTTTATTTTTTCACCGATAAAGGTTTCCTTCACTTGGCGGCGGTGGATAATCATGTCATGAAATTCTTTAATTTTCGGAGAAAAACTTTTAGCATAAATTATCTGATCATCCTTACAATACACGGCTAAATCCTTTATGTTAAGATCTCCGGCAGTCTCGGATTTTTCGAGCTTCTCCTGCCTGATATGATTAGCCTTTTCCATGGTTACAGGGACAAATTTGTCGTTTATTATAAAGGTAGCTAAACACAATAAGAAGGTTACAACGAGAACCGGCCGCAAAAGTCTCCAAAGGCTTACTCCGCTGGCAATAACCGCGGTTACTTCATGGTGTTTGCTAAGAGAGTTAAACACATAAACCGCGCTTAGCAGGCTCGCGAAGGGAACCATATTGACAAAAGCGAATGGCGCCAGATAAAAGTAAAAAGCTACTACGTTCATAAATGGAATATTATTTTTAACAATGTCGTCTAAAAAACCCAAAATATCACCAATTACTCCAAGAACTATCAGTAAAGTTATACAAAAGATAAACGACAGGACAAAACTTTTAAGTATGTATTTTTCTAGTATCTTCATGGTTTCATATAATCCCAGATTTTGGGACAATTCCGGTTATTTGCTTGAAATGCGGAAGAATAAAAAAGCGCCTATCCCCGCAAGCAGGATATTCGCGAACCACACCCCTGCCCAAGGAGGGATAAGGCCTTGTATGGCACAGGTTATTCCGCTAAGCATAAACGCCCAATACACGAGAAATAACACTATCGATAACCCAAACCCTATGAATTTTTCGCGTCGATGAGTAGTTATCGCCAACGGGATAGCTACTAGGACAAAAACAAGATTTGAGAATGCTAACGCGATTTTTTTATGAAGCTCTACGCGCAGAGGGATTACGTCAATATTGTCTTTTTCCAGAATTTTAATATCTTCCAGAATTTCTTTGATGCTCTTTTCTCTGGCTTTTTTTTGAATATTCCGCACGTCCATATTTTCTTCCATTCTCAAAGTCAGGTAATAATCTTTAAATGAAAGTTTATAAAATTCATCCGGATTATCAATAGAAATCTCATCTGCCATACCTTCTCTAAGCCCAAGCTTTACACTGTTTTCTTCCGGCAAAGATATTATTTTGCCGGTCTTTGCCATTATCGTGCGGGTGGGTTTGCCGTCTCTGGGCTGGTAGATTCGAATATCCTCAAGAACGTTCTGTTTAACGCCATGGATAAAAATAATATAGTCTTTGAAACCTTTTACAAATACACCCGGTTCCAACATAGCGGCCGGATGTTTTATTCCCACTTTTTTCACAAGCTTTCTTGCCTCAAATTCAGACTGGGGCAATATCCGGTCATTCAAAGGAACGCTTATAAGGCTTATGATAAATCCGCAGATAATCACGGGAAGCACAACCCCGTAAATACTAACTCCGCTTGTTCTCAGCGTGGTAACCTCATTATCGCTTGAAAGCCGCCCAAAACCCAAAAGCACAGACGAAAGAACAGAAATCGGGATTGTAAAAATAAGCACATACGGCAGGAATAAAACAAAGATTTTTATGACTTGAAAAAGCTCCACCCCTTTATTCATAACCATATCCGCGGTCTGAATAATGTTCCCTGCCGCGAGGATAACAGTCGAGATAAGAAGCGACGCTAAAAACGGCCCGCCGAGTTCCTTAAGCATATATCTGGTTATAATCTTCATAGTCTCCAATCAGATGACAGAGGTCAGACGACTCTCACGTTGCTAATAACTTTGTGAGAGAGTACAGTTCTTTTTGTAATTTTTCGTCTTTTTTTCTGTCAAAACAGGCGCTTTCATACGAAACCAATTTTAATGTCTCTGATTCTATGGCGACCATTTTACCGGAATGCCCTTCTATCAAAGCTTCAACAGCATACGCGCCCATTCTTGAGGCAAGTATTCTATCCGGCGAATTAGGCGCTCCGCCCCTCTGAATGTGTCCTAATGTTATAGCCCTGACTTCATATCCTGTCTGTTTTTCGATTTCCTTCGCGACTATCTGCGAACTGGAAAACCCTTCCGAGACAATAATTATCCAGCTTATCTTACCTTTTGTTTTAGCTGTCTTAATTTCTTTCGCTATTTGTTCAATTGTTACTTTACTGCCTGGGTATAAAACCTCTTCCGCGCCGCCGGCAAGCCCTGCACTTATCGCTATATAAGGTTCTTTTCGGCCCATAACCTCAATCACATAGATACGTTCCATGCTCGAAACCGTGTCCCGAATTTTATCAACAGCGTCAAGAACAGTGTCAACCGAAGTATGCGCGCCTATGGTGAAATCCGTGTACCCCAAATCATTGTCAATTGTACCAGGAACCCCTATATTCGGTATCTTCCAATCCTTATGAAGCGCGAGCGCGCCCTGAAAAGAACCGTTGCCTCCGATAATAACAAGGGCATCTATACCGTTTTCTTTTATAGACTGTACTGCCTTCTCCTGCCCCTTTTTTGTCATAAATTCTTGCGACCGGGCAGTTTTTAAAATAGTTCCCCCTCGCGACAGAATATTACTCACGCTCCTGGAATCCATCTTTATGATTTCGCCGTTTATCAGGCCTTCATATCCTCTAAGAATGCCAAGCACTTCCAGGCGTTCAAATACCGCTTTTCTAACAACACTGCGTATCGCGGCGTTCATCCCGGGCGCGTCCCCGCCTGAAGTCAAAACACCTATCCGTTTTATTTGTTTTTTCATAGTTAGTACCTATAATGTTCCGGTTTATATGGCCCCTCAATTGAAATCCCCAAATATTCGGCCTGCGTTCGTGAAAGCTTTGTAAGTTTCACGCCAATTTTCCCCAGATGCAGGCGCGCTACTTCTTCGTCAAGCTGTTTTGACAGCCTATACACCTTAGGCGCGTATTTGTCTTTGTTCACCCAAAGATCTATCTGCGCCATAACCTGGTTAGTAAAAGAATTTGACATTACAAAGGAAGGATGCCCTGTGGCGCATCCCAAATTAACTAGCCTGCCTTCAGCCAAAAGATAAATTTCTTTTCCATTCGGAAAAATATATTTATCCACCCGCGGTTTTACGTTAAGTTTTTTTATTCCCGGATATTTCTCGAGCAAAGACACTTGTATCTCATTATCAAAATGGCCGATATTACAAACTATGGCCTGATCTTTCATCTTTTCCATATGATCTACCGTAATAATGTCTCTATTCCCTGTCGCGGTCACGTATAGATCACCGCGGCCGAGGGTATCCTCTACGGTGGAAACTTCAAACCCTTCCATTGAAGCCTGTAAAGCGCATATAGGATCTATCTCCGTGACTATCACCCTTGCTCCTAACCCGCGTAAAGACTGGGCCGATCCTTTGCCAACATCACCATACCCGCATATAACAGCAACCTTTCCCGCGACCATAACATCTGTCGCCCTCTTGATGCCGTCTACCAAAGATTCACGGCACCCATAAAAATTGTCAAATTTTGATTTGGTAACAGAATCATTCACATTGATCGCGGGTACTAAAAGTTCATTTTTCATTTGCCTCTGATAAAGCCGATGCACTCCGGTGGTTGTTTCTTCCGAAACGCCCTTCCACTCTCCTACCATGTTAGCCCATTTGCAGGGTGAGGTTCGCAGCGACTTTTTTATTATTTTAATAAGTTCAGCCTCATCTTCTCCTGTTGGTTCTTTATCGAGCACGGCGGCATTTTTTTCCGCGGAAAACCCTAAATGCATCATCAGTGTGGCATCTCCTCCGTCATCCACAATAAGCTGGGGCCCCTTCCCTCCGGGAAAACTGAGAGACCGTTCCGTGCACCACCAAAAATCTTCAAGTGTTTCACCTTTCCACGCGAATACCGGCACTCCTATCTTCGCTATAGCCGCGGCCGCGTGGTCCTGCGTGGAAAAAATATTACAGCTCGCCCATCTAACATCAGCGCCAAGCGCGGCCAATGTTTCGATAAGCACCGCGGTCTGAATAGTCATATGAAGAGAACCGGTTATTCTTACCCCGTTAAGAGGCTTCTCTGCCTCGTATTTCTCCCTGATAGCCATAAGCCCCGGCATCTCATGTTCGGCAATCTCAATTTCCCTCCTGCCAAAATCAGCAAGGCTTATGTCCTTAACTTTGTAATCATGCCCCATAATAAACATTTCCTCCCATTGACGTTTAATATCTCCGGTATATTTAAATCCAAAAACTGTGTCGGCAAAAGCATACCTTTGCCCTACGGGGTACATTTTTCTTTGGCACTACCGCACTCGGGTTTTGATTTCGTCGGCCATGTCAATTTCTTCCCAGGTGAAACCTTCTTCATTTCTTCCAAAATGCCCATAGGAAGCTGTTTGTTTATAGATCGGGCGCCTGAGTTTCAGCTTTTCTATGATACCGCTCGGCGAAAGATTGAAAATTTCTTTGACAAGTTTTACAATCAAATGTTCCGAGATTTTGCCCGTGCCAAACGTATTCACCATCACGCTTACAGGTTCAGCGACACCGATAGCGTATGCTAATTGCACTTCGCACTTTTTGGCAATACCGGAGGCCACTATATTTTTCGCGACATACCTGGCCATGTAAGAAGCGGACCGGTCAACCTTTGTAGGATCTTTGCCACTGAAACATCCGCCGCCGTGCCTGCCTACGCCGCCGTAAGTATCGACTATTATCTTTCTGCCGGTCACGCCTGTATCACCCTGGGGCCCGCCAATCTCAAACCTGCCTGTCGGATTGATATAGATCTTCGTGTCTTTGTCCATTAAATCAGCCGGAATAACTTCCTTAATAACCAGTTTTTTCATATCCTCGTGAATATTACTCATCTTAACTTTCCCGTCATGGTGGGCGCTGAGAACAATGGCATCCACTCTTTTCGGCTTTTCGTCGTGATACTCAATAGTAACCTGGCTCTTGCCGTCTGGCCTTAAATAATCAATGATTTTTTCTTTTCTGATTTTCGCGAGCCTGCGGGTAAGCGCGTGCGCCAAACTTATCGGCATCGGCATGAGTTCCCGCGTTTCGTCAGTCGCGTACCCAAACATCATGCCCTGGTCCCCGGCCCCGCCTGTCGCAACCCCCATAGCAATATCAGGAGATTGTTCCTGTATGGACGTAATAACACCGCATGTAAGATAATCAAACCCGTACTGAGCGCTGGTATAGCCTATCTTGCGGATAGTTTCTCTCACAATTTTCGGGATATCCACATATGACGATGTGGTTATTTCTCCCGCGACAAAAGCCAGGCCTGTAGTTACCATGGCCTCACACGCGACCCTGCCGGAAGGATCTTTCCGGTATATGGCATCAAGTATCGCGTCTGATATTTGGTCGCATACCTTGTCCGGATGCCCTTCTGTCACGCTTTCAGATGTAAATAGATGTTTGTTCATTGCTTCTTCTTCCTTTCTTTAATGTTTTGTGTTAAATCCCCCTAGCCCCCTTTTTCAAAGGGGGGAAGATTTTTCTTTCCTTTTTCAAAGGGGGGAAGATTTTTCTTTCCTTTTTCAAAGGGGGGAAGATTTTTCTTTCCTTTTTCAAAGGGGGGAAGATTTTTCTTTCCTTTTTCAAAAGTGAGAAGATTTTTCTTTAAAGTTCCTTTTCGCGATATTCAACATCAGCTTTCTCTAAAGAATTCTTATCTCCTATGTCATACCATCCTTCAGTAAAAACATATCCGAAAACACCGTCATTCTCAGAAATCCATTTCACGAAATTACCGGGCGCGTCTTTTATTTTACCTATCCGCATATATTCTTTCATCAAACCTAGTTTATCTTTAGGCACATAGTAGATACCTGTTGACGCGAGTGTACTTTTAGGCGCTTGTGGTTTTTCTTGAAAATTACTAAGCTTTTGATCCGCGCCAATTTGAACTACACCATATCTTCGCGCGAGTTTACGATCTTTAACATCAAACAAAGCAACGCTGAATTTACCCTTTTTTTTAGCAAAAGAAATAAAATCCTTAATACTAAATTCAAACAGGTTATCTCCCGCCACTATCAGCACGTCCTCTTTCGGTTTTTCGTTTTCTAATACAAGATTAATGTCTCCGATAGCGCCAAGCCGGTTTTCATTCGACGTGGTCAAGTCATTAATCACATTAATCTTTACGGAAAAATTCCGACCCCTGAGCCACTTAGAAACCATTTCATAAAACTTATCGTTTGTAACCACATACACCTCATCACATGAGGCCACTTCTTCAAATTTTTTAAGCAAACGTCCCAAAATCGCCTGCCCCCCTACCTTTACGAGAGGTTTAGGACGATCCAGCGTAAGAGGGTATAGCCTGGTCCCGTATCCTGCCGCGAGTATCAACCCTTTCATATCAATCCTTTCGTTAAACCAAGATTAAATTATCCCGTTAGTTCAACCGCCATATCCGGCACCAGTTCCCGTAATTTAGCCCTGGCATAACTCTGCACTTCTTTTCCCGACTCAAAGGTCAACGCCTTTTCCGCTATTTTTTTCGCGTCAGAAAATTTAACAGACCTTATTACTTTCTTTATTTCGGGAACGGCTATCGGAGAAGTACTGAACTCATCCAGCCCCAAACCCAGCAAAATTATAGTTAAAGATATATCGCCGGCCATTTCACCGCATAGCCCTACGGGTATACCTTCCTTATGCCCGTTATCTATAACCATTTTAATAAGAGTAAGCACAGCCGGATGCGCGGGCTCGTAAAGATACGCTATCTTCTCATTAACCCTGTCCACGGCTAAGGAATATTGGATAAGATCATTCGTGCCAATACTAAAGAAGTCAACATGTTTTGCCAGAATATGGCTCGTAAGCGCCGCGGAAGGAACCTCAATCATTATACCCACAGACATATCCTCATTGAAACGAACGCCTTCTTTCCGAAGTTCCTTTTTAACCTCTTCTAATACCTCATTAGCCTGTTGGAACTCCTGCAGGCCTGAAATCATAGGATACATTAACTTTAATTTTCCGTAAATCGAAGCTCTCAATATGGCTCTAAGATGGGATTTAAAAATATCCGGCCGCGCGAGACAAAACCGTATCGCCCTCCATCCCAAAAACGGATTCATCTCTCTAGGCACATCAAGTTCTGAAAGAAACTTGTCACCGCCTAAATCCAGAGTTCTCACCACCACAGATTGGGGCTTCATCCTCGTCACAACAGATTTATAAGCGTTAAACTGCTCCTCCTCGCAGGGTAAATCCCGCCTATTCATATAAAAATATTCGGTTCTGTACAACCCTACGCCTTCGGCGCCGTGTGAAATAACACTGGAAACATCTTCCGGCAATTCAATATTTCCGGCTATAACAACTTTTTTCTTGTCCAACGTCTCGCTTGGAAGCAATTTTAACTCAACAAGCTCATGTTCTAAATGTTCATATTTCTTTTTCTCTTTTTGATACTTTTCGATAAAACGCTTTGTGGGATTAATAATTACAACCCCGTGCATACCATCTAATATGGCCGTATCCCCGTTCTTAACAATATCGGTGATAGCTTCCAATCCCACAACCGCGGGGATTTCCAAAGATTTTGCCATTATCGCGGTATGCGACGTCCGTCCTCCTATATCCGTCGCGAAACCTAAAACCTTTCCCCTATGCATCATTGCCGTGTCAGAAGGCGACAAATCATAAGCAACCACTATGGATTTTTCAGCAAGATTCTCTAAATTTTTTTCTTTCTCCCCCATCAAATTGCGCAGTATCCTCTTACCAACATCGCTTATATCCGTGATTCTTTCCCTTAAATACTCGTCTTTGGCCTCTGCTAACACTTTTATGTATCGAGTTAAAATCTCATCAAAAACCCACTCCGCGTTCCGTTTCTTCTTTTTTATTCTGGTAATAACTTCCTGAACAAGAACACTGTCTTCCAGAACTAAAAGATGAGCGCTAAAAATCCTGCCGTGTTCAATGCCGATTTCACGGGAAATTTTCTCTTCTATCGCGGTAATTTCCTTTTTGGTTTCTTGTAACGCGAGTTTAAACCTCTCTATTTCCAAAGGCACCTGCTTCTCGGATATGGTACATTCCGGCGGGATGATGTCTTCTGTGCCAAAGACATGAATCTTGCCGATAACTATTCCCGGAGCCGCGGGAATACCTTTAATCTGAATTTGTTTTCTTTTTCTCATTTTTTATCACCTTCTATTTCAATGTCATTAATTAAAACTTTGGCTAGTTCTGTTACCGCTTGGCGCGCGTCATTACCTTTGGCAACAATAGTCAACTTAGTACCCTTCTCCGCGGCCAACATCAATATCCCCATAATGGATTTACCATTAACTTCCTGAGTGCCTTTTGTAATCGTTATATCGCTCTCATACTTGTTCGCGGTTTGAACAAAAACAGCGGCTGGCCGGGCGTGTAACCCGGTTTTATTCTTTATGATGACGTCTTTTTTACTTTCCATGACTAATCTCCATCGTGATATTCATCTCATTCGCGTCGCGCGCGGGGTTCAAGGGCTGTTCATCCCCGATAATTACCGATATCCCTTGAAAATTTTTTCGAAGCCCCATCTCACTTTCATTAACCGTATACACCGGATACATAAACACATTGGACCTCTTATCTAAAAAAAACCTGAGGATTATTCCGCTATACCTGTCTTTCAGTGAAAATTCTTTCACCGTCATAGCCCTAGGCCTCGCGATTACAGTTTTGTCCCAAATCAAAAAATTAAACTCCACGGCATACTTTAAAGAAACTTCGCTTCCACGCCGCTGTGTTATTTTGTGAGAAAATTTCACCTCAGAATCAGGGCCAACCGTAATAGTTTTAAATACTTCAAGATTTACCGGACTCGCGTTATCAATAAAAACCTTATCTTTTTTTAAAAGTTTAAGGGTTATACAATTTCCCTTACTATCTATTTCCGAAGAATATAACCCCTTTAAGAAATTATCACAACTCGCGCGCGCCTTCCCTAAATGTTTCCACTGTTTCCCAATTTCCACTATGTGCGTAAGGAAAGATACCCTCTGATAATCATCGTACGAAAGTACCCTCTTTAATCCTCGTTCAGCAACACCTAAAGCATCGTGAACATCATCAAAATTCCCAAGGGCTATCGCCTCTTTAGCACTTTTTATCCTTGAAAAATAACTTCTATCTAATTTTTTGTGATAATCCTCTTTTAACCGTGACATCGTGTTTGTTAAATTAACACCTAACGGTTTATAGTCTACCTCCATCAGCGCTCCGCCCAAAGATGATTTAATAAATATATCCAAAGTTCCATTACTAATAACAGTTTCGTGTTCTGACAAGCCAAAGTCACGTTCAACCACCCTCACCGGCCCGTTGGAATGACCTTGAACTTTATCTATCATACCTTGAGCTTTTATCAAATGTTCATATACCCCCGACCGAAGATGAGGAAGATAAAGCCCCCCAAAAGTGCCGTGCCAATACGCGCACCCTGCCTGCGCCTTGAATAATTCTCTTTTCGCGTCCTGGATATGAAAAAACTCTCCTCCGAGCGTGTTTCGCGAATCCATAGATTTAAGAGCGTTACTGACATTAATCATCCGTTTATGCATTCTGCCGGATTCAGGGTATCTGCTTAAAAAATTCTTAAATCCTCCGCGCGCCCATTTCATCATTTCACGATAACTGGACTCCGGGATTTCTCGTATTTCACCCGGAGTAACGGTGTCCATGACTTCAGAATACGTGGCAGTTTGAAGCCACTCTTGATTTTTTTCTAAAGAACAAAAAAAGTTATAAAGCCATTTTCTCTTGTATATCCACTTGTGTGTCTGCGGCCACAGTCCGAATTTTTCACCATCATCAGCAAAAAAGATACATGTATCATGACAGGTATCTTTATTTTCAAGCGCCAGGCTTTGGATATTGCTTATTACCTTTTCAGGACGGCAAAAAGGTATCGCGTATCTTAAACTGGTTAAAGCCGGAAAAATAAATATTGAACTTTCTCTACACCGTGTGACATAAGGCCGAAAGATGTTTTCTTTTTTAAGCCCCGCCATTAGCAAGTGATGATCGTCTATTATCGTGTACTGTACCCCCGCGGATGCCAGGCTCTCAACCAAAGAAGGCTCCCAAACTCTTTCCGCCAGCCACACACCTCTCGGTTTAATTTCAAAAAGCCGTAAAATCACCTTTTCATTTAACAATAACTGTTCCTGCCTGTCTTGTTCCGGAATAAGCGCCATAACCGGCTCAAAACACCCGCCTCCCATAAGTTCTATTTGTCCGCGCCGCAAAAGGTCTCTTACACTCTTTATATAATCGGGGTGCCGGTATTCCAACCACTCTAACAGATTTCCCGAATAATGAAATGACACTTTTACCCCGGGAAACCCCTTCAACGTTTCCATAAACGGCAAATAAGCATTTTGATACGCCTTCTCAATTTCCGTCTCAAAATTGAAAACAGGCTGATAACAATGAACCGCCATACTAAATTTTATTTTCCCCATACACACCCAGCGCGACATAACAGGTAATACCACTTTTGTCACATACAAGCTATTTATCGTTCACTATGTCAAATATCGCGTTAGTTACCCTCATCGTGTCATGCCTGACGAATTCTTCCATACTGGCTATGTGCGCCTTAACCAGCTTTATCTTTTCCTGCTTAAGCCAGTTTTCGTCTTTTTCGTCTAATTTTACGGGAAACTTATTTTCTTTTTTATATTTTTCATAAAGGGCCTTCGGGATACGCGATATGTTCGCTATACAGCAATTTATTATTCCCGGATACGTATGCTTTACAATCGCGCGAGCGTGATCACTAACCGAGTAATCGTCCGTTTCCCCTGGTTCAGTCATAACATTACAAACATAGATTTTTACCGCTTTAGACCTGATGATTTCTTTCTGGATTCCTTCAATTAGCAAATTCGGCATAACACTTGTGTATAAGCTCCCCGGGCCTAAAACTATCACATCCGCCCGACGAATAGCTTCTACAGATTCCTCAGTGGCTTTACAATTATCCGGTTCTAGAAAAAGCCTATCAATCGGACTTCCTTTTTCTTCCCGTATGCGGCTTTCCCCAACAGTTTCTCTTCCGTCTTCTCTCTTAACGACTAATCTGACCGTTTGTAAAGTAGCGGGAAAAACATCGCCTCTTATGGCAAGCACTTTACTTGATTCTTTTATGGCTTTGGCAAAGTCACCCGTAACCCTGGCAAGAGCTGTAATAAATAGATTACCAAAATTGTGGCCGTAAAGTTCCGTACCTTTTTTAAAACGAAACTGAAAAAGCGCCCCTAGGAGATCCTCCGAATCAGATAACGCCACAAGACAATTCCGTATATCTCCCGGTGGCAAAACACCGAATTCTTCACGCAATCTTCCGGAAGAACCACCATCATCCGCCACTGTTACTATAGCCGTAATATTGCTCGTTTTCTGTTTTAACCCTGTCAAAAGGGTAGAAAGCCCTGTGCCGCCCCCCACCACTACTATCTTCGGTCCCCTCTCAAGTATCCGCTTTTCATATATCCTATCAACAAGCATATCCTGCCGCCGGGGTTCCGCCGGCATTAAAGCCGCCATAAACGATCTGAGAATCCTCTTTACGGCGATTATAACACATAAAATTCCCAGTACGATTATGAGTCCGGCAGCAGCCTTATTCTCCGGTGTACGCTCAAACAGCACAACTACAAACCCCATGGATATCATAAAAATACCGAAAACAGACAATGATATCCACCGTTTAACAAACATCCCGGGGTATAACCATTTTAGTTTTTTCATTAGCCTTTTTTTGTTCTTCTTCTTTTATTATTTCCAGAAGTTCCAGGGAGCTTTTTGCCAACTTGACTCTATCTCTTATAAATCTGTCATCCAATAACCGGGATATTTTAGCCAAAGCTTTAAGATGAAGCCCCGGAGTTTCTCCGGGAGCGATTAAAAGAAAAAATATGTGCGCGGACTCACCGTCAAGAGACTTGAAATCAATACCTTTTTTTGAAACACCAAACGACGCGAACATTTTTTTCATTTTTGGACACTTGGCGTGGGGAATAGCGATACCCTTTCCTATTCCGGTAGATCCTAAAGCTTCTCTTTCTTTTAGCTTTTTCAGAATTTCAGTTTTTTCAGATTTCTTAATGTCTCCGGATACTTGGAGCAAATTAACCAATTCCGAAAGTACTTCGTCTTTTTCCACGGCTTTAAGATCAACCGACATCGCGTTTTTGTCTAACAGAGTTGTAATATTCATGGGCTCCTTTTTATCCGCTCTCCGCCGTTAAAGCGCGAACGGCGAAGAGCGAAATTGGAGCGGGTGATCGGACTCGAACCGACGACAATCACGTTGGCAACGTGATGCTCTACCAACTGAGCTACACCCGCGATTTCAGTTATCAGTTACCCGTGATCAGTAAACAATGAATAGCAAACAAATGTTGGTCAACAACTGATAACTGGCAACTGAACACTGATCATTGAAATTGGTACCCGCACAAGGGCTCGAACCTTGGACCCACTGATTAAGAGTCAGTTGCTCTACCGACTGAGCTATGCGGGCACAGTTCATTTTTGAATTGCATTATACCACAAGTACGAAAATCCTTTCAAGCATAAATAAAGTAGAGACGCGATAAATCGCGTCTCTACGGGGGGATGGCATTGTTTGCATTTAATGCCTCGTCTCTACGGGAATCATAATGCGCTGATACAGAAATAAGCAAAGACGCGATAAATCGCGTCTCTACTGGGGAGAGCGTTAGAAACTGCGCGTTTTGATGAATTCGATGATGTCTTGGAGTTTGGCTTCTGCCAGGGAAATACAGGTATCCGCGCAGCCGTAGTATAGGCGTAAAATGCCGTTTTTAACAACCGCGGAACTGGGGAATACAACATTAGGTACGTCGCCAACACGCTCATAGGGTTCTGTGGGCGCTAAAAGGTAATCTTTCGTGCGGAATAAAACCTTCCAGGGTTTTTCTTTGTCGAGGATAGCTCCACCCGCGTAATAAATATATCCGTTACAACTTGTCCACACGCCGTGATATATCAGGAGCCACCCCTCTTCAATCTCAATGGGCGCGGGACCTGGACCAATCTTTGTGGATTGCCAACTGCTCGGCAGGGTACCAAAAACAAACCTGTGACATCCCCAATGCTTTAAATCAGGGCTTGTGCTGTAAAACATATCCCCAAAAGGAGTATGCCCGCGGTCGCTTGGGCGGTGGAGTACCGCGAACTTTCCATCAATCTTTCTTGGAAAAATCACACAATTCCGATTCGCGGGAGGAAAAGGATTCTCCATCTGTTTGAAAACCTTAAAATCTTTAGTGGTCGCCAGCCCGATACACGGCCCTTGGGCTGAATCAATACACCAGGTAAAATAATAGGTGTCATCAATCTTTGTAAGGCGCGGATCATAAGTTCTGGCCTTTATCTCGATCTCGTGGTTATCACTCTCCATTTTAATTGGAGACGGTTCAATGTGCCAATTGATACCGTCTTTACTGGTACCAGCGTGCATTGTAAAGTTGAAATCTATTTCATCCACGCGGAATATACCGGCATACCCTGACTCGAATGGCACAACAGCACTATTATGTATGCTGTTGGCTCTTGGAACGGCCTTTGCCGTAACAATAGGGTTTCCTTTGTACCGTTTAAAAACTGTTTCATTCGCCATCGTTTCACCTTCCTGTTGCTTTTAATTTAAAAAATCCCCCTAACCCCCTTTTTCAAAGGGGGGATTCATCCCGGGTTAAAAATCGTATTTTGCCGCAAGTGGCATTCTTCTTCCGGTCCCAAAAGACTTTGTTGTTACTTTTAATCCCGGGGCCAACTGTTTGCGTTTATACTCACTTTTGTTCAACATCCGTATTACCTGCCTGACTATCTTAGCGTCAAATCCTTGTTCCTGCAATTTTTTCGCGGAATACCCCTCTTCCAGGTAATAATAGAGTATCTTATCCAGGATATCATACGCGGGAAGCGTGTCCTGGTCAAACTGATTAGGTTTAAGCTCCGCGGAAGGCAGTCTCTCAATAATTGAATACGGTATTCTCTCTGAATCCCTGTTTATGTAATCCGCTAATTTATAAACCATTGTTTTCGGCACATCCGAAATCACGGCAAGAGCGCCTGCCGTGTCACCGTATAATGTGCAATACCCCATCGCAGTTTCGCTTTTATTCCCTGTGGTAAGCAGAAGATGCCCATACTTGTTAGAAAAGGCCATCAGAATATTCGCCCGTATCCTTGCCTGAATATTTTGTAAACAAACTTCTACTTTTTTGTTTATATCAATATGCAGTTCATCCTTAAGTGTCTGTAAGTATGAAAGGTATATCTGTGAAATCGGAATTGTTTTAAACTGAATATTAAAGTTTCGCGCGAGTTCCAAAGCGTACCGTCCGCTTTCTTCCGAAGAATACGGCGAAGCTAAATAAATACCCAAAACGTTTTCCGGGCCGAGCGCTTCTTTTGCCAAAGCGCATGCAACCGCGGAATCTATGCCTCCAGAAAGGCCTATCAAGGCTTTAGAGAAACCGCTTTTTGTCATGTAGTCCCGTATCCCCAAAACCAACGCGTCATGAACGGATTTTATGTTTTCCCGCGGCACATAGAGGCCGGGTATTCCAACACTGTCGGTATCAATCGTTTCAACATGCTCTTTAAACACGGGGAAAACACAAACCGCTTCTCCCGAGGCGTCCATATAAAGACTCCCTCCGTCAAATATTAACTCTTCATTCGCGCCGACTTGGTTGACAAATAAAAAAGGAACGCCGAATTTTACAGCATGCGCTTTAATAACATCGAAACGAAGATCACCTTTACCCGCATAAAAAGGCGACGCGGAGATATTTATAAGTATTGAAGCGCCGTCCTGGACAACTTTTTGTACAGGATCTGAAGTGTACGGCCGGCCCCTCCATAATTCCGGTGAGTTCCACATATCTTCACAAATAGTAATACCCAAAACCTGGCCCTTAAAAGGAATGACCTTTACATCTAAAGCCGGTTCAAAATATCTCGCCTCATCAAAGATGTCATACATCGGCAAAAGGCTTTTATTTTGTACGCCTACGATATTTCCCCCGCAAATCAAAACTGCTGAATTATAAAGTGGCTTGCCTACCTTTTTCCCCGTAGGCATGGGGGACCCGATAAGAATACCCGTTTCAGGAAAACTATTAGACATGCCAATAAGTTTATCAACCGCGGCTTCCACATTTTCGATGAACTCCTGCCTTAGCAAAAGATCTTTAGGAGGATACCCTGTTAGAAAGAGCTCCGGAAACACAACCAAATCCGACACTCCCGCGAATTCAGTCATAGTAGCAGAGACCCTCTTCAAAGACCCCCTGACATCCCCAACAATAGGATTAAGCTGTGCTATGGTTATTTTCATGTTTTATATCTTTTTTTTATTTTTTCAAAAGCAATCGTTTTTCTAATTCTTTTGTAACCATTTGTCACTCCATCAACATTCGATTTAAATTTATCTTATTCTATCACAAACAATTTTACCGTGCAATTACACTTCGAGACCCCTAGCTTGGCAATATCTCACCAACTAGAAAACAGCGCGCCCGGCAGGACTCGAACCTGCGGCCTACTGGTTCGAAGCCAGTTGCTCTATCCAACTGAGCTACAGGCGCATAATTAGTGAATAGTGGTTAGTGGATAGTTCTCCTCTCGTCACTAGCCCTAATACACAAAATCGCTTCGCCGATCATCCAAATTTCTAACAGGACCATTAAGGCACCAATGACAACTAAATGCCACTGATTCGACCTGAAAAACAAGGCAAGATTAATAAGCATCGCCCAGCTTGATGTTACTATCATGAAAAGCATCGGAACTGCTGTTGTACATACCCTGCCCCATGCTTTCTTAACCTTTGTTCTTTCTTTACGCAAAAGATACACAGTTGCCACGAGAAGCACTAATCCGGCTAAAAGCTGATTGCTAGTCCCGAACAAAGGCCACAGCAAGAGAGCGCCTTGTCCTGAGCCTTGCGCGAACGCCAATACCGCGGCAGAGAGTACTGCCGCGAAAGTCGCGGCATACCTGTTTTTTAAAATTTTGACCTTATAATCCCCTGCCAATTCAGTAATCACATACCTCTGTATACGAGTAGCCGTATCTAATGTTGTACCGGCAAATGACGCTATAAGCACACCCACTATGGCCTGCCCATACTTGATCGGAATTCCAATCGCTCCGAGCATATTACTGGTTCCATTCACAAAGGCACCTACTTTCGCGGCCAACCCCTCTGCCGCGCCCCAACTGGAATAATGGTACTGCCACGCCACGAGGCCTCTTAAAATTTCGCCGTTATTCGTTTTAACATACATGCCTATTCCCGCCCCCACCGCGACAACAACTAAAACACCCAAAAACCCCTCAGTAAGCATGCCGCCATACCCGATTAAACGTATGTCACCTTCGTTTTTAAGCTGTTTGGAAGTTGTCCCCGAGCTGACTAAAGAATGAAATCCGGATATAGCTCCGCAGGCTATGGTTATGAATAAAAAAGGCAACATTGGCGGCGCGCCTTTGGGTGAGAACTGCACCGCCGGGGCCACCATATTGGGATGCGCGGCAATAACACCAAACACAATTAAGGCCAGCCCGATTACAAGCTGGTGTGAATTAACATAATCCCGGGGCTGAAGCAAACTCCATACCGGCAAAACCGAAGCGATATAAGCATATATAAAGAGCAGTATTATCCATATGGACATAGGGGTTAGCCCCAGGAATGACGGCATAGAAAAGGGCATATTCACGCCAATAATGATAGCGGCGTACATAAGAACAACAGCTATTACGGACATAACTGTCATATTAAAATTTCTTTTGTAGGCCAGCCATCCTACTGTCACGGCTATGGGAATCTGTATCCATACCGGAAAAACCGATTGGGGATATAGTTTGAAGATTACCGCTATAATCATTCCAAAAATAGCTACAACTATCCATAACGCGAATAAAATAACAAATAAAAAGAGCATACGCACACGCGGGTTTATCACTTCCCGGGATAGTTCCCCTATAGAAACTCCGCGTTTTCTGGTTGATATGATGAGAGCGGCATAGTCATGTACCGCGCCGGCAAAGATCGATCCGAAAATAATCCATACTAGCGCCGGCACCCACCCCCAAATAACAGCGATCGCCGGCCCAACAATAGGCCCGGTACCGGCAATAGAAGCAAAATGATGCCCGAAAAGAACCTCTTTGTTTGTGGGGATATAATCAACATCGTCTCTCAATTCCTCACTTGGCACGGGGTTTTTCGGATTCACATGAAAAACCTTTTTTGCTATGAAATTTCCGTAAAATCTATATGCCGCCCAAAACGCCGCGAACGATATTAGTATTATCCAAACTGAATTCATTCTTTTACCTTCTCCTTAACCATAGATTATACAGGGATCTCTATTTTCTTCAATATGTTTTTCCGGTTTTTGTTGCCCTTTCGCGCAATGGGTAACTTTCTTAAGATTGCTTCGTTTCGCCCGCAATGACACAGCGCATACCGTTTTTTTTCTAAGCTCCTGAACTATTGCTGCAGCTGTAATGGCAGCTTTTTCCAAATATCCTCGTGTTCCATGCACAAATAGATACAGCAGGAACTATTGAATTTTCTAATCCATTTAACCATCTTGTTGTACATCTCTACACGCAGTTCATTCGGATACCTGAGTTTTCCGTCAAAACCTTCAAAAAATTCGCCTTCATAAAACATTAAATTCTCATCAAACCTTTGCTCTGCCGCCTGCTTTAAGGAAGGCGTATAACGTAAAGTACCCAGGCTTATCCAAACTGTATTGTTTCTTATTGCTTCAAAAGAAAACATCTCATGAACAAGAGATTCATAACTTTTCGCCCATCCCTTGTGAAATATTATCGGATCGAAATGAAAACCAATCTTGTATCCCCTTCTCGCGGCTTCAAGTGCCGCGCTGATCCTTCCTTTCACGGGTTCCCCGCCCTTTTCGTACGTTTCAGCTATAAAACCGGCGTTCATAGACCAGGAAATAACTACATTATCATGCGGTTTTTCTCTTAAAACATTATCAATCCGGCCGATCTTGGTCTTAAGTTCAAGAACCAGGTTTTTTGTTTTTCGAAAAAGCGGGATAAGTTTAGAAGAATATCCGGTGTATTTATCCAGCGCGAGTGAATCCGTAAACTCTCCTGTCCCCATCCTTACCTTCTCTTTAACCTTTTTGTCAAAAGCCTCGACATATTTGTAATAGTCTTCGATATTCGCGGGTAAAACCAGACCCGGAGAATTGCTGTATGTCTGGAGGTAACAGTAAGCACAGTCTATAGGACAGCCAAATCCAATGTTTAATACCCAATAATCGCACCTTACGCAATTTTTGGAACACGGGCACATTTTTATAAACGCGGTTTTACTGCCTGTTAGAAATATATTTTCTCTCCGGTGATTATAAAGAATATTTTTCCCTGTCATTCCCGCTTTCGCGGGAATCTGTAATCTAAAATCTGTAATATTTTCTATGTATTCAATTTCAGCTTCCGGAAAGTTTTTTATAAAATCATTTGTCCATTGTAAAGCGCGGATACTTTTTTCAACAAAAATAGTACGCGGCGATAAATTAAAGTTCCACGCGGCCTCTTCTTCAATTTTATCCGTCATCTTAAGCGGAATAAGACGCGCGTTATCCCCCGGTTTTAAGGAAGGATACCGGATATTGAGGAGTTTTTTCTTAATATTGTGAAAAAGTTCTCCCCTGCCATTTTCTATTATATTTTCGATGCCCAGCAAATTAAGGCCGTCGGGAAAGACCCAGCCTTTGGACAGAAAAATCTCGTACATAAGCCTTCCAAGCTCATTCTTTTTATTGATTCCTAAGGTTATAAGCACTTTGGAGGTAAGAAAACTCTCGATATCACTGATAAGATTTTTTTTGTCGATGAGTAGCATGGATTCGTCGCTCGTCGCTGGTCGCTGGTCGCTCGAGAGACAAGCGACTAGAGACGAACACAGTACGCCCGACAGGATTCGAACCTGTGACCCTCGGCTTAGAAGGCAGATGCTCTATCCAACTGAGCTACGGGCGCATTATTAGTGAATAGTAACTAGTGAATGGTGAATAGTCTTCACCATTCACTTCGCCACTATTCAACAACCTGGTGCGGATGAAGGGATTCGAACCCCCACGGTAAAACCACTGGCTCCTAAGGCCAGCGCGTCTGCCAGTTCCGCCACATCCGCTAAATTATTACTGGTCGGGAAGGTGGGATTCGAACCCACGGCCCTCTGCTCCCAAAGCAGATACGCTAGCCAAACTGCGCCACTTCCCGTCCGATTACAGCTTCCACATTATATCAACGCCTCTTTTTGAAGTCAAGCTCGTTAGCAACTTCGTTTAGCCGGACGGAACCAGTAGATACAATGGAAAGTCGCACCTCCATTCGTAGGTTAATAACTTGCATAAACAAGAAATCAGAGCTACATTTGGAAAAAACCAAAACAGGAGGTGCGATATGAAAAGTGTAGCATATGCAGGAAACGATGTCCATCAAGGAAGTGTAGTAATCAGCATTTATGAAAAAGAAGGCCGGGAACCGATTTTAGAGAAGACGTTAATCAATGATAAGGCAAAAGTACAGAAGTATTATAGGAAGTTAAGTCGAACGTATGAAGTGAAAGCGTGTTATGAAGCAAGTGGAAGCGGATATGTATTTCACAGATGGTTGAAAGAAATAGGGGTGGAATGTGAAGTGATCGCGCCGAGTTTGATACCGGAGAGAAAGGGAGACAGGATAAAAACGGATAAGAGAGATGCCAGGAAATTAGGAAGACTGCATAGGGCGGGAGAGTTGGTAAGCGTCCATGTGCCGGAAGAAAAAGATGAGGCGATGAGAAGCTTTGTAAGATTACGGGAACAGATAAGCAAAGAAGTGCAGATATCGAAACAGTATATACTGAAGTTTTTGCAAATACGAGGCGTGGTGTATCGGGAAGGGACAAACTGGAGCAAAAAACACAGGCAGTTTTTAAAGAAACAGAACTTCACGGACAAATATGATGAAAAAGTATACGGTAAATACCTATTGTTGTTGGAGTTTAAAGAAGCAGAATTAAAAGAGATAGATGAGGAGATTTATGAGATAGCGCATGGGGAAGAGTATAGGGAAAGAGTACAAAAGATGACGGCATTGAGAGGAGTGCGGGAATTAACAGCGATGGGAGTAATAACAGAAACAATAGACTTTAAGAGGTTTGGGAAAGCGAGAGAATACATGTCATATCTGGGGTTGGTTCCTAGCGAAAACAGTTCTGGAGGAATAGAACGGCGTGGGCGGATAACAAGAGCAGGGAATAAAAGGATAAGACGCTTATTGATTGAATCGGCGTGGCATTCAAGGCATCGAGTTGGGCTGGGTGAAGAGTTCCAGAAGCGGATAGTTAATCAAACGGATGAGGTAAAGCAAATAGCGATAAAAGCGCAAAAAAGGTTACACAACAAATATTGGAAGATGATTGAAAAGGGAAAATGCAAACAAAAAACGTGCGCGGCAGTAGCGAGAGAATTAGCTGGATTTATATGGGCATTAATGAGAACTGTCTAAGAAGAAGGTAGTAAGGAGTAGTATAACAATGGATAAAGGCAATGGTACGATAGGTAACCCTCGACGTCTCTATGCGCGGGAGAATGATCCTATGCGCGAATGTAGATCGAGGAAGACCGGACGTATATCAAATAATGTAGCAGGGGTTACCCTGACCTACGGATACCAGATTGATTCATCGTCGAAGTATCCATTGCCTTTTATTCAAACAACACAAAGAATAGATATGAATGTAGCCGGTAAAGATTATTGTTGAAAAGGAAGGTTGACACGACTTTCCATACCAGAGACGAGGAACTGCCTCGTCTCTACGCGATAACCAGAAAGGATTCGGGATGAGAGCGAAGAAGAAAACGGTAAAAATGGCAGGCGCGGAAGCAAAATGTCTTGTTATTGTAGAGTCGCCGGCAAAATCAAAAACCATAAATAAAATATTAGGCAAAAACTACAAAGTTTTGGCCAGCATGGGCCACATAATTGACCTTCCGGCTGGAAAAATGGGCATAGATTTTGCTAATAACTTTGCCCCTGAATATGTGGTTGTAAAGGGCCGGAAAAAATACCTTACCGACCTAAAAAAAGAATCCAAAAAGGTTCAAGCCATATACCTGGCGGCTGACCCTGACAGAGAGGGAGAAGCTATCTCATGGCATTTGAAAAACGAACTTGGAAAAGGCAAAGTTGAAATATACAGAGTCAGCTTTGATGAAATTACTGAACGGGCCGTGAAAAAGGCGTTTGAGCATCCCGGCCAGTTGGATATGAATAAAGTAAACGCCCAGCAGGCGCGAAGGCTTTTGGACAGGATAGTAGGGTATTCTTTGAGCCCCCTTCTCTGGGGAAAGGTTACCAGGGGGCTTAGTGCCGGCAGAGTGCAGTCTGTGGCTGTTAAGTTGATTGTTGAGAGGGAAGAAGAAATCAGGAGGTTTAACCCTGAAGAATATTGGAGCATAGAGGCCCTTCTTAAAAAGAAAGCGGATGAGCCGGGGAGAAGGGACTTTAAAGCCAAGCTTGTAAAATACAAAGGTGAGAAAATACAAGTATCCAACGCACCCGGCGCGGACGAAATTATAAAAGAACTTAATGAAGAGAAATTCATAGTCAGGGATATCAGTAAAAAAGATAAAAAAAGCTATCCGCGTTCGCCGTACACTACATCGATTTTACAGCAGGACGCGTTTAATAAATTGAATTTTTCCGCTGACAAAACGATGAGAGTAGCGCAAGGCCTTTACGAAGGTGTTGAATTGGGCGAAGATGGAAGTGTGGGCTTGATTACTTACATGCGTACGGATTCTGTTCGTATATCGCGTGACGCGCAAAAAGAAGCGCGAGAATATATTTTGGACATGTTTGGTGAAAAATACTATCCTGAAATCCCCCAAAAATATAAATCGGGAAAAAGAGCTCAAGAAGCGCATGAGGCTATCCGTCCGACACTGCCCCTGCGCCCGCCCAGGGATATTGCTTCGCACTTAAGCCCTGAGGCGCTGAAGTTGTACTCACTTATATGGAAACGTTTTATTTCCAGCCAAATGACAAGCGCTTTATTTTCGGTTTTAACGGTAAAAATCGACGCGGGAGATTATGGATTCCGCGCCGGAGGCAGCCGGCTTATCTTTGACGGATTTTTACGTGTTTATAAAGAAGATGAAAAAGTTATGGAAAAAGAAGAGGGGATTGTGGAAATACCGCCTCTTGAGATTAAAGAGGCCCTTGACCTTCTTGACTTAATAAACGAACAGCATTTTACGAAACCGCCTCCGCGTTATTCGGACGCGTCATTGGTAAAAGTTCTGGAAGAAAAAGGTATCGGGAGGCCTTCGACTTACGCGCCGATTATCCGTACCATTATCGGGCGTAATTATATCAAACGTGTGCTCAGGACACTTCAACCCACTGAACTCGGAGAATTGGTTAATAAGCTTCTTGTCGGCAATTTTCCTGACATAGTTAACGATGAATTTACTGCCAGAATGGAAAAGGAATTAGACGCTGTTGAAGAAGGCCGAAAGGAATGGACATCCCTATTGCGCGATTTTTACGGCCCTTTTGTACAGAAACTCGATGAAGCGAAAAACCGGATGAAAAGTGTTAAAAAAGTGGTAGAAGAAACTGATGAAATATGCGAAAAATGCGGCAAGCCGATGGTAATAAAGTGGGGCCGGCGCGGGCGGTTTTTAAGCTGTTCGGATTTCCCTGCCTGCCGAAACGCTAAATCCATAACCTCGGGAGTAATATGCCCGGAAGAAAACTGCGGGGGAGAGCTTGTTGAACGCAAGTCAAGAAGAGGAGCTTTTTACGGTTGCACAAATTATCCCAAATGTACTTATACCTCCCGCGCGCTCCCCAAAGCGGAAGAGGATACCGGCAAAAAAGACGAAGAGAGTAACGAAGAGGGTAATGAAGAGATATGATCAGATTTCCCATGCCATGAACTACTATATAAAAAAATTTGAAAAATACCTTAACGTCGAGAAGAATTATTCAGAACACACCCTGCGCGCGTACAAAACCGATCTTGAAGAATTGTCGGCTTTTTTAAAAGTAAAAAACCCGGATGGAATTACCCATCTTGATCTCCGGCATTTTTTGGCGGAACTTAGACATAGAGAACTTTCCAAACGCACGATAGCGCGTAAATCAGGCGCCTTGCGTTCTTTTTTTCGGTTTCTAACCAGAGAAAAATACATAAAAATCAACCCCGCGGATAGTTTATTCTCTCCCAGGCTTGAGAAGCGCCTGCCAGAATTCTTGGATAAGAGTAAAATATTGTGTTTGATCACTTCTCCCGGGCTTGACACACTGGCAGGGCGGAGGGATAGAGCAATTTTAGAGGTTTTGTATTCTACCGGTATGCGTGTAAGTGAAGTCGCGTGGTTGAAGATAAAAGACGTTGATCTAATTTCCGGCACGGTTAAAGCAAGAGGAAAAGGCAAAAAAGAACGTTTGGCCATGCTGGGCCTAGAAGCCCAGAAAGCGATTCGAAATTACTTAGAAGGCCGCCCTCAAGGTTTAAACCGCAGAGGCGGCTCTGGTTATTCCGAATCCGCCGTGTTTTTGAATAACCGGAGTCGCCGCCTCACAGATAGAGGGATGCGAATGATTGTCAGTAAATACGTTAAAAAATGTAGTATTGAACAGAAGATTTCTCCGCATTCAATCCGTCATTCTTTTGCCACGCATCTTCTGGATAATGGCGCGGACTTAAGAAGCGTGCAGGAATTATTAGGCCATAAAAACCTTTCAACGACACAAATTTACACACATCTCACTTCAACCCGCGTAAAAGACATCTACAACAAAGCCCACCCCAGAGCGTAACCTGACCAAAACATACTATATGTTAAAATGGTCTTGACTAATCTAACACAATTCCACACCGGGTGTGGCCACATGTTTTTCTTTACGGGGGAATTTAATTGTACGGAATGGTCGCGACCGTTCCGTACAACTATTACGGTGGTTAAGATTTGTTGAGGTTCTCAAAAGTTAGTTGACATTTTTTCTTTTCTTCCTTACAATGTATCAGAGTCTCGTTAATAAATTGGAGTTGTACATTTAACATACGATAGTGTCAAAAATAACATGAAAGAATGATGAAAGAAAGAGTGAAGTAGTTTCCCTTCTCTTTTTTGAAAAAAGGGCGGATCTTTTCCCACCCTTTGAAAAAGCGTCAGAACTTTTCTTCTTTGAAAAAGCGTCAGAACTTTCCTTCTTTGAAAAAGCGTCAGAACTTTCCCCCCTTTGAAAAAGGGGGACAGGGGGATTTGATACAAGATGAACTGTAAAATGAATCTAAAATCAAATGCATATCGATTGTGGAGAGAAATGACAAAATCCCCCTAACCCCCTTTTCCAAAGGGGGAATTTTAAGGGGGAGAGAAGTTAATCTTAGTTAAATGCAAAGGATTAAGAAAAATTTGGATACAAACTTTTGACAATACCTAACATACGTGCAGGAGGAACCAGGATGAAAAATATTCGCGAACATTTTTTAGTTAAAGTCATCGCGGCAGTCGTGATGTCAATTTTTTTGCATCAGCAGATTGTTTGGGCGCAGGGTGATTTGTCACAGCCGGCGGCGGTGTCTGTTAGCGTGGCGCGGAATAATACTGTTGAGCGTATTAATGCCAAAGATATTGTTGTTCCGTACAACTTAGGACGCAGGGCTGAAGCCTATTCAGCTCAGAGCGAAGAAACTATCATTCATCTTCAGGACGCTCACGCCTCACTTTCCGCGCAGTATTCTTTGGTTAATCTATTGGACGGCCTGGCCAATGATTATGATTTAAGCTTTGTCGCGCTTGAAGGCGCTGAAGGCCGGATTGACACTGACATATTGAAAAACTTTCCTGACAAAGAGATAAGAGAAGAAGCCGCCGACTTTTTTGTGCGCGAAGGCCGAATGAGCGCGGGTGAATTTTTTCAGATAACGCGTGATGAAAAAAACATATCGCTTTACGGCGCGGAAGACGATGAACTTTACAAAAAAAACCTTGAAAGGTTCCGCCAAATAGCCGAAGAGAGAGAAACTCTTCTTCCTATGGTTAAAGCTTTTATAAACCAGATAAATCTCTTGGAAGGAAAGGTATACTCAGCGGAGCTTCTCTCCTTTATCCAAAAATCAAGACTGCACAGAAACGGAAACTTAAGCTTTACCGATTATTGGAATGAAATCTGTCATTCCGCTGATCAACCCTGTCATTCCGCGCGACAATCTTGTTATTCCGCGCTTGACGCGGAAGCCACAAACTTTATCGACATCCCCAAACTTATCAAATCCATCGAATTGGAAAAAAACATAGATTTTGACAAAGCCAACGAAGAAAGAAGAGGTCTTATAGATGAGTTAAGCAAAAAACTTGATAAACAAACGTTAGAGTCATTGGTTTTAAAATCAGTATCATTTAAAGAAGAGAGAATTTCACCCGCGAGTTTTCACGATTATTTGATAATCCTTGCTGAAAAACATAACGTAACAGTTAAAAAATACAAAAACCTTACGCTTTTTCGCGATTATATGACGATATATGAATCCGTTGACATATTCAACCTTTACAAGGAGATTGAGCTGTTTGAGACGGGGTCGCGGGAAGGTTTTTATCGAAATAATGACGAACGCGAGTTATATGACGCGGCTCATATGTCATACATGCTGGAGAAGCTGTACAATATCGAGCTTTCGACTGGGGATTTTGAATTTGTAAAAGCGAATCAAGCAAAGTATGACGCGAAAAAAATCTCCGTGTTTTTAAGAGAAATCTGCCTAAAATATAATGTGCCAATACAAGCGGGTTATGATATCCCGCGGATGCTATCAGGTATAAGCGAGGCAGTAAACTTTTATGAAACAGCCGCCGCGCGCGATAAGGTGATGATTGAAAACACATTGAAGCAAATGAGGCGGGAAGGCAAAAAAGTAGGCGCTCTTGTTACCGGCGGTTATCACACCAAAGGCCTTTCCGAGCTAATGAGGGAAAATAAACTCTCGTACCTCGTTATAACCCCGAAGTTTGAAAAAGGCAAAGACCGCCCGTATATCGCGATTCTTACCGGCCGCAAAAAAGCGTATCAAAAACTTTTAGATTCAGGCGAATACCAAATAGCCGTCCAGCCCTGGGGGGCGGGAAGTAAAAGTGAATTGGAAAAGATTGCGACCAAAGAGGAGACTGAATTTTTATTAAGCTGTTTGAGTGAAGCGCATGGTAGCGGATGGAGGGCGGAAGGTGTAGAGGTTAGAAAGATAGGGGATACAATACTGGCGGGGAATAAAAAAGGACCGGTTTTTGCCATAGCGGTGAATCCTGACGGTAAGCTCGAAGGAGTGGATATAACCAAAGAACATGAAGAAATATGGGCAAAAAGAACCGGTGGTGAGGCTAGAGTAATTTTGAAAAAGACAAACGAAGTTGGAGATGGACAATTATCTGAACCTTTACTTCAGGAGATTATTGAACAATTTGGGGAAGCTGATAAAGTTTCAGCAAAAGGGGAGAAAAAGGCAAGAGAAAAAATAGCGCGCCTGCTTAGAGCGAAAACAATAGATACCACAACTAAAGAAGCTGAAGCTTTTATCGATCGTGTAATAGCCATACTCCAAACGAATTGCGAACCCGATCTTAATGCCAATACCGCTGAGTGTTACAACTATTCTGTTGAAGGCGGCGAAGCAATGCGGGTTAAAATTGTACCGGTTTCAAAGCCCGCCGTGTCAAGCAAAGGCCAAAATGGTGACAATAACGTAGAGACGTTCCACCGAGACGTCTCTACATCAGAAGTTGTGAATAAAACAACATTGAGGAATGAGGGTTTTAGCCGGATAGAGCTGTTTTTCGCGATGGCGGGCGCGGGTATAGCTTGTTTACTGGCAAGAGGTGTTTCTCCCGGAGTTTTAGTTCCGATAATTGCCGGATTAACGGGTTTGTTGGTCATAAAGAAACTGGCAGAAAAGATTACCCTAAAGCCTTTACATGTGGGTATCTCGGCAGTTTTAGGAGGAGCTTTTCTACTTATGATATCTCCCATCGTCAATCACACTTCTTTCCTTAACTCTAAGAGTTTTAGCAACTACGCGTATGGTCAGACAATAAAATCGGGCAAGATGGAGGAAGAAGATATAGAGTTTTTGATGTATGATCCAAAATCTTCGGAGAATAAATCTTCCTATTACGGTCAACGTATGAAACTAAACCAGGGCTGGGAAAATGAGCTTCTGTACGATCTGAGATATGCAAAAAGAGGTAATGTGTACACAAAGGAAAATGTTATGCCAGACATACCGTTTATGAATGGCGGGCCTGTTGACTTTACCGGGCGCCTAATTGAAGTTAGGTTTAAAGGTTGGGAAAAAGGCAAAACAGGTAAATCGCAGGAAATACAAATTTTTCTTAAAGGTCAGGGTTGGACGAATATATACAGCTTTCCTCTTTCTCCAAATTACAGAGGAGTTGTGTTTTTTAATCCGGCAACAGATGACCGGAATGTAGATGGATTTAGTGATTTGACGCAGGTTTGGGGTTTTGGAATTAAAAGTTGGGAGGGCCCAGCAAAGGATTTACAGATATGCGAAAAGGGAATAAGAATAGTTCATTTGGAAAAAGGGAAAACATATGCCGGATATCATGAGGCCAAATTTGGAGGACAAACAATACAATCGTTTTCACCTTCAGTCAAGGCTCTTAGATGGGATGAAAAGAGTAATTCTTTTGTTGTTGAAGTAGAAGTTCGAGACGGCCCCAATAAAAAAGCCGACAGGTTCGGGAAGGTTTTTGTAGATTTTGATGCTAAGAAATATGTCGGGAAAAAGGTAAAAGTTAAATTCGCTTTGTCCGGACTAGCCGGCAATGGCGTATGGGTTAAACTTGTGAGAGTGGATGATAATGGAAAGATTATAGAAGAAATCGGCGATGAAAAAGGATATTGGACAATGCCGGATCAAAAAGGAGAATGGCAGGAATATGAGTTTGAATTGCCAAAAGGCGATTTAAGCAACGTAAGGTTTTTAGTGAGGTATGATTGTTTTAATTATCCGGTTAAAGGCGATGCGATGTGGATGAAAGTTGAACCAGATTCAGAAAAAGGACAGGGGAAGGGCACTGTAGAGACGCAAAATCTTGCGTCTCTACAATCGAAAGGAATTATCATTCCTAAGCTCTCTGTCATTTCGGGCGAGGCTGACGAAGTCAGCCGAGTCGGGGAATCTAAAGATCCTTCGACTCAGTCGCTTCGCTCCTTCGCTCAGGATGACGGTAAAGTCGATCTTGTCCTCAAATCCGACGGATTCTATTGGCAAGGCAAACGTATTACTGTTCCAGGAGCTAATTGGCGCGTGCTTGATCAGTATGGGTATGCCTTTGGCCATGGTCTTGTTAAACCCTGGTATGTCCGGCCCATTGGTGTAGCATCTCAAAAGCATCGAATCGAACGAGAGTTTAAGCAAATTCAAGAGGCAGGCATCAAAAAAGTACGTGTTTGGCTTTTGGATGACGGTAGAGCGGTTTTAGATAAAGACGGCCATGTGGTAGCTTATGATGAAGTGTTTAAAAGAGATGTTAAGACCTTCTTGGACCTTGCTGAAAAATATGGAGTTGCGGTTGAATTCACGTTTATAGATTATCTTATCGCAGGTAAACCAAAAATGGTTAATGGCGTATGGGTTCAGGGAAGGCGCGAGATATTTACAGTTCCCATTATTCGCAAAGAATTTGTCGATTCATTTGTCAGGCCTTTTGCTAAGGATTTTGGCGGCCATCCTGCTTTAAAAATTATTGATTTAGGTAACGAATTGGAATGGCTTGTCTCCCCGGAAGAAGGCGGAGGATGGCATGAGATTACAGATTCTGAAGTGCGGGATAAACCAGTACCACTGGAAGATATAGTTGCTTATTTGAAAGCGGCAAGCGCGGCAATCCGTGAACACGCGCCGAATGTGCTCGTTACGGGCGGATTTAATTCCGTAACCTATCCAAATCTTTACGAAAAAATCAAAGATACGGTGCACTATATTGCTGGTCATTATTATCCAAAATTTGGACCCCGAAAACAATTACTTATCAAAGCTAAAGCTACGGCTGACTCTCTTGGGCTTCAAATTGCTTTAGAAGAATATCCCAGCATTTCTATGGAATTTGATGATGTGCTTCAAGAAGCAAGGGAGTTAGGCTTTTTAGGAGCTGACTTCTGGAACTTAGCCGCGTCTACCGATGACCAGACTTCATCTGCCAGCCGTTTAAGTAAACAGCTTAAACGACTTAAAGAGTTTGTTAAAAAACATCACGGCCTTTATCTCTGGCCCGCGGCGGTTTTGTTTTCATCCATAATCGGGCCAGCGGTGTTTGGCGCGTCTATCGCGAGCGCGAATGGTGTAGGCGGGAACATTATTGTTGCAAAGCTGGTGACTAACATTGTTGGTTTATTTATACTGCCTGGAATCGGTCTTGTTTTACTATGGATTTTTGTCAAGTACGCGACTGTAGAAGCTACGGCTGAGGGAAAAAACGACGCGCAAAAGAAGGAGTTCAATGTTGTTATAGGGATTCCCGGGTGGGTTTATGACAAAATTATGAGGAATAAAAATAATCTCAATATTTTTCCCGACTTTTTCGGAAAAATGAAAACAGAGGGAGTTGAAATAATAGGGCTGAAAGGGGATTCTGAAAATGATATTGTGAGGCAATTAAATAAAAAAACTGAAGGGAAAAAAGCTGTTGTATTTATATTGGATGAGGACGCTCTTCGAGAAATAAAATTTATCTCCAATTCGCGAAGTGAATTGCTAGCGCAAGGTGAGAATGTGGTTGTTGATAAAGCGTATGTTAATTTTTCCTGTTTTGATTATAGCTTCTTACAGCTTTTGGAAAACCTTGTTCGAACCGCCAGGAAAGATATTCTTCCGCTTATGGATGAGGGAAAAAGGGGGAGGACAGAAGGCCTTACTACTAAGAGTGTTAAGAAAGCTTTCGCGAAGATGGAGAAAATAACTAAGAGACAACAAGAAGAGTGGGGGAAAAAAGTTAAGGTTTTAACGCGTATTTTGCCGATGGAGTCTCTGGAGCTTATTGACAAGAGCGCGTATGCTATCCCAATAAACAAATGGTATGGCGCGGTTGTTGGCTCGGATAATGTAAGCGCGGAAGTGAAAAGTTTCGCGGGCCGGGGCGGTATGACTTACGCTCATGCACAAAAATACATAAGCGTGTCCGCGTATGATTTGGCTGATTTAAGATTTATCGCGAATACGATAAACGAGTTGGGTATTAACTCTGAAAAAGCGTCGGAATTTATCCATGTAAGGCTAAGAAACGATAACGTGAAAGATATAGCGTCTCTTGAGAGATGCATGAAGTCTACAGGGTTAGATGGATATTTGGATATAAAAAATGTGGATATTGTCGGAGAACGAGAAGAAATGTCTTTTGGGAAAATCATGAAAATGGTGACAGACAGATTTGGGATGAGTGAAGATCCGATAAGGGACAACCAAATAGTTGTAGGGAGCACTAGAGAATTGGTTTTGACAGATTTTGATAAAGGCCTTTTATCGACAGAGCGGGGTTTTTCTGCTCCGTTGTTTATTCAGATGCAAGGCGAGGGAATCGTATCACAGCTTTTACTCGCGATGCTTGAAATTGTCGAAAATCGGGATATTTCAGATAACTTGGGTCAGATGAATTCTTTGAAAGAGAGTTCCATAAGCGGCAAAAAAGGCCTAAATGTGTACATATTCATCCCCAACACCAAAGCGATAGATTTCAACGCCATGATGGAAGATATCAGAAGGTATGAAGCAGATGTGAAAACCATGGCGTAGGGTGAAACCCATACCGCCGCGTCATTGCGAGGAGACCAAAGGCCGACGAAGCAATGACGCGAACGGTTGGGTTTCTCGTGATGGTGCGGTTTCAAAAATGATTGCAACATTTCAGCCTATCCTGTAATATATCCCTTGTGTTTACGAATAATATCATAAGAACATTGTATAGCGTGTTTATTGTGCTTTTCAGCGTTGGTTATCTGCCGTATCTCTTGTTGAAAAACAAGGGGCAAAGCGGATTTTCGCAGAAACTTGGATTTTTACCGCGAGAAGTAACCTCTTTAGAGAGGCCTATTTGGATACATGCCGTAAGTGTGGGCGAGGCGGCTGTGGCGGCAAAATTGGCCGCCGGACTAAAAAAACGCTTTCCGTCAGTCGCGGTAATTATTTCCACAACAACCAAAACAGGCAATGATATGATTCGCGCCATCGCGCCCGGCGTGGTCTCTGCCGTGTTTTATTATCCCATAGATATAAGTGTTGTAGTCTCACGTGTAGCACGCCTCATAAATCCGAGTTTATACGTGATGATAGAAACAGAGTTATGGCCGAACCTTTTAGCTGAATTTAGGCGTAATAAGGTGCCGGTTATTCTTGCTAACGGCAGGATATCAGACAATTCTTTATCAGGATACAGTAAAATAAAATTCTTTACTGAAAGGATATTGAGCCAGATAGATTGTTTTTGCATGCAGACAGAAGAAGACGCCCGAAGAATCCGGAGACTGGGCGCTTTGACTCAAAAGGTGTTTGTCACAGGCAGTATAAAGTTTGACGAAAAAGCGCTTACTAATGAACCCGGCTTTTTCAGCCGGCAGTACCTGGGCCTTTTCGAGGAGAGCGATGTAATTATCGCCGGAAGTACGCATTATCCGGAGGAAAAGATTATCATTGATGTTTGTTTTCCAATGCCGGGCCCGCGAAAACGGCTTATCATCGCGCCGCGGCACATAGAGAGGATAAATGAGATTAGGCGATACATTGAAAGAAAAAAGATTTCTTACTGTTTGTTTTCAGATATTCTTAACGGCCGTAAACCGGATAATTGGGATATTCTTTTGGTGGATACCATAGGCCATCTTAAAGATCTTTATTCCGCGGCGTCCGTTGTTTTTATTGGCGGGAGTCTCGCTAAACGAGGCGGGCAGAACCCCATAGAAGCGGCAAGGCATGGAAAGGCGGTTGTTTTCGGGCCGCATATGTTTAATTTTCGAGTTATGGCGGAAGAATTTTTGAAGAATGGCGCGGCGGTACAGGTGAAAAATGAGTTTGAACTAAAGGAAACGTTTGAAGATTTGTTATCTAATCCTGATAAAAGAGGAAAAATATCACTAAACGCGGCAAGAGTTATAGAAAAAAATTCCGGCGCGCTTGGCCGGACAGTAGAGAAAATTGAGGATTTTTTCCCACCGTGTCATTGCGAGTCCCCGACGCCTTGCTTCGAGAAGCGAAGCAGTGTGGGCGAAGCAATCTCAACCGACAATTATATTAAATTCAGGTTGCATATACTTTCCATCATGCGGGATAAACACTGGGGTTTTTGCGCCGGGATCGTAAAGGGGATTTTACGAGTGTTGTCTTGTTTCTACGTTTTGGCGGTTAGATTTGTAGACTGGAGCTATAAGAAGGGTTTCAGGCGCGTGTATAAAATCGATGTGCCCGTTATTAGTGTTGGCAATATAACTGTGGGAGGGACAGGTAAAACACCGTTTACTATTTTTCTGGCGGATTATTTTCTGGCCAAAGGGAAAAAACCCGCGGTACTTGTACGCGGCTACGGCAACGATGAAAACCGTATGCTTAAAGACGAATTGCCGGAAGTCTCCATTTACACCGGGCAGGATAGAGTTAAAAACGCTTTCCGCGCCGTCCGGCAAAACAGGGACATAATTATTCTTGATGACGCTTTTCAGCATAGAAGAATAGCGAGAGATCTTAATATTGTTTTGCTGGGCGATAACCGGGATTTAAACCCCGGCTACTGTTTGCCGCGCGGGACATTAAGAGAGCCTTTACGCGCTTTAGAAAGAGCTGACATTCTGGTCTTAACGAAAGTTGACAGGATTAGCGCTGAGGAGAAAGAGGATTTGATCCGTCAAATTAAAAAAATAGCTCCGCTTAAACCGATTGTCGCAATGAAGCACACCGCGCGGTTTTTGACTGATGCGACAGGGGCCGCGCATTCCATGGAAAGTTTTAGAGGAAAACAAATATTTCTTGTAAGCGCGATAGCTGACCCTGACTATTTTTCTTTTTTGATGGAAAAAAGCGGCGCCGTGATAAAACGGCGTTTGGATTTTCCTGATCACTATTTTTTTAAACAGCGCGATATTGGAACGGTTTATAAACAATGTGAAGAACAAAATATAGAGGCAATTGTCGTTACAGCCAAAGATTATGTCAAAATCAAAGATTTAAACATTTCGGCTATCGAAGAAAAATTGTTTGTCTTAAGGATCATAATTGATGTTGTGGATGGGAAGGAGTTTTTGTTTCATGGACTTAATCGCGTCATTTCTGGTTAGAGGGCTTAATCTTGTTTTTCATGTCATGCCCATAGGTTTTAATCTTTGGCTTGGCAGGTGTTTTGGAGCTGTTTTCTATGTGTTAAGCGGAAAACGAGGAAGCATTACGTATGCTAATCTTAAGGCCGCTTTTTCTAAGGAAAAATCTCCGGAAGAGATTAAACACCTTACCGGAAGAGTGTATAAAAATCTCGCGGAGACATTTATGGAGATATTATCGATGACCAAGGTAAACAAACGGTATATCGAAAAATATGTCAAAATGTATAATTTCGAAAGAATAGAAAACGCGTCCAAAAATCCAAAAGGCATGATACTCGCCTCCGCCCATTTCGGCAATTGGGAACTTAGCACAGTTACCAGTGTGATGAAAGGGTATCCCTTGTACCTTCTCGCCAGGGACCAGAAGATGCGGCGTATGAATGAACTTTTAAACACACTGCGTGAACTAAAAGGCAATGTTGTTATACGTAAAGGCGCGGATATTAAAAACATATTCCGTGTTTTGCGTGATGGCAAAGCGGTGGGGATACTTGCCGATCAAAATGCCGGCCATTCCGGAAAACTTATAGATCTTTTTGAGAGGCCGGCTTCAACTGCCATGGGGCCGTACCGGTTTGCCCAAAAAAGCGGCGCCTGGATTGTTCCGGCTTTTATCCACAGAAAGAAAGGCCCGTATCATGAACTCGCGATAGAGGAACCTATGGTTATAAAAAAAGGAGAAGATTTGACTCCATATCTTGTGGAGTATAACCGGCTTCTTGAAAAACATATCAGAACCTCGCCTGAACAATGGTTGTGGATGCATAAAAAATGGAAATTGACACCTGTTAAAAAAATAATGGTTTTGGATGATGGGAAAAAAGGCCATCTTAATCAAACTCTTAGCGTGGTAAAACAGATTAAACGGTACAGGGAAGATAAAGGCTTTTTATCCGCTCAAACAAGCGTGGATGTCGTGAAAATTGAATTTAAACATAAAGCCGCGAAGATTATGTTTAATCTTTTAAGCCCTTTGTTTACGAGGCGATGCCAGGGATGTTTAAAATGCCTGAAGAGGGCTTTAACTGTTAAAAGTTATGCCGCGATTGTTCCCCTGTACGCGGATGTCATTCTCAGCTGTGGGTCATCTTTATTTGGAGTTAATAAAATAATGAAGATAGAAAACGACGCGCGTAATTTAACAGTTTTAGATCCTGGTTTTTTAAACAGGAACGCGTTCAATCTTATCGTGCTCCCAAAGCACGATTTGAAGTCCAGAACCACTAAATCAGACAAAATCATCGTAACCGATCTATCCCCCAATCTCGTCACTCCAAATAAATGCTATTCACTATCAACTATTCACTATTCACGAACTCTCGGCCTTCTCTTTGGCGGCAACAATTCGCATTTTGAATTTAGCCCCGGCCTGACGAGTGTCGTAGCGGAGGCTGTTAAGGCCGCGTGTAAAAAGACCGGGGGCCATTTTTACGCGACTACTTCCCGAAGAACGCCTGAGAGTTCGGAAGAGATTTTGGAAAACATGTTTAAAGAAAATGAACAATGCGTAAAGTTCATAAAGGGCAGGCAGGACGCAGATGAAAGAACCGTGGAGAAAATACTTGCCGCGTGTGATATACTCATTGTTTCGGGCGAAAGCGTTTCAATGGTATCTGAAGCCGTTTCTTCGGGAAAACAAGTTTTGGTGTTTATGCCGAACAAAAAGACAACGCGTTATACAAAATATGAAAAATTCTCGGAAGGCCTTCAAACGCGGGGGTATATCAAACTTGTAAAACCGGAGAACATCCAGGATGAAGTAGAAAAGGCCTTTTTCGAGAATATAAAGCCTGCCCGTATCCCTGATGATAATGAACGGATGTATAAGGAGATGTATAAGTTGTTTTGATTAAATCCCCCTAACCCCCTTTTTCAAAGGGGGGAAGCGATGAGGTTTTTTTCAAAGGGGGGAACGGTTCCTTTTCTTTTTTCAAAGGGGGGAAGGGTAAGATGGAAATTCCCCCCTTTGAAAAAGGGGGCGAGGGGGATTTAGAGTTCTAAACTAACCCAGAACATTTTACAACTTGTCCCAAAACTTAATGTCGTCGTAGTGTAAGCGGATGGACTCATTCAAGGCATCCACTGTCAGTCTCGTACGTTCGTTTCAAAGGCATATTTACTATGAACATTTTACAACTTGTCCCAAAACTTAATGTCGGCGGTGTGGAAAAAGGCACTATCGAGGTTGCTAAAGCCCTTACTCTTAACGGCCACAAGGCGGTGGTTGTTTCGGCAGGGGGCAGTTTTGAGAAAAATCTTGCCGCGATTGGAGTCAGGCATTATAACCTTCCCATAGGGGTTAAAAACCCTTTTAGTATGCTGTACTGCTATTTCAGGCTGAAAAACATCATTGTGAAAGAGAATATCGATATTGTGCACGCGAGAAGCAGAATTCCCGCGCTTACCGGATTTTTAGCGGCAAAACGTTCCGGCCGCGTATTTATCACCACAGCGCACGGCCAATATAAAAAACATCTTATCACCAGAGTAATGGGGTGGGGCAAGATAGTTATTACCGCGAATGAAACTATGGCCCGTTACATGAAAGAGAATTTTGGCGTTTCTTTGAAAAAAATATGTATTATTCCGCGCGGAGTTGATCTTGAAAAGTTTTCATTTGTCCCTATCGAACAAAAATCCGAAAAAGTTTTTCGTGTCGGCATGATATGCCGGTTTACTCCGATAAAAGGGCATTTAGACTTTCTTAAAGCGGTGTCGTATGTTTCGAGAAAAATAAATAATATTGAAATTATTTTAATGGGGGACAGGTCTTCGGCAAAAGAGGAGTACATTAAAAAAATTGAATTAACTGTGAGGCGCCTCACAATCTCGAGTATCGTGAAATTTATCGACTCGGGAGTGGACGTGGCTGAAGTAATGAAAACCCTGGATGTTTTGGTTTCAGCGAACCAGGAGCAGGAAGCTTTTGGCCGTTCCATTATCGAAGCTCAGTCCAGAGGCGTTTTGGTAGTCGCGACAAAAGTAGGCGGGGCAGTAGAAAATATTAAGGATGGCGAAACGGGCCTGTTGTGTGAGCCTATGAATCCTTCGGATATGGCGCGAAAGATTATACTTTACGCTGAAGACCGCGGGCTTAGAAAAAGAATATCCGGTAATGCCAGAAAATTTGTTGAAGAAAATTATTCGTTGGAAAGAGCGATGAAATTGACTCTGGACGCGTATTCACATGTTTTCAATTTGAAGAAAATCCTAATTTTTAAAATGAGTTCAATGGGAGACATTGTTTTAAGTGTGCCTTCAATTCTCGCTGTAAGAAAAAGATTCCCAAAGGCGGAAATAAAAGTTTTAATTGATGTTAAATTCAGAGAAGTACTGGATAAATGCCCGTACATTGATGACCTTATAACATGCGATTTTAAGGAAAGAGACGCCGGCTGGGGGTTTTTCGCGCTCGCGGGAAGATTACGCGCGGAAGATTTTGATATTTCAATAGATTTACAGAATAACCGGAAGAGTCATTTGCTGGCTTTTTTAAGTTTGATTCCGGAGAGATATGGGTATGATAATAATAAGTGGAGTTTTTTGATTAACCGTAAAATCTCTCTTCCAACGGAAAAAATGAATCCAATAGAACATCAGGCGTATATTTTAGGCATTTTAGGAATTACAGCCATGGAAGATAAGATAGAGCTATGGACAGATCCGGAGAGTCATATGTGGGCAGAGGAATTTTTAAATGATAACTGGCTTAAAAAAGATCAAAAATTAATAGCGATCAGCTTATCAGCCAGCGGGCCGTGGAAAACAAAAAACTGGCCTATTCAGGCTATGATAGAGCTGACAGAAATACTTGCCCGAGAAAGAGGGATTAGGGTAGTGCTTTTAGGCGTGGAAAGCGACAAAGATAAAGCCGAGGAATTTATTAAAAAAACAGTCGCGAAACCTATTAACGCTGTGGGAAAAACCAATTTTTCACAGCTAGTCAGCCTTATCAAATACTGCGACGCGATTCTTGTCAGTGACAGCGCGCCTATGCATATTGCTTCCGGGGTGGGGACGCCTTTTGTGGCGCTTTTCGGGCCGACTGATTTTAAAAGACATATGGTTCCCGGTAAAAAACAAAAAGTCTTATTAAAAAAAATAAAATGCTCGCCGTGTTATAAAACTGTATGCCCGGCGAATATGAAATGTATGACGGCAATAAAGCCTAGAGAAGTCTTTGACGCGCTGATGGAAGTGATGGATAGTGGATAGTGAATGGTGAATAGAGGGGATAGGGGGGAGAGAGTGTCATTGCGGAGGAGCGGGGCGACGAAGCAATCTATATGAAAATTTTACTTTTAACAACACATCTTAACGTTGGCGGTATAGGTGTTTATACGGTCAACTTAGCTAAATACCTTAAGCAATCGGGCGTAGAAGTTATTGTCGCGTCTTCGGGCGGCAAGCTTGAAGAGGATTTGTTAGAAAATAAAATCGAACATATTTACATGGACATAAAAACTAAATTTGAATTTGGTTTTAAAATCTGGAAAGCTTTGCCGCGCTTAACACGATTAGTTAACAGCAAAAATATTGATCTTATCCACAGCCAGACCAGAACCGCGCAAGTTTTAGCTTTTTTGTCACAAAAATATACGAAGGTACCCTTTATCTCAACATGCCACGGTTTTTTCAAGCACAAAAGATTATCTCGTAAAATTTTTCCGTGCTGGGGGGAAAAGGTTATAGCTATAAGTGACAGTGTTAAAAAACATCTTATCGGAGATTTCGGCCTTCCCGAGGAAAAAATTATCCGCGTATATACAGGCATAGAGGTAGACCGTTTTTTAAAAGTGAACTCATCCAAGAGAGATGAAATTTTGGAACATATGGGGTTAAAAGGAGATGTTGACATCATAGGCGCGATAGGAAGGCTTTCACCGGTGAAGGGGTTTAGATATTTGATAGAAGCGTTTAAGCAGATTACCGTAAATTATAAAAACGCGCGGCTTTTAATCGTTGGAGAAGGCCCGGAAAAAGAGTTCCTACACAAGAAAATTCTGGGGTTGGGAATGGAAGGCAGAGTCATAATAACATCTAACAAAATGCCTTTAGAAAGTTTTTTATCCATCATTGATATCTTTTGTCTGCCGTCAGTTAATGAAGGATTGGGTTTGTCTTTGATGGAAGCTATGGCCGCGGCTAAGGCGTGTGTTGCAAGCCGGGTAGGAGGAGTCAGCGAACTGATTTCTCATGAAGAAGAGGGGATTCTGGTTCCCCCAGAGGACGCGGGCGCCTTGCGGGAAGGAATAGAGCGGTTATTAAACGACATGGAATTAAGACGCGGCTTAGGAGAAAACGCCAGGGGAAAAGCACGGGAGAGCTTTTCTATTAAAGACAGTGTTCGAAAGACAATTGAAGTATATCAGGTTTGCTGTCATTCTTAGCCGCTCTCATCCCTGTCTTTCGCGACGTGTGGTGAGCAAAGCCGGACCCAAGCGAAATTTCCGGCCTGTCGCCGCAAGAGGGCAGACATAAAAAGGCATTATGAGAATTCCGAAAAAAATACTCATCTTCGAACTTAATTGGCTCGGCGATATTTTGTTTTCATTCCCATTTTTACGAGCCGTGCGGCAGGCTTTCCCCCGCGCGCGGATAATATGCGCGGTTGTGCCGCGGTATAAGGACCTTCTTATTAACGTTCCCTGGATAGACGGCATCCGGATTTTAGCTGACAAAAACGGTGTTTTGTCTCTATGTGAAAAAATAGAATTTATTAGAACAATAAGAAAAGAAAAGTACGATGCGTGTTTTTTATTAAAACCTTCTAAAACAAAAACTATTATGGCGCGTTTGGCGGGTATCCCCGACTGCTATTCGGGAAGAAACAACGAGAGATTTTTAACGCGTCAATCTCACAGAGCTGATACGCTTTTAGGCCTGGTGAAAGACGCGGGGGTAAGGGTCTCTGATAACACTTACGAATATTTCATCAGCGAGAAGGATAAACAAGAAGCTGACAAAATTCTTTACGCGGAAGGAGAAGGACGCCGCGTGATAGTTGTCAATGTCGGCGGCAATTGGCCCGCCAAAAGATGGCCGTTAGACAGGTTTACAGAACTTATTAAAAGGCTTCTTGACCGGTTTGAAGATGTCGAAGTAGCCCTGAGCGGTGCTAAAAAAGATATCGAGGTTACTGAAAAAATAAAATCAGAAGTCGATGATAAAAGATGTTACTCTTTAGCCGGAAAAACAACATTAAACGAATTAGCCGCGGTTTTTCAAAAAAGCAGCCTTATGATAAGCGCTGATTCAGGGCCCCTTCACTTAGCTTCAGCCGCGGGAAATCCTATCATAGGGTTATTCGGCCCAACTTCACGCGAAATTACAGGTCCGCGCGGCAAAGGTCGGAATATAATCATACAGAAAGAAATAGATTGTGAAATTCCATGCTACATAGAATCTTGCGAAAAAGATTATTTATGCATGAGATCAATTACCGTAAACGAAGTCTTTGCCGCGGCGGAAGAGAGCCTGAGGAAAAAATGAAAGAAATTAAGTCGATTTTGTTTATAACACTAAGCAATTTGGGAGATATTATATTGACTACTCCTGTTTTAGAAAGACTGTGTGACGCTTTTCCAGAAGCGGGGATAGATGTCATTACCGGATCAGCGGGCGAGGAATTATTTGTTTCACATCCTGCTGTTAGAAAAATCACGGTAAATAAAAAGTGTCAGAATCTTATTCGGAGGCTGAATCAGGTGATTGAGCTTCGTGCTGAAAAATATGATGTTGTAGTGGATCTAAAAAATTCTTTGATTCCGTATCTTACAGGCGCGAAACTTTATTCTCGTTTTTTAATTCCAAAAATATGTCACAAAAAAGAAGAACATCTTTCAAGGCTGTCTTGTTTGGGCATAGACCCCTTTGTTAATAATCATTTTTTTATGCCGGAGACTAAGGATGAAGAGAGGGATTACATAAAAGGCCTGATAGCGCGAAGAGCCCGGAGAAAAATAGTTATAATTAATCCTGGCGCGAAGAGCCATCTTAAGAGATGGCCGGCTTATAAATACGCGGAATTATCCGATAGATTAAGCCGTGAGGCAGGGTGTTATATTTTTGTGGTTGGTAGCGAAAACGACATGGAAACGATAGAAGTTTTCATGTCAAACAAAAAAGAAACGGTTGTTAATCTATGCCGAAAGACATCAATCGCTTCTCTCGCGGAATTAACGCGGCAAGCGAGCCTTGTAATAACTAATGACAGCGCGCCGCTTCATATAGCAAGCGCGGTAGGTACGCGTACAATCGCTATTTTCGGCCCGACGGATGAGCGAAAATACGGGCCTTTAGCGCAGGGCAGTAAAGTCATAAAATCGGATGTTTCATGCCGCCCTTGTGAGAAAGCGCAATGCGCGAGGGGCATCGCGCAAGGGTGCATATCTGATATAGAAGTCAATGACGTGTTCCAAATGGCGGAAAAACTATTAACCGATATCTAATCCGTAGGGATAGCCCTCGCGGCAGTCCGTTATTTATAGTGGGAAAAAGCACCAGAATGAGTTTGACGAAGTAAGGTACATTTGTTTTAGCGATGAAGATTATAACGTATATTTGGATGTTTTCGGCAAATTCAAAAGATAAGGTTAAATTTGAAGGAAAAGAGAATTCTCATAACAAGGACAGACAGGCTGGGAGATGTGGTTCTTTCCACGCCGGTAATACGGCTGATGCGCAGGAAATATCCCAACGCTTATATCGCTTTTATGGTAAGGCCGGAAAATCAGGATGTTATAATCAATAATCCGCATCTCGATGAGGTTATAGTTTACGACAAGCGAGAAATGGATAAAAGTTTCCGGAATACTCTCAGGTTTTCTCTGGGGCTCCGAAAAAAGAAATTTGATACGGCAATAGCGTTACATCCTACAAATAGAGTACATATTATGTTTTTTTTAGCAGGTATCCCTGTGAGGATAGGATATGACCGCAAGGTTCCTTTTCTTCTTACAAAAAGGATTTTGCATGATAAACATGAAGGCGCGAAGCATGAAATTGATTATATCTTTGATTTTTTACAACAAGCCGGATTTGATGTAAGAGAGGCTGACCGGATGCCCTACATGGCGCCGTCCCATCAGGATAAAGAGTCTGTCGGCCAAATTTTAAAGGAGGTTGGAATAAAAGGTGATATAATCGCTCTTCACGCGGGTGCCAGTTGCGCTTCAAAAAGATGGCCTTGCGAAAGATTCGCGCGAGTTGCTGACATCTTGGCTGAAAAATATAAGGCTTGTATCGCATTGGTTGGAGCCAGAGACACTTTAGAGTATAGTGATTTAGTCGTTTCTAAATCGCGCGGAAAGATTATAGATTTAACCGGCAGGCTGAAGGTAGGAGAATTGGCGGAGTTTTTGTCTCGGTGCAAACTTTTTGTGTCAAATGATTCCGGGCCGGTGCATGTGGCCAGCGCCGTTGGGACGCCTGTTGTGGTTATTTTTGGCCGTCGTGATCCAGGCCTCTCTCCCAAAAGATGGGAACCTTTAGGGCGGAAAAACACGGTTATTCACAAAGACGCCGGATGTGATGTATGCCTGGCCCATGATTGTGAAAAAGATTTTATGTGCCTTAAGATGGTTACAGTAGATGATGTAGTCGAAGCGGCCGAAAAACTTTTAACCCGGCAAATTTAACCAGGTTAGTTTAACCTGATTTTGTGTTCGAGGGGAAAGGAGAAACTTGATATGGGAGAGAATTTAGTCGGTATGGTAAATGACGACAATTTTGGGCGGGAAGTGCTTGAGGCAAAAATTCCGGTGTTGGTAGATTTTTGGGCCCGGTGGTGCGGGCCGTGCCGGATGATGGCGCCTGTTGTGGCTGAAATAGCCAAAGAATATGAAGGAAAGCTTAAAGTGTGCAAGATAGATGTTGAGGAATCTTCGCAAGTATCTGCCAGATATGAAGTTATGAATGTGCCCACATTTATTATCTTTAAAAACGGCGAGATGAGAGATAAAATAGTAGGCGCGGTTCCTAAGAATGATCTTGTCTCCAAAATAGACGGGAGTATTGCAATTTGACACAATACACGTAAACGTGTTACAATTTTATGTAGTTTTGTGTGTAGGGACTTGGAAAGGATAGTGTCAAAAATAACATGAAAGAATTATGAAAGAAAGAGTGAAGTAGTTTCCCTTCTCTTTTTTGAAAAAAGGGCAGATCTTTTCCACCCTTTTGAAAAAGCGTCAGAACTTTCCCCCCTTTGAAAAAGGGGCAGATCTTTCCCCCCTTTGAAAAAGGGGGCCAGGGGGATTTGATACAAGATGAACTGTAAAATGAATCTAAAATCAAATGCATATCGATTGTGGAGAGAAATGACAAAATCCCCCTAA